>NZ_JCAXDW010000010.1:0-158919 GCF_059759235.1 Paeniglutamicibacter sp. GQ140
GCCGGGCTGCGAAGCGCTCGAGCAAATCCACGTGGCCCGAGACGATCAGCACGTCGCGCCGGGTCACCTTGGTGTCGGGCTGGGCATAGGTGAAGTCCTCGCCGGGGGATTTCACGCCCACCACCGTGATCCCGTACTTGGAGCGGACCTGGGACTCGGCCAGGGTGAAGCCCTGGGTCTCCTTGGGCGGGTACATCTTCACGATGGCAAAACCGTCGTCGAACTCGATGAAGTCGAGCATCCGCCCGCCGACCAGGTGGGCGGCGCGCACCCCGGCGTCCGCCTCCGGGTAGATCACGTGGTTGGCGCCGATGCGGGTGAGGATCTTGCCGTGCGAGGGCGTGATGGCCTTGACCCAGAGGTGCTCGATGCCCAGGTCCACCAGGTTCACGGTGATCAGCACGGAGGACTCGATCGAGGTGCCCACCCCGACCACCGCGGAGGTGAACTCCTGGGCGCCGAGCTGGCGCAGCGCATCGATGTTGGTGGCGTCGGCCTCCACCACGTGGGTGAGGACCGAGGCCCACTTCTGCACCAGTTCCTGGTTGCGCTCGATGGCCAGCACCTCGCGGCCCTGCTTGACCAGTTGCTCGGCCACCGAGGCGCCAAAGCGGCCCAGCCCGATGACCAGCACCGCGGCGTTGTGGTCCGTGTTTTTCTCAGCCAATGATCGGCCTCTCTTCGGGGAAGTGGTAAAGCTGGTTGCGCTGGCGCAAGGTCAGCGCCGCCGCAAGGGTAATCGTACCGATTCGGCCGGCAAACATCAGTGCGGAGAGCACGTACTTGCCCGCCGGCGGCAATTCCCCCGAAAGGTTGGTGCTCAGCCCCACGGTAGCAAAGGCCGAGATCGACTCGAAGAGCGCGCGCGAGAGGGAGGTCCCGCTGATGGCCAGCAGCGAGGCCGTGGCCAGCATCACCAGTGTGGCGCCCAAGACGATGACCGAGATGGCCACGCGCATGGTGCCCTCCGGGATGCGCCGGCCGAAGGCGCGCACGTCGGTGTCGCCGCGGGCCTCGGCGAAGATCGCCAGGAACATCACCGCGATGGTGGTGACCTTGATGCCGCCGGCCGTGGAGGCCGAGCCGCCGCCGGCGAACATCAGCGCGTTGGTCAGCAGCATCGTCACCTGGTGCATCTCGCCCTGTTCCACCAGGTTGAATCCGCCCGAGCGCGTCATCACGGAGGCGAAGACCGAGTGGATGACCTTGTCGCTGTTGGACATGTAGCCGATGGTGTCGGGGTTGGTCCACTCGGCCACCGCCCACAGCAGCGCGCCGGCCACCAGCAGCATCCCGGTGACCACCAGGGTGAGCTTGGCGTGCAGCGACCACTTCCGGGTGTTGAAGCGGTGGGCCAGGAGCACCATCAGCACCGGGAAGCCCAGGGATCCCAGGAACACCCCGAGCATCAGCGGCACCAGGATCCACAGGTCGGTCTCGTAGGGGACCAGCCCGTCGGAGTGCGGGGTGAATCCGGCGTTGTTGAAGGAGGAGACCGCGTAGAAGATCCCGTGCCACACGGCCTCGTCGATCGGTTCGCCCAGGATCAGGAAGCGCGGGATCAGCATCAGGGCCAAGGCCACCTCGATGGCCACGGAGGTGGTGATCACGATGCGCAGCAGCGAACCGACCTCGCCGAGGGTGGAGGCCGCGGAGGTGTTCATGGAGCTTTGCGCCAGCAGCTTGCCGCGCACCCCCAGCCGCTTGGACACCGCCAGGGAGAGCACCGAGGCCAGGGTCAGGATGCCCAACCCGCCGACGAACACCGCGATGATCATCACCAGCTGCCCAAAGAAGGACCAGTGCGTGGCGGTCGAGACGACGGTCAGTCCGGTGACGCACACCGCGGAAACTGCGGTGAACAAGGCATCGTAAAACGGCGTGGGCTCGCCGGTCGCGGAGGACACCGGCAGGGCCAGCACGGAGGTGAACAGTGAGATCACCAGGGTAAAGGTGAACAGGGCCAGGCGTGCGGGGGAGCGGACGGTGAAGTCGGACACCAGCCGGCGCCACTGGTCCAGGCGCAGGCGCCAGCGGGCCGGCGCGCCCGACTCGGTGCCCTGCCGTCGTGCTGGTTCGGAAAAGGGAGGCATTCCCATGTGATCTGCTCGGCTCCAAGACGTGGAAAACTTCGGTGCGGAAGCGCTGCCCCGCAGGATCCCACAATAAACCATGCCGCAGCGGGATCCTCCGGTGGCCCGCCGACGCGCTGGCGCGACCCGCGCCGGGCGCCGTGGACCTGCGTTGGCGGAGGTCACGAGGGTGTCTTGGCACACACCGGCGGTGCCGATCGCGTAGCCTGAAGGGGTGTTTGCCGCAAATGAGCCACTGCCCCCGACCCAGGTGATCTGGAGCGAGCAGATGATGGAGTACCGCTTTAGCGAGACCCATCCCATGCACCCGCTCCGGCTGGATCTCACCGCCCGGCTCTGCACGGACCTGGGCCTGTTCGAGCGCGCCAATCTCACCGTGGCGGCCCCGCCCGTGGCAACGGATGCGGAACTGGCCGCGGTGCACGAGCCGGCCTACATCGCCGCCGTCCACGAGGTCAGCGCCAATCCCCATGTGCCCAACGAGGCCCGCGGGCTGGGCACCGAGGACAACCCCGCCTACGCCGGGATCCACGAGGCCAGCGCCCGGCTGGCCGGGGGCTCGCTGCTGGCCGCCGAGGCCATCCTGGACGAGAGCGCCCTGCACGTGGTCAACTTCGGCGGCGGCATGCACCACGCCTCGGCCTCCAAGGCCAGCGGCTTCTGCATCTACAACGACGCGGCCCTGGCGATCCGGCGATTGCTCGACGGCGGCGTGCAGAAGGTGCTGTACATCGACGTGGACGCCCACCACGGCGACGGGACCGAGTCGATCTTCTGGGACGACCCGCGGGTCATGACCATCTCCATCCACGAAACGGGCATGTCGCTGTTCCCCGGCACCGGGTTCGCCAACGAGATCGGCGGGCCCAACGCACAGGGCACCGCGGTGAACATCGCCGTGCCCCCGCGCACCGGCGACGCCGCTTGGCTGCGCGCCTTCCACGCGGTCGTCCCGCAGCTGGCGGAGGCCTTCGGGCCGGAGGTGATCGTCTCCCAGCATGGCTGCGACGGGCACCGGGACGACGACCTGTCCAACCTCCGGCTGACCATTGATGCGCAGCGGCAGAACGCGCTGGACATTGCCGAACTGGCCCGCAGGCTCTGCGGCGGCCGCTGGATATCCACCGGCGGGGGCGGCTACAACACCGCCTCGGTGGTTCCGCGGGCGTGGAGCCACCTGGTGGCGGTCGCCTCGGGCAAGCCTGTCCCGCTGGCCACGCCGGTGCCGCGCAGCTGGCGCGACTACGTGCTTCAGCGCTACGGGATCCGCACCCCCGAATCCATGGGCGACAACGCCGAATTGTGGTGGCGCAGCTGGGAGGTCGGCTACGACCCGGCGGACCCGGTGGACCGCACCGTGATGGCCACCCGCAAGGAGATCTTCCCGCTGTTCGGGCTTGACCCCTGGTTCGATTAGGGCGCCCAAAGATGCCATCGCACGTATATGCGGATAGGGTTATGCGGTGGCTCATGATGATATCTTTTCCGCCCTGGCCGACCCCACCCGGCGCAGGCTGCTCGATTCCCTGCGCGAGGAGTCGCGCTCGGTCGGGTCCCTGGTCGAAGCCCTGGGCGTTTCCCAGCCGACCGTTTCCAAGCACCTGAAGGTCCTGCGCGAGGCAGGCATGGTCTCGATGCGCGCCGACGGGCAGCGCCGCTATTACGCACTGGAACCGGCGACGTTCCTGCACCTGCAGGCCTGGTTGCACGGCTTCGTTCCCCCTGCGCCAGCCCTGGGCCTGGCCCCCGAGATCTATGCCGATCCGCAACTGGGGTCGTACGAGGCGACCAGCCAGGCCACGGTGGCCGCCGCGCAACTCGGACGGACCGTGGGACGCGGACTGGAACAGGTCACCGGCCGCGCCCACGACTTCCTGGAGCGCCTGCCCAAGCCGAAGTTCGGCAGAAAGCGCTAGCCTTCCGCACCTCCTCCGCACGCGGAAATGCCGGCGCGAAATCATACACCGAAGCGCAAAAACATTACGCGAGCGTGCTCGATTGATGACGCCCGGTTGTGCCGACGGGACGCGGCCGTGGCATTCTCGACGTCTGGGGCAGCGTCGCCAGACATGGCGGCAGCGTGCCCTCGTGCCTGCCCCAAGTGATGAGGAGATAAGACTTGGACCAGCATCTAGCGACCATTCGCGACGAAGTGTTCCGTCGCAACCCCGGTGAAGCAGAATTCCACCAGGCGGTGACCGAGGTATTTGAAAGCCTCGAAGCGGTCTCGCGCAAGCATCCTGAATATGCCGAAGCTGCGATCCTGCAGCGTATGTGTGAGCCCGAACGCCAAATCATCTTCCGCGTGCCGTGGATGGATGACGAAGGCCGGGTACAGATCAACCGCGGATTCCGCGTTGAATTCAATTCCGCCCTGGGCCCGTACAAGGGCGGACTGCGCTTCCACCCCTCGGTGTACCTGGGCATCGTCAAGTTCCTGGGCTTTGAGCAGATCTTCAAGAACTCGCTCACCGGCATGCCCATCGGCGGCGGCAAGGGCGGCTCGGACTTCGATCCGCGCGGCAAGTCCGACGCCGAGGTCATGCGCTTCTGCCAGTCGTTCATGACCGAGCTGTACCGCCACATCGGCGAGTACACCGACGTTCCCGCCGGTGACATCGGTGTGGGCGGGCGCGAAATCGGCTACCTGTTTGGCCAGTACAAGCGCATCACCAACCGCTACGAGTCCGGTGTGCTCACCGGCAAGGGCATCAGCTGGGGCGGATCCCTGGTTCGCCCGGAGGCCACCGGCTACGGCGCGGTCATCTTCACCGACGAGATGCTCAAGACCCGCGGGGCCAGCTTCGACGGCCAGCGCGTCTCGGTCTCGGGTTCGGGCAACGTGGCCATCAACGCCATCGAAAAGGCCCAGGGGCTCGGTGCCCGCGTCGTGACTGCCTCGGATTCCGCCGGGTACATCGTTGACGAACGCGGCGTCGACGTCGAATTGCTGCGCCAGATCAAGGAAGTCGAGCGCGGGCGCATCAGCGAGTACGCAGTGCGCGCCAAGTCCAAGAAGGTGCACTACGTCGAGGGCGGCAACGTCTGGGACGTCGATGCCACCGTGGCGTTGCCGTGTGCCACGCAGAACGAACTGGACGCCAAGGATGCCAAGAAGCTGATCGACTCCGGCGTCGTTGCCGTGGCCGAGGGCGCCAACATGCCCTGCACCGCCGCAGCAACCTCGCTGTTCCAGGACGCAGGGGTGCTCTTTGCGCCGGGCAAGGCTGCCAACGCCGGCGGCGTGGCCACCTCCGCACTGGAAATGCAGCAGAACGCCAGCCGTGACTCGTGGAGCTTCGCCCACACCGAGGCGCGCCTTACCGAGATCATGGTCGGAATCCACGACCGCTGTGCCTCCACCGCAGACGAGTACGGCGTGCCGGGCAACTACGTAGCCGGCGCCAACATCGCCGGTTTTGTGAAGGTAGCCGACGCGATGCTGGCCCAGGGCCTCATCTAGGTAGCCGGCCCTCGAGCCGCGCGCCGAGGGGGCGGGGCAGTGCAGACGGGAACCTCCCATGGATCCGTCGGGACTGTCCCGCCCCCTTTGTCGTGCTTCATGACGAACTGTTTCGGGCATGCGAAGGGGCGCGTTTGTCATTTGCGTTGCACCGCTGTAAATTCTCAACCATGACTCAACGTTGGTATGCGTATTTTGTGTCGGCTCTGGAGGGGCCTAAGACGCGATAATTTCGCATACCCACCTTCAGAGCCGACAAGGGCCGCAAGCTATTGCTTGCCGGCCCTTCGCTATTTCCAAGATAGCGGCCCTGAAGGAATACGCAGCGAGATCTCCGGGGCCGCATTGAAACCACCAGGCCCCCCACCGCACGGCGCGGGGCTGAAACCGAGAGGCCCCAGACCATGAGCACCGCCATCGCCACCGAGACACAGCACCGCGCCAACACCAACGAGCGCGTCCTGGGGATCACCGAACTGCCGACTCCCGCGGAATTGGTCGCCGAGCTTCCCGCGGGCGATGCCCAGGGTTACCGGATCATGCGGGCGCGCCAGGAGGTCCGTGCAGTGCTCTCCGGGCTCGATGAGCGCCTGCTGGTCATCATCGGTCCCTGCTCGATCCACGACCCGGTGGCCGGGCTGGAATACGCCACCAGGCTCGCCACGGCGGCGAAGGAACACGAGGGCGAACTGCTGGTGGTGATGCGCAGCTACTTCGAAAAGCCGCGGACCACCGTGGGCTGGAAGGGCCTGGTCAACGACCCGCACCTGGATGGTAGCCACGACATGGCCGCGGGGCTGCGCACGGCCCGCGAATTCATGCTTGCGGCGGGCAACCTGGGCCTGCCGCTGGCCACCGAATTCCTCGAGCCACTCAGTGCCCAGTACCTGGCGGATCTCATCAGCTGGGGCGCAATCGGGGCGCGCACCACCGAAAGCCAGACGCACCGGCAACTGGTCTCGGGTTTGTCGATGCCCGTCGGGTTCAAGAACGGCACTGACGGATCGGTGCAGGTTGCCATCGATGCCTGCCAGGCCGCGGGCTCCCCGCAGTCCTTCCTGGGCATCAGCGACGACGGGCGTACCGCGGTGGTCAGGACCGCGGGAAACGAAGACTCCCACTTGATCCTGCGGGGAGGTGCCGACGGACCGAACTTCGCCGCCGAACCCGTGGCCGCCGCTTCGGCCGCGATGGGCAACGCGGGCATGAACCCGCGGTTGATTGTCGATGCCTCCCATGCAAACTCGGGCAAGTCCCACCTGCGCCAGCGGGAAGTCATCATCGAGCTGGCCGCCCGAATTGCCGATGGTGATCAGGCCATTGCCGGAATCATGGCCGAGAGCTTCCTGGTGCCGGGCGCGCAGAAACATGATCCGGATGCCGTGGAGGCGGGCTCGGACGTCCTGGCCGGACTGAACTACGGGCAGTCGGTCACCGACGCCTGCATGGGCTGGGATACCAGCGCCGAATTGCTGGCGACCCTTGCCGAAGCGGTGCGTTCGGCGCGTTAAATGCGCAAAATATGTTCCCCAGTATTAAATGGTGGTCCCGCAAAGCCGAGAATCGTTCACATTGGCCCCACGAGCCACTAAAGTGAGTCCCAAGGACATAGGGTATCTTGGGGTGTTGGCACAGACAAGGTACGTTCCTCAGTCTGTGCCAAGGCATGATTGCTATGTGAAATTGTCAGGAGAAACAGGGAATGGTCGAATCGCAAAACTTTGCCAGCGCGCGTTTCATGACGGTGGCCGAGGTTGCCGAGGTGATGCGTGTGTCAAAGATGACGGTTTACCGCCTCGTCCATTCTGGAGAGTTGCCGGCCGTGAGGTTTGGTCGTTCCTACCGTGTACCCGAAAACGCCGTGCAAGAGTACCTGCGGGCGGCCGGGTTCGGCTGGGACTCCAACACCGGCTAGCGCCGCCGAATTTCGCGAGTGGTCAGAATCTGCTCTAGAAGCAGGTAATCTGTTAAGGAACGTTTAACGTCCAGTTGGCTATTCTGGTGCTTTGGTGCCGAAGAAATAGTAGTCGGCAATCGAATCAGTTTGTGAGGAACCATTATGGGCTCTGTTATTAAGAAGCGCCGCAAGCGTATGGCCAAGAAGAAGCACCGTAAATTGCTTCGTAAGACCCGCCACCAGCGTCGTAATAAGAAGTAAATGCAGTTCCGGGCTTGCCCGGAATTAAGCATGTAAAAAGGTGCGTTTCCCTCTTGGGGAAACGCACCTTTTTGCATGGTGGGGAATGGGCCGTGGGCTGGCGTCTGGAATGTCAGGGGCGGCGGCGAAGAGCGCCGAAACTGCGCCACAGCCCCCAAAGGGCTCCCGAGATCCCCGCGGCCTTCAACCCGAAGGTCGCGGCCTTGCGTCCGGTCCGGAAATCGTAAACCGGCCAGTTCCGGTCCTTGGCATGGCGGCGCAAACGCCAGTCGGGATTGATGGCCACGGGGTGTCCCACCGCCTCAAGCATCGGGATATCGTTGTGCGAGTCGCTGTACCCCCAGCATTCGTCAAGGTCCAGCCCCTCCGTCAGGGCCAGGTCCTGGACCGCCTCGGCCTTCGCCGCCCCATGCAGGATCTCGCCGACCAGGCGACCGGTGTAGAGCCCCTCGACATGTTCCACGCTCGTGCCCAGTGCGCCACTGAGCCCGAGCCGGCGGGCCATCACCGAGGCGACCTCCAGCGGCGTGGCAGTGACAAGCCACACCCTCCGCCCGGCGTGCAGGTGCTGGTCGGCAATTGCACGGGTGCCTGGCCAGATTTTCGACTCAATGAATTCGTCATAAATTTCATCCCCGAGCGCAACCATATCCGCCACGGAGAACCCTGCGGCCATCAAGAGCGCACGGTCGCGGATGGCCTGAATGTCGCCGAGGTTCTCTCCCCGGGCCACAAAGCGCAACTGGTGGAGGGCAAACCATGCCACCTCACGCAGCCTAAATGCCCGTCGTTGATACATTTTTCGGGCTACGGCGAATAGCGATGCGCCGCGCATCATGGTGTTGTCCACATCGAAGAAGGCCGCGGTCGAGCTCGCGTGCACCGGCTCTTGCCCAGGGACTGAAACAGGGGAAAGGTTAGAGGGCATCCGCCCAGTGTATTGCAATCTTTTTTGGCGGGAGCGGTAGCGTTGGGGCATGAGCAGTGAGCAGACCCCGCGGGAAATTACGTTGTTGGTTCGGTCCGGATGCCATCTGTGCCTGGCCGCGATCGAGACACTCGATGAGGTCACCAGCCGGCTGGATTACACCTGGCAGAAAGTTGACATCGATCAGGACGCTGAACTCTTGGCACGCCACTCGGAAGAGGTGCCCGTGCTGTTGGTTGACGGACGGGTGCGGGACTTTTGGGTGATTGATGCCCAGCGCCTTGAGACCTTGCTGACCAGTTAGGGCGAGGCGTCGCATGAACTGGTTGATAAGTCATTAAGGTATCCAAGGAATTGAGTCAAAACAGAATGCCCACCGAGCGCGCCCCCGCAAGCAGCGAAGCAAACGTCCCGGCTGCCGACCCTCAGATCGAGCGTGGCCTGGTGCCCGACTTGACCGTGGAACAGGCGCCCACCGGTTCGCTGGGCAGGCTTCTTCCCGAAGCGACCCTTGCACGGTTGACCCAGTACCTGCGGGCACTGAACACCATGCAGACGCGCGGCGAGGCACGTACGTCATCAGGTGTCCTGGCCACGGAAGCGGGGGTTAATCCGGCGATCCTGCGCAAGGACCTTTCTCTTCTTGGATCTTATGGGACCCGTGGAGTGGGCTACGTGGTGACGGAGCTGGCCGAACATATCTCCAAGGCCATGGGGCTCCTGCGTCAGTGGCGCGTGGCAATCATCGGTGCCGGAAACCTGGGCCGTGCGTTGTCAGGGTATGGCGGATTCAGAAGCCGCGGATTCGAGATCGTTGCGCTAATGGATTCCTCACCGGAGGTTATCGGAAGCACAGTCGGGGACTTGCAGGTCCAACCCATTCTCGATCTCGACAAGATCCTCGAAGACACCGGCGCAAACATGGCCGTGCTGTCAGTTCCCGGGGCAGCCGCCCAGGACTTGTGCGACAAACTGGTGGCAAGCGGTGTACGAAGCATCCTGAGTTTTGCCCCGGTTGTGCTGCACGTCCCGGCAGGGGTCAATCTGCGCAAGGTCGATCTGGCCACCGAGCTGCAAATCCTGGCCTACCACGCACAAAACCTCGATTCCTAGGTGCCGGTCGAAGATCAGCCATCAGCCTTGAACACAAAATGGTCCGTGGGATCCAGCCGTTGCCGGCTCGATCCCACGGACCATTTTTAGGAGGCGCTGTTTAGCGGTATCCGGCCGCCCGCGCCGCCCGCCGCGCGGCAATAAACTGGCTGGAGGGGCGCAACCAAGCAAAGACCACGCCGGCCACGCCCAGAACGACCGAGAGGGCCATCAACACTCCGCTGCCAATGCTGAACAACGACAGGACTGCGAAGATCGTGGCGAAGATGCGTGCGACACCGCTTCCCTTGCGGACCATGAACGCAATCAGGACGTATAGCAACAAGCCGATCACCGCGAATACGATCGCCGTGGTCTGGATCATGGGGATTGCATCGGTGATGCTCATTCCCGCAGCCTCGAGCTGTTCCTCCAGCTCGGGAACTGCCTGGACCTGTTGCATGATCGCGGCGGTGCTCAAACCAAACACGGAGCTCAACAAGAATGCGACGCCTGCAGCCAGGATCGCCCAGAAAGAGGTGTCCAGCTCCTTGGGGCGGTGGGTGGGCATCTGGGGCGGTGCAAAGTTGCCCTGCGGGGGAACCGGGAATCCACCGGCGTATGGTTGCTGGCCATATGGCGACTGCGGTGGCTGCTGGCCGTAGGGGTTGTTCGCTGGTGCAGGCTGGCCATATGGGTTGGGGTTTTGGCCATACGGATTCGGCTGCTGTGCGCCGTACTGCGGCGGCTGGCCGTACGGGGCCTGCCCGGCAGCATTCGGATCTTGCGGTGCACGCTGTCCGTATTGCGGCGGTGCGGGGTCCTCGGACGGCTTCTCGGGATTCAGGGGATCATTTTCAGGGGTAGACATAACCTGCTCCTTGGGGTTGGAAAAGTACGGCTTATCCTCACGATATCGGTTCGAGATTGCTTTTCACCCCTCCCAAAGGATGGTTTTTCGTTTCGCCGGAAACTTTGGCCAAAGTCCCTACATGGGTCGGGCCTTGCAGGTTGCCTGAGGTGTTGGGTAAAGAGGCAGGGGCATTGCACCAACGGCGTCGGGGCGCGTCCAAGGGTCGGCCGCGTGGGCAAAATCAAGTATCCGGTTTAGGTAACGGAACAAAGATTTGAGACACTTAATTCATGTCGACTGCCACCGTTCACCTTCTGCGTCACGGCGAAGTGTATAACCCGGACAGGGTCCTTTACGGTCGGCTACCGGAATTCCACCTCTCCGATCTCGGCAACCAAATGGCCGAGCGGGCCGCGGAATACTTCACGGCCCAGCGAAACGCCGGTGCAAATATCACCCACTTGGTGTCATCCCCGCTCGTCCGGGCACAGGAAACGGCAATGCCCACCTCAGCGGCGTTGGGCCTGGAAATCGTGACAGATGATCGGATCATCGAGGCAGCGAACCGCTTCCAGGGGCTCTCCCAGATCAAGAACCGACTGAAGGAACCGAAGTACTGGTCCTACGTCGTAAATCCATTTCGTCCATCCTGGGGGGAACCCTACCGGGACCAGGTGGAACGAATGATGACCGCCATTGTGGAACACCGCGACCGCGCGGTGGAACTTGGCGGCCGAGGGGCGCAAGCCATTTTGGTCAGCCACCAGCTGCCCATTTGGGTTACGCGCCGCTCCGCCGAGGGCAAGGCCCTGTGGCACGACCCGCGGAAACGCGAGTGCACTCTCACCTCCGTGACTAGCCTGGACTTTGAAGGTGAAAGTCTGGTCGCAGTCCGTTATGCAGAACCTAGCGTGGACCTCTTGGCCAACGCTGCGAACATCCCTGGAGCTTGAGATCATGACCGATCCCATCTCGTCCCAAGCGAAGCGTTTGGGACGACGTACATTCTTGCGCGCTGCGGTACTTGGCGCCGCCGTGCTGCCGCTGGCGGCATGCGTGGGGGAGGAAGACCCCCTGGCCAAACAGGCGCGCGAAGGCAATAACAAGAATTACATTGCCGGTGACGGCTCGGTGGAGGAATACGGTCCGGACTCGCGCACGGCTCCGGTCGAGATCAACGCGGTGGCCTACGACGGAACAACTATCGATTCGGCCACCTGGGCTGGACAAGCCACCGTTCTGAACTTTTGGTACGCGGCATGCGCCCCGTGCCGCATCGAGGCCCCGCACATGGTCGAACTCAACAACGAATTCAAGGGCAAGGCCGAATTCATCGGCATCAACGTGCGTGACGAGAAGGAAGCAGCAGAGGCCTTCGAGCGCACCTTCGGAATCAAATACCCGTCGGTGCAGGACACGCAGGGCACGATTCAGCTCGCCATGACGAAGTACGTTCCGCTCAAGGCCGTGCCCACCACCTTGGTGCTCGACAAACAGGGCCGAGTCTCGGCCCGAATACTTGGTGTCGCCGACAAGCCCACGCTCAAGGCCCTAATCAATACGGCCCTTACCGAGTCGTTGTGATCAATTCAGTGTTGGCCGGCGCTTTGACGCTGCCTGCCCAAGGCAACCAGTTCGCCGAAATTGTCCAAGACGGATCCCTGATTCTCGCGGTTCCCGTTGCCGTCCTGGCGGGACTGGTCTCCTTTCTTTCCCCTTGCGTGCTGCCCTTGGTGCCGGGCTACTTGGGTTACGTCACCGGCCTGTCCGGTGCCGACCTTGCCGATCAACGGCGCGGGCGCATGGTTGCAGGCATTGGACTTTTCATCCTTGGCTTTACTACCGTCTTTGTCCTGGCGGGCGTGGTTTTCTCGCAAGTGGCTGCGTGGATGCAGTTCGAGGGTGCCTGGATCACTCAGGTCCTTGGCATTGTTGTGATCCTCATGGGCTTTGTTTTCATGGGCAGTTTTTCGTTCATGCAACGCGATGCGAAGATCCACCGGAAGCCACCGGCTGGCCTCTGGGGCGCCCCGGTTTTGGGAGTCACTTTCGGATTGGGATGGGCGCCGTGTATCGGACCCACCCTGGCTGCGGTACTGGCCATGAGCACGGGCGTCGACCCCAACCCCGCCAAGGGAGCTTTGCTGACGTTCTTCTACTGCATGGGACTCGGACTGCCATTCCTGTTCATTGCCATGGCGCTTCGCCGAGGCATGGGCGCAATGAAGTTCTTCCGCCGCCATCAACTCTCAATCATGCGCTTCGGCGGAGGCATGCTGATTCTCTTGGGAATCCTCATGGCCACCGGACTCTGGGGTTCATGGGTCACGCAATTGCAAGACTGGTTCGCCAACGAAGTGAAGTTGCCCATCTAATGAATAAGCCAGACATGAAAAAAGATGTTGCGGTTCCGGCCCTTGGATTCCTTGGGATGATTCGCTGGGCCTGGACCCAGCTCACCAGCATGCGCACGGCGCTCTTTCTGCTGCTGCTCCTGGCGGTGGCGGCAGTCCCGGGTTCGCTCTTTCCACAGCGCTCCATCAACCCGGAGCAGGTGACCACCTACCTGACCAACAAGCCGACCACCGGCGAATGGCTGGATCGCTTCCAGCTCTTCGATGTGTATTCCTCGGTGTGGTTCTCGGCCATCTACCTGCTGCTGTTTATTTCCCTCATCGGATGCATCTTGCCGCGCGTCAAGAAGCACGCCAAGGCGCTGCGCACACCGCCGCCACGGACACCGTCGCGGCTGAATCGCCTGCCCCAAAACGGCAGCTTCAGGATCCAGTCTGCCGAAGAATCCGGCGCAAGCGACGAACGGGTTGTCCGGGACGTTGCCAGTCTCCTGAAGAAGCGCGGATACCGTTCCGAAGCCCGGCCCGGGGGCTCCAATCCTTCGGTCGGCGCCGAACGTGGGTACAGCCGGGAAATCGGCAACCTCCTGTTCCATATTTCACTGGTTGGCCTTTTGGCCTCGGTGGGCGTCGGCGGTGCCTTCGGCTACAACGGCCAGCGGGTCCTCGTGGAGGGGGAGACCTTCGTGAACTCGCTGGTTTCCTACGACTCCTTCAAGCCTGGAACCCTGTTCCGCGAAGATTCGCTTGACCCCTACTCGGTCAAACTCGATAAGTTCAACATCACCTTCGACCGGGAATCCACCACGCACTTCGGCCAGCCGATCGACTTCACGGCCGAGGTTGAGACCCGCCGCAGTCCGGACGCCGAACCCGAAAAGGAAAAGCTCCGGGTGAACCACCCACTGCGCATCGATGGCGCGGACATGTACCTGGTCGGCAACGGATACGCGCCGGTCGTCACGGTCCGCGACGGCGACGGCGACATTGCCTTCAGCGGCCCGGTGGTCTCGGTTCCGCAGGATGGCATGTACACCTCCCTGATGGTCATCAAGGTTCCCGATGCGAAGCCGGAACAACTTGGATTCCAGGGATTCCTGCTTCCCACGGCCATGACCGATGAAACAGGGTTTGCCATTTCCGGGGACCCGAACGCGATCAACCCGCAGCTGCAGCTGAACTCCTTCTATGGGAACCTGGGGCTGGACAACGGCACGCCTCAAAACGTCTATGTGCTGGAAACCGACGAGCTCGAGGAACTGAACAACAGAAACCTTGACGCCGGTGGCATCGTGCTTGGCGCCGGTCAAACGTACGAGCTGCCCGACGGCAAGGGGAGCATTTCCTTTGACGGTCTCAAGCGCTTCATTGGCGTGGACATCGCCTACGACCCGAGCAAGCGTCCCGTGGCGATCTTTGCTGCACTTGCCCTGCTGGGACTGGCGATCTCGCTCTTTACCCCACGCCGCCGTGCCTGGGTGAAAATCAGGACCACTGTTGACGGCTCTGGCCGTGAAGAGCGGATAATCGAATACGGACTGCTGGCCCGTGGTGAAGACCACCGCCTCGAATCCGAAGCCAAGGAGTTGCGTAAGCTTCTTGAGCAGCAATGGCCCGCCGTTGAGCGAGCCGGAGTCTAGGAGACCCTATGGAAAACGACATGCCCACGATCAACGTGGCCTTGGGACAGTACAGCGACCTGTTCATGTTGCTGGCCGCAATCGTCTACGCCTCGGCCTTCGTCGCCTTCGCGTGGGACCTTGCAAAGTCCAGCAAGCTCATCCAGGAGATCGACGCCGCCACACTTGCGTCCGAAAAGAAGACCCTGGTTGCGGCGGGTGCCATCGATTCCCCTCCGGCGGGCAGCTCGGCAAACGAGCTGGTCAATGACTCCATGGACTACACCGTCGCCTCCTCGAAGCGCATGGCGGCGAAGGTTGCGGTGTCCCTGACCTGGCTCGGCGTGCTCATGCAGGGCTTTGCCGTGGCATCCCGCGGAGTGGCGGCCGCCCGCGTGCCGTGGGGCAACATGTACGAATTCCTGTCCACGGGCTCCTTCCTGGTGGCCCTTGTGTTCTCTCTCGTGCTGCTGAAGAAGGACCTGCGCTTCATGGGCACCTTCGTCATCGGCCTGGTCACCGTGATGCTGTGTGGTGCCACCATGGGCTTCCCCACGCCGGTTGCGCACCTGGTGCCCGCCCTGCAGAGCTATTGGCTGATTATCCACGTTTCCATCGCGGTGCTGGCCTCGTCCCTGTTCACCATCACCTTTGCCATGAACGTGCTCCAACTGGTCCAGCACTCAAGGATCGATGCATTGGCCGCAGGCAAGGCCGACAAGATGCCATTCATGCGCCTGGCGCCGGGTGCAGCTGCCCTGGAGAACTTTGCGTACCGCATCAATGCCGTGGCATTCGTGATGTGGACGTTCACCGTCATGGCCGGCGCGATCTGGGCGGAGGCCGCGTGGGGCCGCTACTGGGGGTGGGACACCAAGGAAGTCTGGAGCTTTGTGATCTGGGTTGTCTATGCCGGATACCTGCACGCCCGCGCGACGGGTGGCTGGACCGGTGCACGCTCGGCCTGGTTGAGCATCATCGGCTACCTCTGCATCGTCTTCAACTTCACCATCGTGAACATCTACTTCAACGGTCTGCACTCGTACGCCGGCCTCTAAGCCTGCCGCAAGAAGCCTGGTGGCCTCGTACCCGTAACGACGGGTCCGGGGCCACCGGTGCGTTCTGGAGGCCCGGGCTCCGGGTGGACGCCGGTCACGGCGGAGAACCCTGCCGGCGGCGCACCGAGACCCCGTGTGGGACTTTCCGGGGGTGGGCGGCATGTCGCTCACCTGGGATCGTGACCGACCTCACCGTGGAATGTTGTGCAATCGGCGGCGTTCAGGCAACGAAATTAGTGCAACATAGCCCAATGTGGCCCGGATATGCCGGAATTCTCGGGAAGTTCACCTAGTTGACCGCTCGATTAGGTGGCTGGGCAATCCACTGTTATTGTTGTATCTACCGACGCGGGGTGGAGCAGTTCGGTAGCTCGCCGGGCTCATAACCCGGAGGTCACAGGTTCAAATCCTGTCCCCGCCACAAAGAAACAGCCTTTGTTCCTGATTCAGGAACAAAGGCTGTTTGCATTAACGAACAGACCCAAAGTCGGGGACCGGCAGACGTGTCGTCGACCGGTTCGACATAGAGCCCCGCGGGCTCGAGCCGGGGCGCCAAAGTCGTTGCCGGGCGAAATTCGAATTCTCCTTCGAAGGCACCCGCCCGTCGCGCCATCTTGCCGTGGTGCCCGAAATGGCATGAAGGCGATTCCTTGCCCAAATCCAATTTCGGCTGCTAGGCTCGGCATTTGTCGACCATCGCTGGTGGCCGGCTCACCAACAATCCCGCCCGCGGGAACCGCTCCGGAACGAAGGGAAGAGGACCATGTCGAATCTGAAAATGATTAAGCCCAGTGTTCTTTCCCTGCGCGTTTTTGCTGGCCAGCAAAAGCAAGAAGAAGTCCGTCGGTTGCCCCGTTTGTAGATCCCTGCACGCCAGCAGGACACAAAACCCCGCAACCGCACCGGTTCGGGGTTTCTTTTTTGGATCCGATCGTTTCCCCGAATCTTTCGACCCGCCCTGAGTCTTCAGGCCGGAACAAGCCAAGCAGAAAGAGAATTCGTGGAGACCATCAACAGCCGGCTCAAGAACTGGGCGTCCATCTTGGACGAGAAGACCCGTGAGCAGGCAATCACCGCCTCGAAGATGCCCTTCGTCTTCCCTCACCTCGCCCTGATGCCGGATGCGCACCTCGGTAAGGGGGCCACCGTCGGCTCGGTGATCCCCACCCTCGGGGCCATCATTCCGGCCGCCGTTGGCGTGGATATCGGGTGCGGCATGATCGCCGTGAAAACACAGTACGGCGCGCACCAGCTCCCCACGGACCGCAAGCCGCTGCGCGAGGACATCGAACGCGCGATTCCCCTCTCCGCTGGCAGGTACAACCGAAAGGTCGTGGCCACGGCCGCACCCAGGATCGCCGAGTTGAAGGCGCTTGCGGCTGAGGCCGGGTTCGATCCGGGGAGCTATGCGGGGAACTGGGAACTTCAGCTGGGAACCCTCGGTTCCGGTAACCACTTCATCGAAGTCTCTCTGGACGAGGATGAGAACGTCTGGCTGTTCCTGCATTCCGGTTCCCGGGGGATCGGCAACAAGATCGCTTCCAAGCACATCAAGGTGGCCCAGCAGGTGGCCAAGAGGTACTGGATCAATCTTCCGGACCCGGACCTTGCCTACCTGGTGGAGGGAACCGACGAGTTTGCTGCGTACATCCGGGAATTGCGGTGGGCCCAGCATTTTGCGCTGCTCAACCGCGAGGAAATGATGGACCGTGTCATCCGCCAGTTCGGCGAATGGGTCGGCGGAGAGGTGCGGGAACTTGAACGGATCAACTGCCACCACAACTTCACGGAAAAGGAGACCCACTTCGGCAAATCGGTGTGGCTCTCCCGGAAGGGCGCCATCCGTGCCCGTGAAGGCGACCATGGACTGATTCCGGGATCGATGGGCACCGCCTCATACGTGGTCGTGGGGAAGGGCAACCCCGTTGCCCTGGACTCCTCTCCGCACGGCGCCGGTCGCGAGTATTCGCGCTCGGCGGCACGCAAGGCCTTCAGCCTCGAGCAGTTGCGCGAAGCTATGGCGGGGATCGAGTACCGCGACACGGATGCCTTCATAGACGAGATCCCCGGCGCCTACAAGCCCATTGACCAGGTCATGGAAGATGCGGCCGAGCTGGTGCGGGTGCAGCACAAGCTGCGCCAGATCATCAACGTCAAGGGCGATTAAAAAAATGGTTGGGTGGGCCACGGAGTCCGTGGCCCACCCAACCATGGGGCATTGCCGGTGGGCTTTTTACCTACGGCGTATGCCGCGGTGTGTCTTCCGTGGGGTTGCCACCTTCGTCACGGGGCTTGTCGCCGGGTTTGCCTTCTTCGCGCAATTTGCGCTCCAGGGCCTCCAACTCGGCTTCCTTGCGGCGCAATTCATCCTCACGCGCCTTGTTGCGACGCTGCCGCTCGAGCTTGCGAAGGAACTCCGGATCGTCGTCCGGGGCACCCGTGGCGCCCTGTCGCGACTCTGTCGCTCGCGCATCGGAAGTATTCTTGGGCCGACCCAGCCAGAACCACAGCCCGGCCCCGATCAGCGGAAGCAAGACGATCGCGGCCACCCAGCCGGCCTTGGGCAGCGAACGGACCTCGTGCGGAGGCGTACGCACGCATTCGATCAAGGCATAGATGGTTACCGCCAGTGCAACCAATGCCAAAAAAATAAAGTTCCTGACCATAGTGACAGTCTAGTGAATTTATCTGTGTTCTGGCTGCGTCTAGACTGTATGGGTGCAGTTCTTCAAGTACACCGTGATTCGGCTGGCCCTGTTCTTCGTAGTATTCCTTCCACTCGTAGTTCTCCTGCGCTGGCCCATTTTCACTGCGGGCCTGGTCGCATTGTTGATCGCCTTTGCGCTGAGCTACCTCTTCCTGAACAAATTGCGCCTGGCGGCCAACACCGACGTGCAAAAAATGTTCAACTCCAAGGGGCCCAAGAAGTCCAAGCAAGACTTGGACGATGAGGCTGCGGAAGACCGTTTCCTGGACGGCGAGAAGTAACTTTTCGCATCAGCGCGACCGGGGCCCTGCGTTACACGCGGCCGCGTCTAGGGCCCCCCGTGGCATTAACGCCTGTCTTGCGCCGTCCGGGCCCCTAGCCGGAAGTCGCTTCGAGCTGCGCCGCCAGCAGCTCCCGGGCGTGGGCCAGATGGCCATCCAACACGTTGGCCGCCCCCTCGGGATCGCCTGCCGCGATCCTTTCGAGGATGGCGGCATGCTCGGCGGCGATCTGGGCGGTGTCGAGTAGCTCCAGTGACTGTACGCGGGTCATGCAGAGCCTGACCTCGCCCAATAATGACCGGTACATCGCGCTGGTCCGCTTGTTTTGCATGGCGTCGACCAAGGCGGTGTGAAACATCATGTCTGGTTCGATGATGTCCGTGGCCGGCCGCGACGTGCGGGCGGTGATATCGGCATTCGCGCTGACAGCCGCCGGCGGGACGGTGGTGTTCCTGGCCAGGCGTCGCACCACCTCGGATTCCAGGTACGCCCGGGCGAAATAGATGTCCCTGACCGAATCGGCGCCCAATGTCTTGACCCGCGCAGTTTTGTGGGCGCCGCGCTCCAGGAGTGATTCCGATACCAGCCGCTCGATGGCGGCCTTGGCGGTTGGCCTGGCGACGTCATAGTTCGCGGCCACCTCCGCTTCGGTCAGGGCAGCGCCCTGTGTGAGCTCGCCCTGGTAGATCCGCCGACGCAGGTCCGCGACGATTGCGTCAATGATGGACAGGGCGGTGACGCGTTGACTCATGCGGGCGGATCCTTTGACTTGCGGGCAACCGGGACATTAATCGTGACAGATATTCTCGAACACGGCTTGAATGACAAGTGTACTTGTTAGACAATATTCGAGTTGGTACGTTTCGGGTCCCAGGGGCTTGGCACATTTGCCGGCGTATTCTTATCCGATGGAACGGAAGAGCCATACCTTGATTTCAACGCTGCGCAGTGCACTAAGCCATGACAACCAGCTCACCGAACGCGCCATCGACCTGCACGCCTATGCCAACGACGCCTCCCACTTCCTGCTGACGCCGCGGGCCGTGGCGATCCCGAACGATGGCGCCGAGGTCGGCGCCCTGCTCAGGGCCAGTGCCGAACTCAACCTTCCGCTGACGTTCCGTTCGGGCGGGACCTCGCTCTCAGGACAGGGGGTCACCGACTCGCTGCTGGTCGACGTGCGCAAGAACTTCAAGGACATCGAGGTCCTGGACAACGGCGAACGGGTGCGCGTCCAGCCCGGAGTCACGGTGCGGGCGCTGAATGCGCGGCTGGCGCTTTACGGGCGCAAGTTCGGGCCGGATCCGGCCTCCGAGGCTGCCTGCACCGTTGGCGGCGTGGTGGCCAACAATTCCTCGGGAATGCACTGCGGAACCGTCGACAACGTCTACCAGACCCTCGAGTCCCTGGTCATCGTGCTGACCAGCGGAACCGTGGTGGACACCGGTGCGGCCGACGCCAACGAGAAACTGCGGACGCTGGAACCGGATCTCTTCGAAGGCCTCGAACGCCTGGCCAAGCGGGTGCGCACCAACGCCGAGTCGGTGGCAACCATCAAGCACCAATTCTCCATGAAGAACACCATGGGCTACGGACTGAACTCGTTCCTCGACCACCAGGATCCCGCCCAGGTGCTGGCACACCTCATCGTCGGTTCCGAGGGAACACTCGGTTTCGTCGCGGAGGCGACCTTCAGGACGCTGCCGGTGCACAAGCACGTCACCACGTCGCTGATGGTCTTCGACGACCTGTTCTCGGCCAACGAGTCCCTCGAGGCACTGGTCGAATCCGGCGCCGCGACCGTGGAACTGATGGATTCGCTTTCGCTGAGGGTCGGGCAGAGCCTGCCCGGAACGCCGCAAATTGTCAGTGACCTCGCGGTGCAATCGCATGCCGCGCTTTTGGTCGAATACACGGCAACAAGCGCCGAAGAGTTGGCCGATCGCCAGGCGCGGGGAATGTCGCTGGCCAACTCTCTCAAGCTCAGTGCTCCGGCGCAATTCAGCCCGGACGCCAAGATCCGCGCCCAATTGTGGAAACTGCGCAAGGGGCTCTATGCCTCCGTGGCTGGCGCCCGAACGCAGGGGACGACGGCCCTGCTCGAAGACGTGGTCGTTCCGGTTCCCGCCCTGGCCAGGACCTGCGCCGAGCTTTCGGTGCTCTTCGACCGGTACGGCTACGAAAACTCCGTCATCTTCGGCCACGCCAAGGACGGCAACGTCCACTTCATGCTCACCGACGGATTCCACACCACGGACCAGATCCGGCGCTATTCGGCATTCACCGAGGACATGGTCGACCTGGTGCTCGGGGAGGGCGGATCGCTCAAGGCCGAACACGGCACCGGCAGGGTGATGGCTCCCTACGTGCGCCGCCAATACGGCGACGAGCTCTACGGCGTCATGCGCGAGCTCAAGATGCTGCTGGATCCCGCCGGGCTGCTGAACCCCGGGGTCATCCTGGACGAGGACCCGCAGGCCCACCTGCGCCACATCAAGGTCACCCCGGCCGTGGACCCGGAAGTCGACCGCTGCGTGGCCTGCGGCTACTGCGAGCCGGTGTGTCCCTCGCGGAACCTGACACTGACCCCGCGCCAACGCATCGTCACGCTGCGCGCCATCGAGACCGCACGGCTGGCAGGCGACACCAAGCTGGTCGCCGAGCTGGAGCAGGACTACTCCTACGAGTCTCTCGACACCTGTGCGGTGGACGGCATGTGCCAAACCGCCTGCCCGGTGGACATCAACACCGGCACCCTGGTGAAAAAGTTGCGCGCCAAGAACGCCAACAAGGTCGAAGGGGCCGTCTGGGGCGCCGCGGCGCAGCACTGGTCGGCGGTGACACAGGGGGCAGGCAAGCTGCTGGGCGTCGCGGACAAGGTGCCGCTGCCGCTGGTGCTCGGCGCCAACAAGGTCGGCCGCGCGGTGCTGGGGGAAGACACGCTGCCGCTGTATTCAGCCGAGCTGCCCGCCGGAGGCACCAAGCGGGCACGCCCGGCACCGGCCGGCGACCCGGTGGCGGTCTACTTCCCCGCCTGCGTGAACACCATGTTCGGGCCCGCGGACCCGTCGCAGGCCGGGATTCAGGAAAGCTTCGGCGCCCTGGCCCAACGGGTCGGCGTTGAACTGCTGGTCCCCGAGGGCATCGACTCGCTGTGCTGCGGCACCCCGTGGTCCTCCAAGGGGATGGAAACGGGACATGCGTCCATTCGGGAGCGCACCGTCGCGGCCCTGCGCGCCGCCAGCCGCAACGGCGAGCTTCCGATCCTCTGCGATGCCTCCTCGTGCACCGAGGGCCTGCGCCACAGCATCGAAGCCGAAGAGATCCCGGCGGGCGGCAAGCCGCTGCTGCGGATCATCGACGTGGTGGACTACACCGCCGAACACATCCTGCCGCTGCTGCCCGAGGGGCGGAAGGTGGCCTCCCTGGCGTTGCACCCGACGTGTTCCTCCACGCGCATGGGGCTGAACCCGGCGCTGCACACCGTCGCCGAGGCCGTGGCCGAGACGGTGCAGATCCCGGAGAACTGGGGGTGCTGCGCGTTCGCCGGGGACCGCGGGATGCTGCACCCCGAGCTCACCGCCTCGGCCACCGAGGTGCAGGCCGCCGAGGTCCGTGCCTTCGGCGCGACCGCGCATGCCTCGTGCAACCGGACCTGCGAGCTGGGCATGACCCGGGCGACGGAACAGCCCTACGAACACGTGCTGGAATTGCTGGAGCGCGCCACCCGGCCCTAGCGCGGGGCGATGCCCGCAGACATGTTGCAGGCATCGCCCCGCCGGGGCCGTGGCGGATGTGGCGGGCACGGACCTGGCTGGTCCACCGGAACGATGTCACGGCTACGATGAAATAATGCCCGGCACCACCGCAGCCCGGCCCCCCTGGTTGCGGTTCCTCCGCCGAACCCGCTCCCGAGAGGCGATTTTCCGATGGATGTCAAGCACCAACCCAAGGGCTCCAACCGGGCCCGCTCTTCCCTTGACTGGTATGCCGTCGGGAAGGGCTGGATTGTCACGGTTGGACTTTGGCTTGGCCTGGCCCTGGCGCTGGCCGTGTACTGGGATGCGGGGTCGGACGAGCATTACAGCGGGCAGCTGGACCATGTCGATTTCTGGCCGTTGTTTGCCGCGGCGAGCCTGGTCGTGGCGCTGTTGGCCGGGCTCCCGCTGGCACTGCTGCTGGACCGGCTGCTGCGCAGGGTGCAGGTTCCCTGGCTGCATGTGGCGGCGTTCTTCGTCTTCTTCACCTTGCTGCCGGCGGGCCTGTTGATCCGGTACGCCGAGATCGTGGAACCATACCCGCTCGCCTTCTGGGCAGTGCTGGGTGCCTGCGCGGCCATCGGCAGGGCCGCGGCCTTCCTGAGGGGCCGTGCCTTCCGCAGGCCGACCACCTGGGCCTGACGGCAGGCATTCACACGCTCCGGCCGGCGGTATGCAACAGGCCCTGCCGCATTCGCGGCAGGGCCTGTTGCCGGGACGGGGAGGGGAGCCGGCCGGCTCCCCAGGGGATCAGGCCAGAGCCTTCTCCATCACGATGGCGACGGTGAACAGCGCAGCGTAGGCCAGGTTGATGATGCCGGTCTGCTTGAGCACCGGGATCAGGGCCCCCGGTTCGTGGTTGCGCAACACGGTCCAGCAAGGCGCCAGGCCCAGCGGCACGGTGAGCAGGATCAGCCACATCCAGGGGTGCGTCGACACCATGACCAGCGGCAACAGGATGGCAAGGGCGAGCATCATCACGTAGCTGATGCGTGCGGCGGGATCGCCCAGCCGCACGGCGAGCGTCATCTTGCCGACGTCCCTGTCGGTGGGGATGTCGCGGATGTTGTTGGCCATCAGCAGTGCGGTGGCGATGAGCCCGGTCCCCACGGCCCCGAGGTATGCCGGAAGCGTGAGCTGGTGCGCCTGGGTGTAGGTGGTTCCCAGGGTGGCCACGAGGCCGAAGAAGATGAACACGAAGACCTCGCCCAGCCCCCGGTAGCCGTAGGGGTTCTTGCCGCCGGTGTAGCCCCATGCCGCAGCGATTGCCGCGACGCCGACCAGCAGCAGCGGCCAGGAGGCGGTGTACACGACCAGGAACGCTCCGGCGATGCCCGCGAGGCCGAAGCAGGCGAAGGCGGCGTTGCGGACCGCATGCGGCTTGGCCAGTCCCGATCCGGTCAGCCGCAGCGGGCCCACCCGGACGTCGTCGGTGCCGCGGATCCCGTCGGAATAGTCGTTCGAGTAGTTCACCCCGATCTGGAGCAACAGCCCCACCACCAGGGCCAGCAGGGCCTCGAGCCAGGCGAGCTTTCCCGTGACGTCCACGGCGGCCGCCGTGCCGATAATCACCGGGGCAATCACAATGGGCAGGGTCCGCAAGCGTGCGCCCGCAACCCATTGGGCAATCGTAGCCACCATCAATCCTCTCGCTGCTTCCAAAAACCTGCAGTCCCCATTCTCTCCCGCCCGTTGACAGGGGAGAAATTCCGCCGGCGGAGGCGGGAGCCGCTAGAGCGAGACGACCAGCAGGGTTGCGGCGAAAACGATGCCGGAGGCGATCAGCACGATCGTGGTGTAACCGAGGATGTCGCGCATCTTCAATCCCGCGATGGCCAGCAGCGGCAGGGCCCAGAAGGGCTGGATCATGTTGGTCCACTGGTCGCCGTAGGCAACCGCCATGATCGGGATGGCCGGATCCACGCCCAGCTCCGCGGCGGCGGTGAGCATGATCGGCGCCTGCACGGCGAACTGCCCGCCGCCGGAGGGGACGAAGAAGTTCACCAGCCCGGCCGAGAGGAACGCCAGCACCCCGAAGGTCTGCGGCGTGGAAATCGACACGAACACGTCCGAGAGCACCTGGATCAGCCCGGTGCCGGTCATGATGCCCAGGATCCCGGCGTAGAGCGGGAACTGCAGCAGGATCTCGCCGACGTTCGACGCCGCGTGCTTGGTCAGCGCCATCAGCTCGAAGGGACTGCGCACCAGCAGCAGGATCAGGGCCAGGAAGGACCAGTTGACGATGTCCAGGGTCAGGGTGCCGCCGGTGGAGAAGTGGATGGCCAGGTAGGCCAGCAGCATTGCGCCCAGCAGCAGCGTGGGCAGCCGGCTGGCGTCCAGGCGGTCCGCCGGCGTGCTGACCTCGTCGTCCACGGCTACCAGGCCCTCGCGGGCGTCGGTGGCCAGTTCCACGATCTTGTCGTTTCCGCGCGGGGCCACCAGGTACAGGGAGAAGGCAACCAGGACGATGGTGGCCACGGTGGCGATCATGTTCCACGAGGAGAACGTCGTCTCCGAGGTCGACAGCGGGCCGCCGAGCTGCTTGGCTATGAACGAGTCAGGGGTGGCGGCGGTCAGCGGCCCGGAGCCGGAGTAGCCCATGTGCCAGACGACGAACCCGGCGAATCCGGCGGCCACGAGCATCGGGAAGTGGAAGCGGATGCCGCGTTCCCGTCCCTGGGCGGCGACCTCCCGCGCCAGCAGCCCGCCCACCACGAGCCCCAGTCCCCAGGTGACCAGGGATGCCACGGCGGCCACGAGGAACACGAACAGGTAGCCCTGGAGCGCGGTCTTGGGGATGCGGCCCAGGAAGCGCAGGAGCCTGCGCACGGGCCGGGTGTTGGCCAGGATGAACCCGAGCATCAGCACCAGCGCCATTTGGGTGATGAAGGCCAGCAGCCCGGAGAGCCCGTCTCCCCAGCTTTGCACGATGAGCAGCGGGCTGGACCCGGTGACCAGCAGCGCGAGGACGGCGACGATGAAGGTCAGGGCAATCGCGAAGACCAGGGCCGAGGGGATGAATCGTTCGACAAGGTTGTTGACGGGCCGCATGGCCCGGGAGATTGCTGTTCCACCTTGCGGTGCGGCGGTTTTGCTCATGAACTGACACCTCTTCGTGTGAATCCGGCGGGGTCAGCCAGAAAATGGACGCTGACCAGTGATGTTTCCCACGTTACGACAGAAGAGCTGGTTTCCCCGGCCGCATGCCGGCCGGGCGGTGAGCGTGTCGCCGGCTCCCGGGCGGGGCCGCGGGCCGGTCAGTCCGAGGGCGCGGCCAGCCGCGAGGCGAGCTGCATCCGGTCGTACTTGCCGTTGGGCAGCAGCGGCAACGCCGGCAGGTTGAGCACCCGCCGGGGCACCGCAACCGCACCGAGCGACCGGCGCACCGCGTCGGCCAGGGCCTCCGGGGAGCAGTTGCCCACATAGGCGGCACCGATCTGCTGGCCCCACTGTGCATCGGGCACCGGGACCACTGCCACCGCCTCGACCCCGGGAACCGCTTCGAGGACGTGCTGGACCTCGGCGGCGGAGACCTTCACCCCGCCGGTGATGATCACGTCGTCCGCGCGTCCTGTCACCGAGAGCACGCCGTCGTTGAAGCTGCCCAGGTCGTCGGTCGCATACCAGCGCACGCCGGAGTCGTCGACGCTGAAGTGCCTGGAGGTCAGTTCGGGGTTCCCGAGGTAGCCCGAGGCGATGGTGGTCCCACCCAGCCAGATCCTGCCCCCCACGGTCTTCACCCGGACCCCGGGCAGGGCGCGGGCGTTGTAGACGCAGCCGCCGGCCGTCTCGCTGGAGCCGTAGGTGAGGTGGAGCTTGAGCGAATGCCTGGCCGCCTCCTCCAGCACTGCCCGCGGGGCGCGTGCCCCGCCAAGCAGGATCGCGTCGAAGCGCTTGAGCGTCGCCAGGGTTTGCCCCGTCGGCTCGGTGAGCAGGCGCTGCAGCTGCGTGGGAACCAGGGAGACGAGCCGCCGCGAATCGGTCAGGGCGGAGGCTGCCTCGTTGAACCCGGCCGCGTCGAAGCCGGTGTCCAGGTCCATGGCCCAGGGCCGGGTCCCCGCGTACAGGCTGCGCGTGAGCACCGCCAGCCCCGCCACATAGTGCAGGGGCAGGGCCAGCAGCCATTGGCCCTCGAACCCCAGGTACTCGGCCGTGGCCATGGACGAGGTGGCCAGGGCCTCGACCGACAGCGCGGTGCGCTTCGGGGTGCCGGTGGAGCCCGAGGTGCGCACCACCGCGGCGATGTCCCGGAGCCCGTCAAGCTCCGCGACGGGCACCGGGTTCACGAGATAGCCGTTGTTGGTGGCACCGGGCAGGATTTCCACCGCCGGTCCGTCCCCGTTGAGCGAGGCGGACAGGGCGGCGAGCGCGGAATCGGGGTTCATGGGCGGCTGGATTCCTTGGGCCTAGAAGTAGTAGGGGTGCGGCGACCAGTCGGGGTCGCGCTTCTCCAGGAAGGCGTCGCGGCCCTCGACGGCCTCGTCGGTCATGTAGGCCATGCGGGTGGCCTCGCCGGCGAAGACCTGCTGGCCGGCCAGCCCGTCGTCTGCCAGGTTGAAGGCGAACTTGAGCATGCGGATGGCCTGCGGGGATTGCCTGGCGATGTCGGCGGCGTACTCCAGGGCGACCTCCTCGAGGCGGGCGTGGTCCACCGCCTCGTTGACCGCTCCCATGGCCACCATGTCCTCGGCCGAGTATTCGCGGGCGAGGAAGAAGATCGCCCGTGCGGTCTTCTGGCCGACCTGGCGGGCCAGCAGCGCCGAGCCGTAGCCGGCGTCGAAGGAGCCGACGGTCGCGTCGGTCTGCTTGAACCTGCCGTGCTGGCGGGAGGCGATGGTCAGGTCCGAGACCACGTGCAGCGAGTGCCCGCCGCCGGCGGCCCAGCCGTTGACCACGGCGATGACGACCTTGGGCATGGTGCGCATCAGGCGCTGGACCTCGAGGATGTGCAGGCGGCCGGCGCGGGCCGGGTCGATCGAGTCGGCGGTCTGGCCCTCGGCGTAGCGGTAGCCGTCGCGGCCGCGGATGCGCTGGTCCCCGCCGGAGCAGAAGGAATGCCCGCCGTCCTTGGGCGAGGGGCCGTTGCCGGTGAGCAGGACGGTTGCCACATCCGAGCTCATGCGCGCGTGGTCCATCACGCGGTAGAGCTCGTCCACGGTTCCGGGGCGGAACGCGTTGCGGACCTCGGGGCGGTTGAAGGCGATGCGCACGGTGGGCAGGTCGCGAACGACGGCGCCGGCGGAATCGCGTTCGACCTGGCGGTGGTAGGTCATGTCCTCGAGGTCGAATCCCTCGACGACGCGCCACTGCACGGGGTCGAAGATGTCGGAAACCTTGGCTGGCAACTGGGGTGCGGAATCAACGGTGCTCACATCCTGAATGCTATCTGCTCGGGAGCCATGGGGGCGAAAGCGGTGCGTGCCCGGCTCCCGCATCCCCGGGGCCGGGCGCGGGCGCGCAAACTGTTCAACAATTAATGGTGGCGTTTTGGGCCCGCGTGTGGGTTGCATCAAACTGCCTCCTCACTAGTGCACCTGTGTCCTTGTCGGTGCCGTGCGGCACCGCCGCGGGGTGCGCCCGGGCCCCTCTGCCGACTTCATGTTGGGTGGCAAAGTGCGGTAATTTTGCGGCTTGCCACCCCCGCCCAATGTTTGATCGGGCGCCCCCAACGGGCCTAGACGGGTGCCTCCCCGTGCTACCGATGCGGGTTGATCGAGTCACCAAAGGAGCCACGCGTTGGAACCACACAACGTCCGAGACCACCAGCATCATGTCGCCACCGGGGAACCGGAACTGACCTCCGAGGGGTACCAGAAGACCCTCACCCGCAGGCACGTCCAGATGATCGCGATGGGCGGCGCGATCGGCGTGGGCCTGTTCATGGGGGCCGGCGGCCGCCTGGCCTCGACCGGCCCGGCGCTGATCCTGTCCTACGCCATGGCCGGGTTGATCGCGTACTTCCTGATGCGCGCACTGGGCGAACTGATCATGTACCGCCAGTCCTCGGGTTCCTTCGTTTCCTACGCCGGTGAGCTCTTCGGCGCCAAGGGGGCCTTCCTCTCGGGCTGGATGTACGTGCTGAACTGGGCCATGACCGGCATCGCCGAGCTCATCGCCATCGGCCTGTACTTCACCTATTTCTTCCCGGGCGTCCCGGTGGAGGCCGCCGCGCTGTGCGCGCTGGGCCTGCTGGTGGCCGTGAACCTCTTTAGCGCCAAGGCGTTTGCCGAGTTCGAGTTCTGGGCGTCCTTCCTGAAGGTCGCCGCGATCGTGCTCTTCCTGTGCATCGGCACCTACCTGGTGGTGACCAACGCCCAGGTCGGCGAGGGCCACGCCTCGGTGTCAAACCTGTTCGCCGGCGACGGCGGAATGTTCCCGCGCGGCTTCATGATCACCATCCTCGTGCTCAACGCAGTCATCTTCGCCTACAACGCCATCGAGCTGGTCGGCATCACCGCCGGCGAAATGGAGGACCCTGCCAGGGAGGTCCCGGCGGCAATCCGCGCCGTCGTGGTGCGCATCGTGGTCTTCTACGTCGGCTCGGTGACGCTGCTGGCGATGATCGTTCCGTGGAACCAGTACAAGGCGGGGGAAAGCCCGTTCGTCACGGTCTTCGACCAGCTGGGCTGGGGCTGGATCGGCGGCGTGATGAACTTCGTGGTCATCACCGCCGCACTGAGCTCCTGCAACTCGGGCCTGTACTCCATCGGCCGCATCTTCCGCGCCATGGCCAACAACGGCCACGCCCCGGCGTGGCTGACCAGGATGAACAAGCGCCACGTCCCCTACGCCGGCATCCTGGCCATCGGCGGGGTCTACCTCGTGGGCATCGTCCTGAACGTCTGGCTCGGCGGGACCTACGCCTTCGACCTTGCGCTGAACACCGCCTCGATCGGCGTCCTGTTCACCTGGGCCTCGATCTTCGCCTGCCAGTTGATGTTGCGCAAAAAGCGCGGCGAGGTCTCCTCCCTGCCGATGCCGGGTTCCCCGTACACCAGCTGGGCCGGCCTGATTGCCCTGGCGATCATCACCGTGCTCATCGGCTTTGACACGCTCACCGGCCCCGACGGCGAGGTCTTCCACCTGGGCCTGTACACCATCGCCTGCATCCCGCTGATCGCCGTCGGCCTCTGGATCGGCTGGCAGAAGGCCAAGCACAACACCGCCAAGAGCGAGCTCTACTCGTAGGGCTTCGTCCGCGCCGGGCAGCGAAAACGGCAAAAACGGTGGGTGGGTGGTTCCCAAGGAAGTCTTGGGAACCACCCACCCACCGTTTTTTCCAGCGCGTTGCCCCGGGGGGAAGCGGCCGGTCCAACCTAGGAACGGGGAGCGAGGGCCTCTTCGTCCGTGTCGGCGAGGATGCCGGTCTGGTGGGCGTCCGGAAGCTCGGTTCCGCGCAGCGAGGCACCGGCGGTCTCGGGCAGGTACCGCGTGGCCACCAGGCCGATGGCACAGGCCGCCATCATGTAGACGGCCGGGAACAGCAGGAAGTCGGTCTCGTTGATGACCGCCTCGTTGACCATGGCCGCGGTGCCGCCGAAGATCGCGGTTGCCACGTTGTAGGTCACGGCGAAGCCGGCAAACCTGACATGGGACGGGAACATGGCGGGGAAGGTGGCCGTGATGGTGGCCAACTGCGGGATGTAGAGCAGGCCCAGGATCGCAAAGCCGAGGATCGCGAGCGGAAAACTCCTGCCCATCAGCCAGAACAGCGGCAGGGCCAGCACAAACAGGCCGATCAGCGACGCGAACCACAGGGGTTTTCGACCCACCTTGTCCGACAGCGAGCCGGCAAAGGGGATGACGGCCATCATCGCGACCTCGCCGACCAGGATCACCATCAGTGACGCCTTCGGGTCAAGGCCCAGCTGGCCCTCGAGATAGGTCGGCATGTAGCTCAGCAGCGTGTAGTTCACGACGTTCAGGGCGATGACCAGGCCGCTCATGATGAGCATCGGGCGCCAGTAGCCGCGGATAAGCGTGCGCAGCGAGCTTGATTCCTCGACCTCGCCGCGCTCTTCGAGTTCCTGGAAGACAGGGGTGTCTTCCAGCTTGTTTCGCAGGTAGAGGCCAATCAGGCCCATGGGCAGCGCCATCATGAACGGCACGCGCCAGCCCCAGTCCATCATTGCCTCGTCGCTCAGCGCGACCTGGAAGCCCAGCATCACGGCCGTGCCCAGGGCGAAGCCGCCGAGGGTCCCGAACTCCAGGAACGACCCGAAGAAGCCGCGCTTCTTGTCGGGGGAGTACTCGGCCATGAATGTTGCGGCGCCGCCGTATTCCCCGCCGGTGGAGAAGCCCTGGACCATGCGCAGGAGCACCAGCAGAATCGGTGCCAGGATGCCGACCTGTTCGAAGGTCGGCAGGATGCCGATGAAGAAGGTTGCCAGGGACATCATCAGGATGGTGAGGGCCAGGATGTGCTTGCGGCCAAGCTTGTCGCCCAGCGGTCCCCAAACCAGGCCGCCGAGCGGCCTGACCAGGAACGAGAGTGCGAAGGTCCCCAGCGCCATGAGGGTTCCGCCCTCGGTGGGGAAAAAGTGGAACGTAATGTAGGTGACCGCCACGGCATAGACGCCGTAATCAAACCATTCGGTGAGGTTTCCCATGGCCGAGGCGGCAGTTGCCTTGCGGATTTCGCTGCGGCCGGCGGTGGTGGAGAGGTCCGGGCCGATGTCTTCGCCGAAATCCACCGGGTTGGTGGTCTGGGCTGCCTCGGGTGTGGTGCTATTTAGTTGGTTGGGTTGGCTGTTTTCCGGCTGCATTACTGCTCCGTTTGCTATTCAGCTTTCCGTCGACCGGATGCCCGCCCAAGTCCATGTTGAAGGCCCGGACGGTGACGGTCCACGATCCAGGCAGGGCCCGGAGTCGGTCAAGTGGAAGACGATACGGCAGTGATTTGGCAGGGTCAACCCGAAAAGTTTGTTTCCCGGGAGGTTGACCCCGCTTGTGGCATGATGGGATTGTATTAGTGAACGAATGGTCGGTAATTCTTCTCGTCTCCGTCAGGAGCCGGGTGCCGGGGCCAAACCACGGAGCATTGCAGGGTCTCTTCCGCCGGGTTTCCGGCGGGGATGGGCCGGGCGTGTGCCAAATGACAAAGGAGTTGTGATGACCGAGGCTTACTTGGTGGGCGGAGCCCGCACCCCGGTGGGACGATACGGCGGTTCGCTGAGCAGCGTGCGCCCCGACGACCTGGCCGCAATCGCCATCAAGGCGGCAGTCGAACGTGCGGGCGTCGACCCGTCGGCCGTGGACGAGGTCATCTTCGGCAATGCCAACGGCGCGGGCGAGGAAAACCGCAACGTGGCCCGCATGGCCTGGCTGCTGGCAGGATTCCCCGACAGCGTTCCCGGCATCACCGTCAACCGCCTCTGTGCCTCCGGGATGAGTGCCATCACCATGGCCAGCCACATGATCAAGGCCGGTGCCGCGGACATCGTGGTTGCCGGCGGCGTCGAGTCCATGTCGCGCGCCCCGTGGGTCATGGAAAAGCCGGACAAGGCCTTCGCCAAGCCGGGTGCCAGCTACGACACCTCCATTGGCTGGCGCTTCCCCAACCCCGAGTTCCTCTCCGGAGAGCTCTCCCGCGACGGCAAGGCCACCTTCTCCATGCCGGAAACCGCCGAAGAAGTCGCCCGGGTCTACAACACCTCCCGCGAGGACTGCGACGCCTTTGCCGTGCAGTCGCACGAACGCGCGATCGCCGCGATCGAGGCGGGGCACTTCACGGACGAAATCGTCCCGGTGGTCGTGAAGACCCGCAAGGGCGAGACGGTCGTGGACACCGATGAGGGCCCGCGCCCCGGCACCACCATGGAAGTCCTCTCGAAGCTGCGCCCGGTCGTGAAGGGCGGCACCGTGGTCACCGCCGGCAACGCCTCCACGCTCAACGACGGTGCCTCGGCCATCATCGTGGCCTCCGAGGCGGCCATCAAGAAGTACGGGCTTGTTGCCCGCGCCCGCATCATCGACGGTGCCTCCGCCGGGCTGGCCCCGGAAATCATGGGCATGGGCCCGGTCCCCTCCAGCCGCAAGGTCCTGGAACGTTCCGGCTACACGGTCGATGACCTGGCCGCCGTGGAACTCAACGAGGCGTTCGCCTCGCAGTCCCTGGCGTCCATGCGCGAGCTCGGGCTGGACCCGGAGATCGTGAACCGGGACGGCGGAGCCATTGCGCTGGGCCACCCGCTGGGCTCCTCCGGCTCGCGCATCGTGATCACCCTGCTCGGCCGCCTGGAACGCGAAGCCAAGGACGGCGGGTCCAAGCTCGGCCTGGCCACCATGTGCGTGGGCGTCGGCCAGGGCGCGGCCCTGCTCATCGAGGGGGTCTAGGGCATGGGGACCGGCGTGCAGCAGGCCGACTTCCAGACCCTGTTGGTCACCGAGGGCGAGGACAGGCTCAACGTACAACTGAACCGCCCGGCGGTCCGCAATGCGATCGACCAGCTGATGGTCGATGAGCTGCACACCGTCTGCTCCTACCTCGAGGCCAGCCCCAAGATCCTGATCCTCTCCGGGATCCCGGCCGACCCAGAGACCGGAACCAAGGGCATCTTCGCCTCGGGCGCCGACATCGCCCAGTTGCGCGAGCGCCGCCGCGACGACGCCTTGGCCGGCATCAATTCGGGCATCTTCGACAGGCTTGCGAAGCTGCCCATGCCGGTGATCGCCGCCCTTGACGGGTTTGCGCTGGGCGGCGGGGCCGAGCTGGCATATGCCGCCGACTTCCGCATCGGCACACCCGAGCTGCGCATGGGCAACCCCGAAACCGGGCTGGGCATCATGGCGGCCGCCGGTGCCACCTGGCGGCTGAAGGAACTCGTGGGCGAACCTGTCGCCAAGGAGATCCTGCTGGCCGGGAAGGTGCTCAAGGGCGAGGAGGCCCTGCGCGTCGGACTCGTCACCGAACTCGTCGACGGGGCCAAGCTGCTTGCCGCCGCCTCCGCCCTGGCCGACCGCATCGGTGCCCAGGACGCGTTGGCCGTGCGCATCACCAAGAGCGTCTTCCACGCCCCGCGCGAGGCCCACCCCGTCATTGACACGCTCGCCCAGGGAATGCTCTTTGAATCCCCGGCAAAATTTGATCGCATGCAGGCCTTCCTGGACAGAAAGAAAAGCAAATGAGTGAAATCGAGACGGCACTTCCCGCAAGGGTCGGCGTGCTGGGCGGCGGGCGCATGGGGGCAGGCATTGCCCACGCCTTCCTGATGAACGGCTCCCACGTCGTCGTCGTGGAACGCGACCAGGACAGTGCGCGCGCGGCGCTTGAACGCGTCACCGACTCCGTGGCCAAGTCGATTGCCCGCGGCCAGGTGGCCGAATCGCACGACCAGATCGTCGCGCGGCTGGCCGTTTCGACGGACTACGCCGCTTTCGCCGACCGCGGGCTGGTCGTCGAGGCGGTTCCCGAGATCTGGGAGCTGAAGGTTTCCTCGCTGCAAAAGGTGGAGGAAAACCTGGGCGAAACCGCGATTCTCGCCTCGAACACCTCCTCGCTGTCGATGAGTGGCCTGGCCGCGGAACTGCGACGCCCGGCGAACTTCCTGGGCCTGCACTTCTTCAACCCGGTGCCCGCCTCGACCCTGATCGAGGTGGTCATCGCCAAGCAGAGCGCCGCGGAGGTCATCGACAAGGCCCGCGGCTGGGTCAAGGCCCTGGGCAAGACCGCCGTGGTCGTCAACGACGCCCCGGGGTTCGCCAGCTCGCGCCTGGGAGTCGCCATTGCCCTGGAGGCCATGCGCATGGTGGAGGAGGGCGTGGCCACGGCCGAGGACATCGACAACGCCATGGTGCTGGGCTACAAGCACCCGACCGGCCCCCTGAAGACGACCGACATCGTCGGCCTGGACGTGCGGCTGGGCATTGCCGAGTACCTGCACGAGACCCTGGGGGACCGCTTTGCCCCGCCGCAGATCCTGCGGGACCTGGTGGAGCAGGGGCACCTGGGTCGCAAGACCGGTCGCGGTTTCTACGACTGGTCCGATTCCAGGTAGTCCCGACCGCCAAGCCGGTGTGCGCCGTGGGCCATGGGTCCTGGGCGCGCGCCGGCTTGCGTGTCTCCACGCGGCAGGGAGAAATGGGCAGCCGCGGAGATCTTCGGTAGGTTGGAAGCCGAGCCGTCCGGGCACACCGGGCGCCACGGTGGGAAGGGAAAACAACCATGTATGTCGTCACGAACCGCATCGATGTTCCGGAAGAACGTGCAGCAGCATTCGAGGAACGCTTCATCGGCAACATGCGCTCCAACCTCCCCAACGTCCAGGGCCTGTCCCGCGCCACCCTTGATCGCCCCGTGGACCCGGCGGCGCAGTACAGGGTGACCATGGAATTCGACTCCGAGTCGGACTTCGAGGCCTGGCGGGATTCCGAGGCGTTCCGCGCCTCGCATGCCCGGCCCGCGGCAGCGGCCCCCGGCACCGCCGGCCCGGCATCGGATGCCGGGACTGCCGGGGCGCCGAAGCCCGGTGCCCCGCGTCCGGCCACGGGACCGGAACACCACATCCGCATCGAAACCTACGAGGGTTACAGGGCCTGAGGGGAAACAACGCGATGGGGGAGTCCGTGGAGCAGCCGCAGTGGGAGGGCGCCGTCAACGCCAGGATCGTGCTGGGAAGCATCTACCGCATGGGCCGGCGCGAGTGGCTGACCGGTGCCGGATGGCAGCAGGCCCACGCCGACGGCGTGCGCACCGTCATTGACCTGCGGAACCCCGACGAGGTGCGGCGGCGCCCCACCGACCCCCAGGTCGACGAGGCCGCCACGGCGGGAATAACAATTGTCAACGCGCCCACCGAGGAACCGGGCCACCCCGAGTTCGCGCAGCTCGCCGTGCCCTACATGAACCATCCGCGGATGTACCCGCGGAACATCGAGTTCTTTCCCGGCCGCATCGCGGAGGTGTTCCACCAGATCGCCGCGGCCCGCGGAAAGGTCGTGCTGCATTGCTCGGCCGGGCGCGACCGCACCGGGTTGATCGTGTCGATGCTGCTGAAATTGGTCGACCGGCAGGACCTGCTCGAGGCCCAGTACGAGGCCTCCCTCCGGGGCATCAACGATTGGCACAGGGTCAGCCCCGTCAAGCACCCGCACGAGTCCTACCTCGAGGAACCGGACCTCATCGGCCCGCTGAACGAGCGGTTGGAGGCGCTGGGGCGGTTCGTCGATTCACTCGGCGTCGAAGCCTTCCTGCTGGAGCACGGGCTCAGCCCGGCCGAATTGGATCAGATCAGGAAGAAGATGGCCTGAGCCCCGAGGTCTTCGGGGCCCGGCAGCACCTTAGGCTGGAGCCATGACAAAGATTGAACCCCTGACGTTGCGCGGGCGCCTGGTGACCCTCGAACCCCTGCGGCACGGACACCACGACGAACTCGTTGACGCGGTCAACGACGGCGATGTCTTCAACCTTTGGTACACGGTGGTGCCGGCACCGGATGAGATGCGCGCCGAAATCGATCGCCGCCTCGAATTGCAGGAGCAGGGGTCGATGCTGCCATTTGTCACCCGGCGCAATGCGGATTCCGCGGTGCTGGGCATGACGACCTACATGGACATCGACCCGGGGCTGCCCCGCGTCGAGATCGGCTCGACCTGGAACCGGGCCTCGGTGCGCGGGACCGGCACCAACGTCGACTCAAAGCTCCTGCTGCTCACCCACGCCTTCGAGGTGCTCGGCTGCCCGGCGGTGGAGTTCCGCACGCACTGGATGAACATGCCCTCCCGCGCCGCCATCGAACGCCTGGGCGCCAAGCTCGACGGGGTGCTGCGCTCCCACCGGCGCATGGCCGACGGGTCGTTGCGCGACACCTGCGTGTACTCGATTATCGCCTCCGAATGGCCCCAGGTGCGGTCCGGGCTGGAGCACCGGCTGGCCGGGCACCTGCAGCGAGGCCGCTAGCCCGGGGCCTCCGGGCGGGGCTCAGGTCCCGTCGACGGGCACGAACGCCATGTAGGCGAGATCCGCCTCGGTGTCGCCGCGGAAGGTGACCTCCAGAAACGCCGCTTCCCTGGGCGTTGCCACGCTGCCGGAGATGCCCACGGGGCCACCGGGGCCACACTGCGTTCCGCCGTCCCCGGCCAGCTCTGCGCTGTCACCATCGAGCAGCCTGAACGCATAGGCCACGGGCGTGGAACACGACAGCTCGATGTGGAAGCCGCGTCCCGGGCCGTCACCGGGCAACGCAAAGCGCGTGGAGGTGGAAAAATGTTCCGCCAGCTGCACGCGCTCGCTGCCCGGTTCGGCGTCCACGACCGGGTGCATGCCCCGGCGGACCTGGTGGGCGGCCATGGCCGGAGGCAGGCCTGAAATGCGCTTCGCCAACCCCTCCGACTCGTACGGCTGGAACATGAGGACCGAAGCCGTCGGCGGCACCTCGTGGTGGGTGGGCACCGGGGAGGGCGCCGGGGGACCCCCTGCCGCTCCCTCCCCGTCAAGCGGCACGCAGGCGGCCAGCAGCAGCACGAGCGCCGTGGCGCCGGGAAATGCCTTCGGGATGCGCATCATGAACCGACCCTATCGGCAACGGGCACGCCACGGGAGGTTGCGCGGGCGGGCACGTGCCCCGTGGTGTGCGCCACCGACCCGGTGAACGCACCGCAGGGCCGCCGCCGGATGGCGGGGGCCCTGCGGTGCAGCCAGCTAGCCGCGCCCGGCCAGCGGATTGGCCAGGGTGCCGGCGTAGATCAGCCCGCCGGACTGGTCGGCGAGGTCAAGCATCTGCGCGTTGTTGCGCAGCTGCAGCCGGTTCAGGCAGGAGAGCTCGAAGTCGGCGGCGAACAAGTCCAGCGCGTCGAACGCCTCGGCCGTTTCCGGGTGCCGGGTCCGGTAGGCGAGCAGCCGCTCGGCGGCGGTTGCCCAGAAATCCTCCTCGCCGCAGATTCCCTCGCGGGCCAGGGCGGGGGCCAGGAAGCGCAGGAAGCAGTCCACGATGTCGGTGAAGACCACCAGCCGGCGCTCCGCCTCCGGGACCGCCGCGCGGATCCGCTCAACCTCGGCCGGCAGCGGCTGCCGGTCCCCGAGCACCGCGATCTCCTCGGCCAGGTCCTTGTGCAGCACCTTCACCGGGACCGATCCCTCGAGCACCAGGATGACGTTCTCCCCGTGCGGCATGAACGCCAGGTCGTAGCGGCACAGGCAGTGCACCAGCGGCACCAGGTAGGCGTCGAAGTAGCGGGCGAGCCAGTCGGTGGCCGCGAGGCCGGAGCGCCGGATGTGCGCGGCGGCCAGCGAGGCGCCCGCCGCGTCGACGTGCAGCAGCGAGGCCATGGTGGCCAGCTGCTGCCCGTCCTCCAGCAGGCCGGCCGGGGATTCGCGCCAGAGCGCGGCCAGCATCTTGCGCTGCGGGGCGCCGTGGCCGGCGGCCTCGAAGAGCGGGGAGGAGTAGCCGACCGCGGCGATCTCGCGCAGCAGGCCCACGTTGCCGCGCGAGAGCTCCGCGTCGTTGTCGAAGACCGCGGTGAGCCACGCGTTGATGGCCGGGGTGCCCTCCATGTAGGCGGCCGAGAGCCCGCGCATGAAGCCCATGTTCAGCACCGACAGGGCCGTCTTCACGTAGTGGCGCGTCGGCGCGCTGCGGTTGAAGAAGGTGCGGATCGACTGCTGCGGCTGGTAGAGGTCCTCCCCGGCGCCCAGGTGCACCAGGTGGCCGCTGGCGACATCGGGGGCGAAGCTGAGGGCCAGCTTGTGCTCCCACTGCCAGGGGTGGATGGGCAGCAGCACGAAGTCGGCCGGATCCAGGCCGCTGCCGGCGCAGGCATCGGCGATCCGCGCCCGGAAGAGCGCCAGCTGGCGCTCGCCGAGTTCGGCGAGCAGCAGCGATTCGGCGTCCAGTCCCGGCAGCGAGCTGTAGCGGGCGCGGGAGGCGTGCGCGGCCAGCCACTCGAGGGCAAGCGCGGCGCCGGTTTCCGGCGCGTAGGACAGGTAGTCGTTGGCGCCCAGGCCGAGGCGCCCGTTGTTCGCCACGAAGCAGGGGTGGCCCTCGGTCATCGCGGCCTCGGTGCGCTGGAAGTCGGCGACGGCGTCCCCGGTGCCGGCGGCCAGCTCGGCGGCGCCGGCGGTGGAGTGCAGCTGCTTGTAGCAGTGCCCGGCCAGGGTGCTGCCGATCTCCTCGAGGTACACCGGCAGCTGGGCCGCGGAAAGCCCCAGGGTGTCGCGGAAGGCCAGCACGAAGCCGGCGGCATCCGGTGCCGCCGGCACCCCGTCGGCCAGGACCTCCAGCGAGTCGGGGTCGACGGACCAGTGTTCCAGGGCGTGCACGTCGGCGCGGAAGCGGTATTCAAGGGTGCCGGTGCCCAGGGTCCAGGAGCCGGGAACGGCGCCGGGCGCCGGGGCGAGCAGCCGCTCGTGGGTGAACTCGGCGATCGCCTTGGCCAGCACGTGCCGGTTCGCCGTTTCCCAGCGTCCCGGGGACAGGTGCGCGGCGGCACTCGAGGGCCGCCCGGTGGCCCGCGCGAAGTCGTCCCGGGTGCACAGCGAGAGCAGCGCGGTCTTGGCCGGGGTGTCGGGGCCGGCCGGCAGCTCGATGCGCCCGGCCGGGCGGAAGCCGAGCCGGGAATTCAGCGAGTGGATGGCGGTGTTCGCGGCGTCGGGCTCGACCACCACGCGCAGCACCGCGGGATCCGCGAAGAGGTGGGCGAGCGCGGCCTCCATGGCCGCGGCGCTGAAGCCCGGCAGGGCCCTGCCGTCACCGGGGCCCGCGAGCAGCAGGTGCATGCCCGCGTCCCCGTGCCGGTGGGCGTAGCGCCCGGCCAGCACCGAGTGCTCCGGCGCATAGTGCTCGAGCAGGAACACCGCTTCGGGCGCGGCGTCCCCGCGCAATGCCGGCAGCAGGCCCAGCAACACGTGGTGGTGGGCCGCGGCGTCGAGCTGCTCGTAGGCGGCCCGGACCTCCGCGACGCTGGTGCCGTTCATGCCCCAGAAGCGGGCCCGTTCGGTGTTTACCCAGCCGTGCAGCAGCCCGGCGTCGGTCCCCGGGTCGAAGCGGCGGAAGGTGAAGTCGGTGGCCGCGGGCGCGGTGCGGCGGGCGGGGGGAATGACGATTGAGGGCGTGGAAATCATGCGTGGGCTCCTTCGAGCGTGGGGGAGGGCAGCGTCGGGGATGCGGGTGCGGGGCTGCCGAAGGACTGGAAGCCGATGCGCTTCTCCACCGCGTAGTGCTCGTACCCCGCGATCCGGTTGATGATCACCGAGTTGCGGTAGGCTCCCATGCCCAGGTCGGGGGCGGTGAAGCCGTGGGTGTGCAGCTCGGCGTTCTGCACCAGCACGTCGCCGTCGTTGCTGACCGCGTAGTTTCTGTCCACGTCCAGCCGGCCGTCGGCCAACCGGTTGATGCGCGTTCCGAGGCCCGCCAGGAACGCGGGCTCGCGGTAGGCGTAGCCGGTGGCCAGCACCAGGGTATCGGCCACGGTGGAGAATTCCCCGCCGTCGTCCTGGTTGCGCAGCCGCAGCTCCAGGGCACCGTCACGGTGTTCGATGCCCTGCAGGGCGGTGGCCGCGCGCAGCGTGACCGGGGCGTGCCCGGAGACCTGGCGGCGGTAGAGCAGCTCGTGGATCTCGTCGATCAAGTCGGCGTTGATGCCCTTGTACAGGCCCTTCTGGCTGGCCGAGAGCGCGTCGCGGGTGCCCTGGCCCAGGGAATGGAAGTGGTCGATGTACTCCGGGGAGGTCATCTCCAGGGTCAGCTTGGTGTATTCGAGCGGGAAGAAGCGCGGGGAGCGCGTGACCCATTCGAGGTGCGTCTCCGGGCCCAGGGTCCCGAGCAGGTCGGCGAAGACCTCCGCGGCACTCTGTCCGCTGCCCACCACCGCGATGCGGGAGCCCGCGGCGATGGCGGCGCGGGCGGGGCGGTAGCCGCTGGTGTGCACGGCCTGGCCGGTTCCCAGCACGCATTCGGGAACGGAGGCGGGCACGTACGGGCTGGTTCCGGTGCCCAGCACCAGGCGCCGGGTGCGCACGGTGGAGACCCCGTCGTCGTGGTGCACATCGAGCTCGTACACCCCGTCGGCGAAGCGGGCGGCGGCGACGTGGGCGCCGAAACGCACCGAGGGCAGCCGCGCGGCCGCCCAGCGCAGGTAGTTGTTGTATTCCTCGCGCAGCGGGTAGAAGTTCTCGCGGATGTAAAACGGGTACAGGCGCCCGGTGTCCTTGAGGTGGTTCAGGAAGGAGAGCGGGTGGGCGGGGTCGGCCATGGTGACCAGGTCGGCCATGAACGGGACCTGCAGGTGCGTGCCCTCGAGCATCATGCCCGGGTGCCAGGCGAATTCCGCGGCACGCTCGAGCACCAGCACGTCGAGTCCCGGCACGGCGTCGGCCAGGGCCGCGAAGCCGAGGTTGAAGGGCCCGGCGCCGATGGCGATCGCGTCGTGGACGCGGGCGGTGTCAAATGCGGTGCTCATGCCTGCACCCCCGCCAGTGCGCGCTCGCCGGCGATGCGGCGGCCATGTCCCACGACGGCCGCCAGGATGGCGGCGACGTCCTCGATGGAGGTCTGCGGGTTCAGCAGCGTGAGCTTGAGGTGGCGCACCCCGGCAATGGTGGTGGCGGCGACCATGGCCTCGCCGGAGTCGTAGAGCGCGCTGCGGATCTCGTTGGCCAGCGGCGCGTGCCCCGCCTCGACGGGGACCGGTGGGACGTAGCGGAAGACGACGGTGCTCAGCTGGACCTCGGCGGCCAGCTCGAGTTCGGGGTGCTCGTCGACCAGCCGCCCGGCCGCGGCGGCCAGGTCCATGACGCTGTCGAACATCGATCCCAGCGCCTCTGCGCCCATCGAGCGCAGGGTCACCCAGAGCTTGAGCGCGTCAAAGCGGCGGGTGGTGGCCAGCGACTTGTCGACCTGGTTGGGGGTGCGCCCGGCCTCGGCGGCGGGGTTGAGGTATTCGGCGTGGTGCGAAACCAGTCCGAGGGCGGTGCGGTCGCGGACCACGATCGCGCTGGAACCGATGGGCTGGAAGAAGGACTTGTGGAAGTCCACGGTCACCGAGTTTGCGGCCTCGATGCCGGCCAGCAGCCCGCGGTGGCGCGGGGAGCCAAGCAGCCCGCAGCCATAGGCGGCGTCGACGTGGAACCATGCCCCGTGCGCCGCGGCCAATTCCCCAATGGCCGGCAGCGGGTCGATGGAGCCGAAGTCGGTGGTACCGGCGGTGGCGACGATCGCCATGGCGCGCAGCCCGGCCGCCCGGTCCTGTTCCAGTGCGCGCCGCAGGGCAGCCGCATCCATCCGGTGGAGCGCGTCGCACTCAATGGCGACCACCGCCTCGGCGCCCAGCCCCAGCAGGGACGCGGAGGTGGAGATGCTGAAATGGCTGTCGGCCGAGGCGTAGATGCGCAATCCGGCGAGGCGTTCGGGCAGGCTCCCCGGCTTGCCCGCGACGGCGGTGTTGCGGGCCAGCAGCATGGCCTGCAGGTTCGAGGCGGTGCCGCCGCTGGTGAAGACGCCGTCGGCTTCCGGGCCGAGGCCGGCCAGGTCGGCGGCCCAGTCGATCAGGCGCTGCTCGATGAGCGTGGCGCCCGCGCTCTGGTCCCAGGTGTCCATCGAGGTGTTCACCGTGGTGACCAGGGCCTCGGCCGCGATGGCGGGAAGCGCCACGGGGCAATTCAGGTGCGCGGCGTAGCGCGGATGGTGGAAGTAGACGGCGTCCCGCAGATAGAGCTCCGTTGCCTCTTCGAGGGCGGCTTCGGTGGTGCCCAGCGGAGTGCGCAGATCCACGGCGTCGAGCCTGGCGCGCAGTGCGTCGGGGCCGGGGCCGGTGGTGGGACCGGCGGCGGCGGCGATGGACCGGGCCGCGAGCCTGGCGGCGGCGCCAAATTCCTCGGCCATGCGATCGGCGGTGTCGCTGCCGAGGAGTTGGTCGGCGGCGGCCGGAAGGAATCGCGTGGGGGTGGACAGGGTCTGCGCCAGGGGACGTTGGGGCGTCATGGGGCTCCTTTAAGATCGGGGAATGCCGCGAGATGGTAAGCAAAGGTTATGCTTACCTAACTCGCACCGAGATATTAAAGACATAGGTGAGGGCGCTAATACAACTTAAGTTCAATACACAACCAATAAAGACCAGGTCGGACGGGCAAAAGTGCCCGCCCGGCACTTTCGTACCCGCTGCACGGCTCCAGGGCCCGATTCGGTCGCGTCACACTTCGCAAAATTTCCGCCCCGCGCCACGCGGGTCGGGGCGTCCGGGCTCCGCGGGGCGGGCAGGCCGCGTAGGACCGGGAAGGACTCAGCCTTCGGTAGCCTGTCCCGGGTCCATGGCCGCGACCACCGTGACGCTCAGCTCCAGATCCGCCGGCCGGTCGATGGTGACTTCGATGACGCGGATCGGTCGGTGTTCCGCGGCGCCGAACCCATAGCCGTTGGGGCCATCGGGGGAACACTCCGAGGACAGGCCGCTCCCAAGGCTGCGCCCCTCGTCGTCGAGCGCCTCAAAGCTTGCCCTGGTATTTTTCGAGCAGGTGATCTCCACAATGATCATGTTGCCCGGTTGTTCCCCGGACAATTCAAAGCGCGTGCTCCGCGAGAACCGTTCGGCAAGCAGCACCCGCTCGCTTCCCGGAACCGCATAGTCGACAGGATGTCGTCCCTGCTGGACCTGATAGGCGACGGAGAGCTTGTCCAGGGCGGCGATTCGTTGTTCCAGCCCGTCGCCGGGGCTGCTCTGCAACGGCAAGTCCGCCATCTGCGACGGGGTCGAACCGGCGGGCGTGAGCGAGGCTTCCCCCGTTGTGGGGGGCTTCGGGGGATCACTCGTTTCAGTTGCCAGGGGCACGCATGCGCTCAGCAGCAGTCCCAGTCCCGCAAGACCGGCGATCATCCTTGGAATTCGGCTCATGACCTGAGCCTAGGCAATAAAACCGTGCATCGGGGAGCATGGCGGATAACGATCCGGACAGCCCCCGGGCGCGGATGGTCCCGCGTACGCCCACCGAGAATCCCCTTGCACCGGGGGCGGGCAGGCCCTTGACTCGGGTCATGAGCAAAATCCTGCTGCTTGGCGGCACCGGCTGGTTGGGCAAAACCCTCAGCCGTCTCGCCCTGGAAGGCAACCACCGGCTGACGGCCTTGGCGCGGGGGACAGAAGCGTTTGCACCGGGGGCCACGGCGGTCGTTGCGGACCGCGCCGCACCGGACGCCTACGCGGAGGTGGAAAAGGACGACTGGGACCTGGTCATCGAGCTGACATCAACACCGGTATTTGCCCGCGAGGCACTGGGCAGGCTCGGCGCAAATGCCCGGAACTGGGTGTTTGTTTCCTCCTGTTCGGCATACGCCGACCAATCCGAGCCGGGTGCCGACGAGACGGCAAGGGTCCTGGAGCCGCTGGCTGCCGATGACCGGGACGCCGAACCGGACTACGGAAGGGCCAAGTCCGCCTGCGAAGAGCTGAGCCGGTGGGTCCGCGACGGCCGGGTGCTGGTGGTCCGTCCTGGATTGATCGGCGGCCCCGGGGATCCCAGCGGGCGCAGCAGCTACTGGCCGTTGCGTTTTGCCGAGTCCCGGGACCCTGTCCTGGTTCCCGCCGACCCGGACAGCCGGCAATCGGTGCAGATCCTCGACGTGCGCGACCTCGCGGCATTCATCCTCGATGCCGGCCTGGCGGGGCTCCACGGATTCGCCAACGCCGTGGGTGCACAACACACGCTGGGCCAGGCCCTGGGAATGGCCCGGGACGCCGCTGCTGCCGTGGCGCCGCCGGAAGCTCCGGCTCCCGCCCACACGCTCGCGGAATACGACCTGGCCCGGATGGAAGGGGACCGCGTGAACCCCTGGGCAGGTCCCATGTCGCTGCCCTTGGTGCTGCCCGCGGACCCGGAATTTGCCGGATTTGCGCGCCGCTCCGATGCCCGCGCGCTGTCCATGGGCCTGCGCCGCAGGAGCCTGCGCGAGACCTTTGAGGACATCGTGCGCGCCGGGGACGGGACCGGGACGGCTTCGCTGCGGTCTGGGCTGGCAGCGGAGGAGGAAGCCGCGCTGCTCCTGCGGTAGCCGCGGGATCCGTCGACCGCCCCGCCGGGGATGCCCCCGGAGGAGCGCTGCCGGCGTCCCGGGTCCTGCCACCCGCGACGCGTCCGGTGATATGCCCCGTCTCCCCGCGCTGACCCCGGACGAAACTGCCGGTAAGCGGCGGGACATTTGACAGCCGGCGTCTCCCGGCCGCAGGATTGAAATGTCCCATTGCCGACGTCAGGATCGCGACGTGTTGCCAGTTCTCGCCTTCGCCTAATCGCGCCAAGGACATTTCCATGACCCCTCCCTACGTGGAGCGATCGAGGTCGTGGTGAAGTTTTGGCGCATCCACCGTCGAAACGAGAACGACCATGCAGCACCCCAATCCCATCATCATTGACCGTCTCGGCTTTTCCTGGCCCGATGGCGGAACCGTATTTGACGACGTCTCGACCACTTTTCCCCATGGCAGCACCGGCCTCATGGGTCCCAACGGTTCGGGAAAGTCCACGCTCTTGCGGCTGGTCGCCGGGGAACTCAGGCCCACCCGGGGCACGATCCACACCCAGGCACCGCCGGCCTACCTGGCACAGGACATCGTCCTCGACAGCCATCGAAGCGTGGCGAGCCTGATGGGCATCACGGAAAAGCTGGCGGCGCTGCACCGGATCCTGGACAACACGAGCGAGGATCTGGCCCGGGACATGGAATCGGTCGGCGACGACTGGGATCTTGAGGAGCGGTCGGCGGCGCTGCTGGACGGATACCTCAATACGGAAGTCACCGCCTCATTCCTGCAACGAACCGTGGGCACCCTGTCGGGCGGCGAGACCATGGCCGTGGCCCTGGCCGGCATGGAAGTCCGCGGCGGCGGGATCACCCTGCTCGACGAGCCGACCAACAACCTGGACCGCGACGCCCGGCACCGCCTCTACGACATGGTGGAGCGATTCTCCGGCACCATGCTGGTCTCCACGCACGACAAGACGCTGCTGGGGCTGGTCGATTCCCTGGCCGAGCTGCGCCCGGTGAACGTGCGGGCGCTGCGCGCCGAGAAAATGGAGGTGGTGCGATTCGGCGACTGGGGTTCACGGGAGGAAGTCCTGGGTCACGAACGGGACAGCGCGGCACGCAGGCTCAGCGATGCCCGCCGCAGGCTGGCGGTCGAGAAACGGCAGGTCCGCGAGGCCGAAACCAAGATCGCCAGGCGGTCCAGGCAGGGGCAAAAGGCCGCGGAATCCATGCCGAAGATCCTGGCCAACGCGCTGCGCAACAAGGCCGAGGTCTCCGCGGCAAAGAACCGCGGCATCATGAGATCCCACGAGGCAGACGCCCGTACGGAGCTGGCGGAGGCCCGCAACGGGTTGCCCGTGGACCTGAGGATCGGGATCGAGTTGCCGCGGACCCGGGTTCCCGCGGGCCGCAGCGTGGTTGAATTGCCGGTCGCCGAGATCGGCCGCGGCATCGTGCTCGAAGCGGGGGAACCCGTGGAGGGGGATTCGGTGCTGGGCATCAAGGGGCCGGAGCGTGTCGCCCTCCTTGGGGGGAACGGGGCGGGGAAGACAACCTTGCTCCGCGAGCTGGAGACGCGTTCGAGGGTTCCGGTCGGGTTCCTGCGCCAGCGCCTGTCTGCCGGGGGCGGGGAGGACTGGGCAGGGCTCGATGACGGGATGAGCATGTTGGAAAACCTCCGTCTCGCGGCACCCGGGGCGGAACCGGGGCTCCTGCGGGAGCAGCTGGCCGCCTTCCATTTCCGGGGAGCCCGGGTCGACGAGCCGGTGTCCCGGCTTTCGGGCGGGGAGAGGTTTCGGGTTGCCTTGGCGATGATCCTGCTGGCCGACCCCGCCCCGCAATTGCTTCTGCTTGACGAGCCGACCAACAACCTGGACATGGCCACCGTCGAGCAGCTGCTTTCGGCCCTGGAATCATTCGGAGGCGCCATGGTGGTGGCCAGCCACGACGAGGAATTCCTCGCCGTGCTGGCCACGGACCGCGAGTGGGAAATGCGGCGCCGGTCTATGTCGCCGGACGCATGACGTTCTTGCGGCCCGCCACATGTTCCGGGGCGTGGGCGACCGCGCGGGCGCCGATCTCGGCCAGCGCGATGATGGCAAAGGCGTTTGCCCCGTGGAGCAGACCGACCCAGGCGGCATCGAAGGCCACGAACGCCAGGGTGATTTGGACCGCGACGGCAAGAAGGAGCCACAGTGCCCATTTCAGTCCGGCGTGCGCGAGCAACGCGATGACCAGTAGCACCAGTACGAGAACCGGGGCCGCGTACATGCCGATCATGCCGTGCATGAGCGCGGCCACCGGCGGTTCGTCCGGGACGGTTCCGGACTGCAGGGATGGGATTAGCCCGAACATCGCCCAGGCGATCAAGGCCGCCTGGACCACGACTGCGGCGGCAATGATGTGAGCAACAACCTTGTATGCGGTACGCAAGGTGAATGTCCTTTCTGGAAATTGCTCAAGTTAACTCATGAAGAAGGCCAACACTGGCCACGTGGCCGCATCGTCGACGTAGGGGTGCGAGGTTGATGGTTTCGTATGGGCGGCCCAAGCGGTTTGGTGGGCCAACCATAGCCCCGTGGCCCAGCCGAGACCAGCACAGCGGATGTACCAATTAATCGCCTGGGAACCGCCCCGGTGAATGGAGCTCGGTCCCGGCGCCTACCAGGCCTCGGCAATGAGTTCGGCCAGGAGTTCGTCGGCGTCAACGTCCAGGCCGCGCGACTGGAACCAGGCGCACATGTTTTGGCAGTCCCGCTGAAGAAAGCCGACACCGCGTTCGTTCTCGGTCATGTCGACAAATTGCGGCAGGTCGATGACCACCAGCCTCTCGCCGGCAGCAAGTACGTTATAGGGCGAGAGGTCCCCGTGGGCATATCCCAGTCGGGCGAAGACCTTCATGGCCTCCACGATTTGTTGCCAGTAGTGGCCCAGCCGTTCGGCGTCCGGGCGCACATGCTGCAGCCGCGGTGCCGCAGCACCCGGGGCCTCCGGGTCTTCGATGAACTCCATGAGAATCTCAGTGCCCAGGATCTGTACCGGATAGGGGACCGGCGCTCCCGCCTCAAAGCACAGGCGCATGTGTTGCCACTCGGCATTGGCCCACCGCGAGGCCTCGACGAGCCGCCCATAGGCGCTGCCGTTTTTCAGCGCGCGGGCGTCGCGTGAACGTTTGACGCTGCGGCCTTGTGTGTAGGTCGAAGACCTGTTGAAGGTGCGTTGCTCCGGGGACCTGTAGCACTTGGCGGCCAGCAGGGCATGTTGCTCGGACGTGGCCCGCTCGATCAGAAAGACATCGGCTTCCTTGCCGGTCTTGAGCACGCCGAGCTCGGTGTCGATGGCACCTGCATCCTCGATAACGAACTCGGGGTAGGGAAGCGGTCCGCGCATGAGCTTCTCGGTGGCCAGCCAGGTTGACCAACGTTGGGAGTCGCCGAGTTGGTCGTCAAGATAGTTCCAGTCATCCGCGCGATCGGTCTGCCTGGCCTTGGTGCCCGTGGAGCGCCGTTCAAAGGTGTCTGGAAAGTTGTTTTCTACGTGTTTCTGCATTGCTGGAGTAACTCCTGTGGGAAGGAAAGAGCGGATCCGGGGTCACGACTGGGACACTCATTGTTTTCCTCCTTCGGTGGTTACTGGTGCTGCTGACTCAAGGACACCACAACTCATTGATGTATGTCAATCACTTGGCTCCGGCTGCTGGTTCCTTGGCCCGTAACCGTTGCCAGATGCGGCGAAAAACCTCATGCTGCCGCCCGTGTCGGGCGTGTGGCGCCCCCGATCATGAACCCCGTCGGGCAAAGCCAGCGAAGCGCCGGTGTGGCCAACTCTTGCCATGTTGCTGCTCGCATTACCGGGCGCGCTTTTGGTGGCGCCATGCGCGGGACGCCGGGGGAGTGGCGATGTCCGATGGGCGCGATGGGTGGACATCGCCCACGCGGCGACAGGCCGGCGGATCTGCGATCCGCCGGCCTGGCGGGGTCGCTGTGGGACCCGCCCGGGAATAAGCCTGCCGGTGCGGGAATTCTGGCCGCGGATCCCCGCAAGCGCGGACGAGGAAGGGCCTGCGGCCAGGTGATTTCCGGGGCTGCAGCCCTACTGCTTGATGTCGACGATCAGGTTGGTGATCCGCAGGGTGCAGAGGCGCTCGCCGGCTTCGTTCTCGATGACGACCTGATGGCTGGCCACGCGGCGGCCCAGGCTGATCGGCGTCGCGGTGATGGTGATCAGCCCGTTGCGGGCACCTTTGTGGTGGGTCGCCGAGACATCCACTCCGACCGCCGACTTGCCCATGGTCGAGGCATGCTTCACCGCGGCCCAGGAGCCAACGGCCTCTCCCACGGCCAGCGACGCGCCGCCGTGCAGCAGCCCGAACGACTGGCGGTTACCCTCCACCGGCATGGTGGCCACGACCTTCTCGACCGATTCCTCGAGGATCTTGATGCCCATCTTGATGTCCAGTTCGCCCAGGGCAATCTGCCAGACGCCGTCAATCGAGGTTTCCGGGGTGGGCGCGGTGGGGCGCTCTGCGCTCATGCTGTCTATCTCCTGTTTTCCGGGCACCCATGGCGCCCGAGACTCGTGGTGTTCTTCCCCATACTGTACTGTGGTTGCTAATACTGACCGATCGTTCAGGAAGGACTTCGTCGATGACGACAACTCCCATGGCTCCACTCGTTCCCAGCTTCGTCCAAAACACCTGGTGGACCCCGTCCGATGCGGTGGGCGGCACCCCGGTGCTGGACGCCAACACCGGGGCGCCCCTGGCAACGGTCAACAGCGACGGCATGGATCTTGCCACGGTTGTTGAGTACGGGCGCACCGTCGGGCAGGCCGAACTTGGCAAGCTCACCCTCCACGAACGCGCCCTGAAGCTCAAGGAACTGGCCCAGTACCTCAACGACCGGCGAGAAGTCCTCTACGAGATCTCCTACCAAACCGGTGCCACCAAGTTCGACTCGATGGTCGACATCGACGGCGGCATCGGCGTGCTCTTCACCTTCTCTTCGAAGGGCCGGCGCGAGCTGCCGAACTCCAATGTCATCCCCGATGGCCCCATGGAAGTGCTGTCGCGCGACGGCTCGTTCGCCGGCGAACACATCTACACCCGCATCCCCGGGGTTGCCGCACAGATCAACGCCTTCAACTTCCCGGTCTGGGGCATGCTCGAGAAGTTCGCCCCCGCATTCATCGCCGGGGTTCCGACCATTGCCAAGCCCGCCACGCCCACCGGCTACGTCGCCGAGGCCATGGTGCGCCTGATGGTAGATTCCGGCATCCTGCCCGAGGGCTCGATCCAGCTGATCTCCGGCTCGGCACGCACCCTGTTGGACGTGCTTGACTACCGCGACATGCTCTCCTTCACGGGCTCGGCTTCCACCGCCTCGGCGCTGAAGTCCCACCGGAACGTCATTGACGGGGGAGTGCGCTTCACTGCCGAGACCGACTCGCTCAATGCGGCCATCCTGGGACCCGACGCGGTTCCCGGAACGCCGGAATTCGACGCCTTCGTCAAGGCCGTCACCACGGAGATGACCTCGAAGGCCGGACAGAAGTGCACGGCGATCCGCCGTAACATCGTCCCCGCGGCGCTAGTTGACGAGGTGGTCAAGGCCGTGGGGACGCGCCTTGACGAGCGCGTGGTCATCGGCGACCCGCGCGCCGAGGGAGTCACCATGGGTGCCCTCGCCTCCCTGGAACAGTTGCGCGACGTGCGCGCGGCCGTCGAGGACATGATTGCCGCCGGCGGCGAGATTGCCTACGGAACCCTGGATGCGCCGGTCGTCCGCACCACCACGGGCGAGGAAAAGACCGTCGATGCAGGCGCTTTCATGTCCCCGTTGCTGCTCACGTGGGACGACGTGGAAAACGAGGCCGTTCACAGCCGCGAGGCCTTTGGCCCGGTGTCATCGGTGATCGGATATTCCGACCTTGACGACGCCATCCGCCTTGCGGCCATGGGTTCCGGTTCCCTGGTGGCCACCGTGTGCACCAACGACCCCGACACCGCGCGCGTCCTGACCACCGGCATCGCCTCGCACCACGGCCGGGTCCACATGCTCAACCGCGAAACCGCGCGCAGCTCCACGGGCCACGGCTCGCCGGTGCCGCACCTGGTCCACGGCGGCCCGGGCCGCGCCGGAGGCGGCGAGGAACTCGGCGGCATTCGCTCGGTCAAGCACCACATGCAGCGCACCGCCATCCAGGGCTCGCCAAACATGCTCACCGCCGTCACCGGCATCTGGCACACCGGTGCCGACCGCGTGGTCGCCGGGGCCGCAGAGTTCGGCGCCGTCGAAGGGGCCATCCACCCGTTCCGCAAGTCGCTGGCCGAGCTGCGGATCGGCGACGCCTTCGCCTCGCCGCTGCGCGTGGTGTCCCTGGAGGAAATCACCGCGTTCGCCAACGAAACCGGTGACACCTTCTATGCGCACACCGACCGCGCAGCGGCCGAGGCCAACCCGTTCTTCCCGGGCATCGTGGCCCACGGATACCTTTTGGTCTCCTGGGCGGCCGGACTCTTCGTCCAGCCCGCCCCCGGCCCGGTCCTGGCCAACTACGGCCTGGAGAACCTGCGCTTCATCACCCCGGTGCCGGACGGGGATTCGATCCGGGTCACGCTGACCGCCAAGAAGATCACCCCCCGCGTCACGGACGAGTACGGAGAGGTCGCGTGGGACGCCGTCATCAACAACCAGGACGGCGAGATCGTGGCCACCTATGACGTGTTGACCCTGGTGGAGAAGGAAAACACCACCTACGCCAACTGGGCCTAGTTCCCGATCCGCATGATGCTGCGGCAATGACCGATGGCCGACCGCTGGACTCCTGATTAGGGGGTTGCGCGGTTGGCCGTCGGCGTCTGCGGAGCCGGTATCGGGACGCGCCCGTGGCGGTGGGCCGTGGCCCGCGGGGCACCGAGTGTGAGAAGGTAGCGGGCAAAGGGAAGCGGGGCGGCATCATCCGCCGGCACGGCCCGCGGCGCGTAGGAGGAACGAGGGTTCAATGAATTCACCGGTGCTTCAGGATGCCGACGCATGGACCGAGCGGGAACAACTGGACTTCTTCGAATCGGAGGAGTTCGCCGGAATCCTCGCGGAAGTCGTGCGACCGATGGGACTTGAGCATGCGCAGGTTTACTTGGCGGACCTGCACCACCGGCCGGGGGCCGGGGTATCCGGTGTCTTTGCGGCAAGCAACGGGACAGCAACGCTTTACCTGGGTGCCACAGCTGAAAAGCTGGAGAAGTTCCCCGAAGGGGCCGTCCGCCTCGACAACGGGCGCGGCGCCGTCGTCGTATGGCTGCATCCGGCAGACCCGCTGCTGCCCGGGTTGCGGTTGGCGACAACCCCGGGGCTCGTGGAGGAAAAATGGGGCGACGGACGCGTTCTGGAGGAACTGCGCACCCTGGCCTACCGCCCGCTGCGCCGCGCCGTCTTGCTTGCCCGCTTCGTGGACGGCGACCAGCTATTCCTCAAGGTGCTGCGGAAGGACTCGCAACTCCTCCACGACAAGCACCTGGCCCTGTTGCAGGCAGGTATCCCCGCACCAGCGCCGGTCGGACCGCCGATAGACGGCGTCCTGGCCTTTCGCCGGGCCGAGGGCGTGCCGTTGGCCGAGGACCTGATGCATGCCAAGGACCTGCCGTTGGACCCGCAGCGCATCTTCGGGCTTCTCGACTCGTTGCCGCAAACCCTTATGGACGTCCCGGCGCGACCTGCCTGGTCCGACCGCTTGGGCTGGTACGGTCACGCGGCCCAAACGGCAATGCCGGAACAAGCCGAGAATATCGGGGTCTTGATCCAGCGCCTGGCCCGCATTTTGGAAACCTCCCGGCGTGGTGAACTGGTTCCCAGCCACGGGGACTTCTACGAGGCAAACATCTTCGTCACCGACGGGACCATCACCGGGTTACTGGACATAGATTCGGCCGGCCCCGGGTATCTGGTTGACGACCTTGCCTGTTTTCTTGGACATCTGGCCGTCCTCCCGGGTCTTGACCCGCGGTATGAACGGGTTGTCGGTTATCTTGAACGTTATGCCAAGGCCTTCGAATCTGAACTGGGTCAACGAGGGGTTTCAGGCGACGGTCTGTATGCCCGGGCAGCGTGCGTGGTCCTGTCGCTGGTGGCCGGCGCGCGGGACGAATCCAATCCCAATTGGCGTGTCGTGGCACTGGACCGCTTGCGGCGTGTTGAGCAATTTCTCGACCTGGCTGGGTAGCGAAAGGCCGGGACGTTTGGTTTGCTGCCGCCCTGAAAGTCTTTATTTATGGGCTGTGACGTGGCATTATTGCCCGAATCGGGAGGCCAAGATGAGAACATTCTCATTCGTTTCTCCTCCACGTCTCACATTCAGGAGTCAGGCTGGAAGAAGATCACCAGCAGGACAATGGACGAAAGGTTCGAAAGCATGAAGAAGTCACGCACATTTTGGTCAATCACCGGGGCACTTGGAGTAGTCGCCATCGGAGCGGGCGTTGCGGTCGCGCAGCCGATTGTCCCCGTCAATGAGTCGGTGGTTGTGGGGGAACGGGCAGCACTCCAAAGTTCCACCTCCGTGGAGCAGGTGGCCGCCGATGCTGAAGCCTCAGCACAGACTGCTGCATCGGCGAAGTCGGCAGCGTCTCCGGTGTCGGCCCAGACTCCTGTGTCGCCGGTGTCGGCCCAGACTGCTGTGTCGCCGGTGTCGGCCCAGACTGCTGTGTCGCCGGTGTCGGCCCAGACTGCTGTGTCGCCGGTGTCGGCCCAGACTGCTGTGTCGCCGGTGTCGGCCCAGACTGCTGTGTCGCCAGTGTCGGCCCAAACTCCTGTGTCAGCCCCGTCCCCGGTCACAGCTCAATCTCCAGTTTCGCCCGCCTCCGCGCAGTCACCGGTGTCCGCGCAGTCGCCGGTATCGCCTGTTTCCGCACAGTCCCCGGTATCGCCGGAGTCTCCAAAGTCAGCTCCATCGGCGGCCAGCGCAGCCTAGCGCTCCCGAGTGACTCCCGGCGGCTGGTGCCCGTTCAGAAACAGGCACCAGCCGCCGGGGTGTTCCCGGACCTCTACCCTCAACTGCCACTCCGTCCCGAACCCGGTCATGTGGACCACTAACGTGGAATAACCGTGGCATGCTATTCCTGTGAAAGCAGAAGACGTCAACAACCGATCGTTGGACCTGGAAGCCGCGGCCCGGATGTGGGCCGAGTATTCGACTGCCTACCCGGACGCGGTGAACCTCTGCCCTGAATACTCGGTCGAGCGCTTCGGGGATTCCGCGGTGCTGGCCGATGCACTGCTACACGAAGTGATCCACGGCCACAAACGAGCCACCTCGACGCTGGCTCGGGAATTCATGGATGACGGCATGGCACTTCCGCGCGTGGGTTCGCATTGGATAGCCTGCGACGGGGACGGAAACCCGAAGGTCGTCCTGAAGAGCGTGGAGCTTCGGTTGGGGACCTTTGCCAGTGCCGACGCGGACTTCGCCCGAGACGAGGGGGAGGGCGACAGGTCACTGGAAAGCTGGAGAACCGAACACCGCAAATACTGGCTGCGTGGCGAAGCCGCACGCGGCCGGACCTGGAGCGAAGACTGCGCGATCGTCTTCGAACGTTTCTTGCTCGTGTGGCCGCCGGAGCATGCCGGCGAAACGCCCGGATCCCAGGATGCGGCTTTTCCCGTTTAGTCGAGAATCGAGCGGGCGGTCGTCCGATTCGGAGAAGACCCAACCCGCAGCATCGCATCCGGAAAACCCCACTACACCGGCACCGGCGAAAAGGTCATCCATGCGGGGAGGCGGGCGTTGCCTCGAACAGAGTGCACCCTCGAAGCACGCGAAACACCGAGTAATTAAGGGGTGGGTTCACGTGTTGCCGTTCCGCTTTTCGCAGTCGTATGCTTCGAGCATCCGAGGCGTGGCGTGTCCATCCGTGATTTCCGAAATAGTTTCCGGATGAAGCTTGTTCTTGCTGGGAGTATGAGCCGTCAACTGCGCGCCGGATACGGTTTCCTACTCGTAGATTCAGAGGGATCTCATGAAAAGAATGTTCGCCATTCCCAGCGCAATTCTCGTCGCAGCCGCGACGCTGTGGGTCGCACCGGCAACCGCGGCACCTCCGCCCGGCACCCAGCTTTCAGGCGCCATTTTCACCACGGATGCCAGCGGTGTTCCCGTCAACCTGAACATCTACGACGCCAAGGAAGATGTCTACCTTAACGGCGGCCCCGGCATCAACGCCCCCGACGACGCGGCCGGCCTGCCGGCAGGCACCTACTCATTCCAAGTCACCGACCCCTCGGGAAAGGTCTTGCTCTCATCCGACGCGGTCGCGTGTCGTCAGTTCACTGTGAACGACAGCGGCGTCATTCAGGACACCTCGCCCTCGGGTGCCTGTGCCCATGCCACAGGGCTCGATGGTGAAGACGGCGGGGCAACCGTCCAATTGTTCCCCTATGCGGACACGCCCAACAACGGCGGGGTCTATAAGGTCTGGGTGACCCCGACTGACAAGCTGGACTGCAACGGAAACGGCAACAAGAACTGCTTCGTTCCCCGGTACAGCAAGACCGACAATTTCAAGGTCCGCAGCGACATGATCGTCGAAATCGACGTGCGCTTCTGGAAGAACGGTGTGGCCATGGACGGCTACGCTGCCACCTGGGTGGACACCAACGGCGCCCACAACATCAAGTACTCCGAATGGAACCCGGCCGTACTTGCCTTCCACGAGGCCCACTTCGAAGCAACCGAGGAAGGCACACATTCGATCCATGTGGCCAGCCAGCCCGGCTGCAGCATCACGGCGGTCGCGGCGCCTGACGGAAGCGCCGCGAGGGTCAGGGGCGGAACCGCAATGGTCCCGGTCACCGTCGCGGACCACACCGAAGGCGACCACACCTACTGGGTGGACGTTGCCTGCAAGTAAGAAAGGATGCCGGCCCGGTGCCCCGAGTCATGCACCGGGCCGCTTCGGCCGCCCGCAAGGAGCGGCGAAGTTGCGGACCACGGTCGTTGACCGTGGTCCGCAATTTTGGGGAACCGATGGCCCGTCAGCTGTACATGCCTGTTGCTCATCCCCTGCTCAGGAAGGATCCTCGAAGCGGTACCCCATGCCGCGCACCGTGGTGAACCATTCCGCGCCCAACTTGTTGCGCAGGTACCGCACATACACGTCAACGACGTTGGAACCCGGGTCGAAGTCGTAGCCCCAGACCCGGGAGAGCAGCTGCTCGCGGCTGAGCACTTGCCCGGGGTTTCGCATAAAGGCCTCCGCCAACCCGAATTCCCTGGCCGAGAGGTCGATTTCGCGACCATGGAGCCGCGTGCGCCGGCTACCGGAATCCAGTTCCAGCGGTCCCACCCGAATCACCTGGTCCTCGGGCGCCGCGGCCTGTGGACGCAGGCGCAGGCGCACCCTGGCAAGCAGTTCCTCGAAGCGGAAGGGCTTGGCCATGTAGTCGTCCGCGCCACCCTCGAGCCCCGCCACGGTGTCGTCGATGCTGGACCGTGCCGTGAGGATGATGACGGGGGTGTCGACGTTGGTGGAGCGGATGCGGCCCAGGACCGAGAAGCCGTCCTCGTCGGGAAGTCCCAGGTCCAGAATGATCAACTCGAAGTCGCCGGTCTGGGCCAGATAGCCGCCTTCCTTGCCGGTGTCGGCCACCGTGGGCGCGAAGCCGGCGGCCTTGAGCCCCTTGGCGACAAAGGAGCTGATGCGGTCCTCATCCTCAATGATCAGTATTCGGCTCATCTTCTTCTCTCTCGGGGGCAATGGGGATTTCTATGACGAAGGTTGAGCCGATGCCCACATCGGAGCTGACCCCGACGCTTCCGTGGTGTGCCTCGGCGATGGCCGAGACAATGTTCAGTCCCAGTCCGGACCCCTCGGTGCGTTTGGAATTGTTGCCGCGACCGAAGCGCTCGAATATCCGGTCCTGGTCGGCAACGGCGATGCCGACTCCCTCATCGCGTACCCAGAGACGCAGCACCGGGGCGTTGCTGGCGTCGGTTGCGATATTGGTTCCCATGGTAATCGTGGACCCGTCGGCGGAGAACTTGACCGCGTTGGAGCACAACTGCAGCATCGCCTGGGTGACGCGTTGCGGATCGAGATTGGCAGTTGCCTCCACGCGATGGCCGATCCGCCAGTTGCGGTCGCCGAGCGGACGCGCCTTGTCGAGCAGGTCATCGAGCAGGGTGCCGATGTTTGTGTCCACGGGTTGGACGAAGTCGACCCCGTTGGAGTTGGCGAGGGTGACCAGGTCGTTGATGAGGAAAGACATCCGGTCCAGTTCCGCCAGGGCGATGTCCCGCGACTGGTTGACGTCCTCGGGGTCCAGGGGATTCATGAGTTCCAGGTGCCCCTGCACGATGGTCACCGGCGTCCTGAGCTCGTGGCCCACGTCGTCAAGGAGCTGGCGCTGGGAGACCATGGCGTTCTCCACGCGGTCGAGCATGGCGTTGACGGTGATCGTCAGCTCGGCCAGGTCGTCGCGTCCGACCACCTCGATGCGCTTGGACAAGTCCGATTCGGAGATCTTCCGGGCGGTGTCGCGCAGCAGCGCCACGGGACGCAGGAACCTGCCCACCAGCAGCCAGCCGGCCGCTCCGGCCACCAGCAGGACGACGACCCCGACCAGGACATACATCAGGAAGCCGCGGTTCAGGGCCTGCCTTTCGGCGGTGTAATCGTAGGCGAGGAACAAGTGGGCCGGCGGTTGCGGCTGGGCCAGGGTCAGGGGAATGCTCACCACGCGGTAGGTTGCTTGGGCCGTGGGCACCGTTTGGAGCATGACCCGCTCGTCCGGTGCCTCATTCACCGCCCAGGCGATGAACCCCGGGTCGTTTTCCGGACGCATTTGCACGATCTCGGGAGCGGTCCACCGGACGCTGTCGTTGACCATGCTCAGCATGCCTTCGTGTCGTGCCGGCAGGGTCTGCTGCATGGCCGCGTAGAGCAGGACCTCGGCGGTGAGCGGCTCGGCGGTGGTCGCCGATTCGGAGCTGCGTGCGGCCAGCACCTGGAATTCCTGGACACTGCGCTTGAGCGAGTCGTCGATGCGGGCATCCATGGTCCGCACCTGCAGGAGATAGACCACGGTGCCGGTGACGGCGAAGGCCAAGGTGATTAGCCCCAGCATTCCGGCCAGGACCCTGGTGCGGACGGAGAACCCGCGACGGGCGTATTTGGTGCCCTCGGGTGCGTTTGCCAGTTGCTGGGCGAGCTCGGGAATCCTAATCATCGTCGTCATCCGCACCGTCGTCGTCAAAATCGTCGTCATCGTCATCGTCGTCGGCGTCCGATGGCGGCAGCGGCTTGACCGGTGCTGACTTGCTGGGCAACACTGTCGGCTTCGGTGACGGCTTTGAGGAGGGCTTGACTGACGGCTTGACGGTTGGCTTGGCCGGCGGGCGCGACGATTCCGCGGAGGGGCTTGGGGTTGGCTTGGGCGAAGTGCTTGGTGCCACGGTGGAGGGGGACGGGCTTGCCGGTGCGGTGCCCTGCTCGACGTCGATCGCCGGTCCCAGGTTCACCGAAGGGGGAGCCGACAACCCCAGGGCCACCACATAGGTCCCCAACCCCAGGGTCAAGAACACCGCCAGCCAGGCCACGATCTTGCCAGTTTTTCCCAATCCCATGACCACAAGTATGGCCGATGATGATGAGACCCAAATGAGAGGCGGATCAAGGGTGGGTCGCACACGGCAGGTATTCCCGGTGCTTGGCCAGAGGACGGCCGGTTTCCGGCGGGGTCCTCCGGCATCCGTGGATTCTTGCAGTTGGCCCTCTTGTTGACAGGAGCAATGCGGAGGTCGACCCTGATGAGTGGGGGGACGGCAAGTTATTGAGGAGCATTGGGTATCCGGGTTGGCCAACATGCAGCGCTAGGGGATGGCATCGCAATGAGCACTTCTGTCGGAAGCGAAAGAATTCGGAGAGGTTGGCTGGATGTGGTCCAGGCGGGGCCCGCTTTGGTCCAGGGGCACCGCCTCGTCAAGACCATTCCGAGGCTGCAGGAGGCCACAGGTCCCAAGAAGGGTTTGGCCGACGCGTGTGGCACCGGCGGGACCCCTTGTCGGCTGCTGGTCATTGGGGAATCGACTGTTGCCGGAACGGGCGCTCCGACCCACGCACTTGCACTGACCGGCCAGCTGGCGGAGGGACTCTCGGTCCGGCGTCACCGGCCAGTGGCGTGGGAAGCCCAGGGTGCAAACGGCGCGACCTTGGAGCGCATCGGCAGCGAGGTGCTTGTCCGGGTCCAGCATCCGGACCCGGACATCGTTGTCTTGGTGGCCGGCGCCAATGACGCCATGGCCGGTCGGACGCCCGCGCATTGGGGCGGGGACCTGCGCAGGATCCTGGCGGCGTTCCTGGATCCGGGCAGGCCCAGGGAAATTGTTGTTGCCGGGGTGCCGCCCTTCAGATTCTTCCCTGCCCTGCCGGTGCCGTTGAACGAGTTCCTGGAACGCCGGGCCAGCCGCCTGGACGCGGTGTCGGCGCGGGTGTGCACGGAACTGGGTCTTGCCTTCGTGTCCTTCGCCGACGATCCGCCGCTGGGCGACGCCTTCTTCGCTGCCGACCGTTTCCATCCGTCGGTGGAGGGCTATGGGCACTGGGCGGCTTTCCTGCTGGATGCGCTGAAAGACCCCCGCCCGGATCCCGCCTAGCCCTGGTGGCCCGGCACAAAACAGCGGAGACCCGCGTCCTGCCCCGAGGGACGGAAACGAGCCTCCGCTGTTCGCTGTCTGGAAGCGGCCTAGTAGGCCTTGACGCGCTGTTCCACGATCAGGTGGATGAGGGCGAACTTGCCCTCATCGTCAATCGCCGTCAGCGCAGCCTCAAGGGCGGCCGGGATCTCGCTGTCGTTTTCCACGCGGACTCCGAATCCGCCGAAGGCCTGGGCCATCAACGCGAAATCGGGGTTCTTGAGCTGGGTGCCGGAAATGCGTTCCGGGTAGTGGCGTTCCTGGTGCGTGCGGATGGTTCCGTATTCCTGGTTGTCCATCACGATGACCAGCGGGGTGGCGCCGTACTGGGCGGCGGTCGCCAGCTCCTGGCCGTTCATCAGGAACTCGCCGTCGCCGGCAATGGTGACGACGCGACGTCCCGGGAAGTTCAGCGACGCTGCAACGGCCGAGGGCACCGAGTAGCCCATGGAACCGTTGCGGGCCGAAATCATCGACGCGTATTCCTCGGTGGGGAAGTAGCGGTGTGCCCAGTTGGTGTGTTCGCCGGCGCCCAGGGTGATCATGGCGTCGTGCGGCAGGCCCGCCACCAGGTTGGCCATCATGGTGTCCATGCGGGCAGGGCCCTCGGCGGGGGTCGCTGCGGGTAGGGCAGCAAACTTTTCCTGCTCGCCACGCATGCGCTCGGTGAAGGACTTCCACTCGGGCTTGCCGGCGAAGTCCATCATGACCAGGTCCCGGACAAAGACGTCGGGCTTGGCAACGATTTGGTGGGATACGGGGCCCGAGCGGCCGCGCAGGGACGGGTCGATGGTGACCAGGAAGTTTTTCTTGGTCCAGTCCTGGCGCACCAGGAACCCGTCGGTGATCACGTCGCCAGGAACGGTGCCAACGAAGATCAGCAGGTCGGTTTCCTCGAGCAGGTCGTAGGTGGGCTTCGGCCGCCCGTATCCGATGGGTCCGACGTAGGAGGGGGAGCTGAAGGGGATGTTGCCCTCGCAACGCCATTCGACGGCGGCCGGCAGGTGGTGCTCCTCGAGCCAGGTGGTCAGCGCGGTGGCGCCTTCCTGGGTCCAGTCATTTCCACCGAGCACGAACAGCGGCTTGGAGGATTCCTCGAGTGCTGCCTTGAGTTCCTTCCAGTCGGTCACGGTCATGCCGCCGGTGGCCACGGGGATGACCGGGTGCAGGGTGGGCTCGACCATTTCGCGGATGATGTCCTCGGGGAGCCCGACCACCACGGGGCCGGGACGCCCGCTCATGGCGGCGAACATGGCCTCGGCGACAATCTCCGAGGCGCGTTCGGCGTGGTCCAGGACCATGACGCGCTTGGCGCCGGTGTCGAACCAGCCCTTGATGTCGAATTCCTGGAAGGCCTCGCGGTCGCGGTGCGCGAAGGGAATCAGGCCGACGAAGAGCACCATCGGGGTGGAGTCCTGCCAGGCGGTGTGCAGCCCCACGTGCGCATTGGCCGCACCCGGGCCGCGGGTCACCATGGCGATGCCCGGACGCTGGTGCATCTTGCCGTCGGCCTCGGCCATGTAGGCGGCGCCACCCTCGTGGCGGCAGACAACGGTCTCAATCGGGGAATGGTGCAGGCCGTCCAAGACATCGAGGTAGCTTTCCCCGGGAATCACATAGGTGCGCTCCACGCCGTGGGCCACCAGGGTGTCGACAATGATGTGCCCTGCCGACTTTTTCTTCGTGGCCTGGGCATCGGGGATTGCTTCTAGGGTTTGGGTGCTCATGGCAATTGCTCCTTGTGGTCTCCGCGGTGGACGGGACTGGTTTTGCGCGGCGCGGCACTACACTGTGCATCGCCGGGTCGAACTAAATCTGAAGTTCCAGCAAATGTACATGATGTCGGCCACGTGCCAGCAGTATGCATCGAAACGCTTCTGTCATATTGGGTCGTTGATCACAATGTCTTGTTTTTCTCCCGAAAACCGGCAGTGGGTATCGGCGCCACGCGTTGGGGGTGGCGATGCCGGGCGGGCAGGGGTGTGGCAGCCGCGGGCCTAGGGTGGGACCATGACTCCCGGCAAAAATTCCGCTTCCGGGCCATATCTTCGGCCCTGGACCGATTCAGCGGCAGACATCGAATCGATCCTGGCAGCCTTTGCGGCCGACGACATGGCAGGCCAGTCCGGTGAACCGGTGAATTCCGAGGCGGCGGCACGTCGCTGGGTGGCACCGTGGATCGATCCGGACAACAACTCCGCGGTGGCCTTCGCCATCGCGAAGGACGGCACGGCGGTCGGGCACGTGATGGCCGGGGCCATCGACCGGCGCCACGACACGGCGTGGATCTCCTACTGGGTTGCACCCGAAGCCCGTGGGTCGGGGCTGGCCTCGCGGGCCACGGCGTCGCTGGCCGAACACTGTTTTGGCACGCTGGCGCTCTTCCGCCTGGAGCTTGCCTACCGGGTGGACAACCCCGGCTCCGCGGGCGTGGCCAGGAACGCGGGGTTCCGCATCGAGGGCCTGGAGCGGGCCAAGCTGCGCTACCTGGACGAGCGCGGGATGCCGGTGAGATTCGACGTCCAGACGTGCGCCAGGCTGCGCGGCGACGGGCCTGCGTCGGTCATGTCGTTGGAGATCCGCTCTTAGGGGAGCGCGGCGTAGCCGGCCATGACGCGGGAACGGCAATGGCCCGGAACCTAGGTTCCGGGCCATTGCCAAATCATGTGGTGCTCTCGCGCGCCTATGCCGTGTACGGGCTCGGCGGATACTTGGCGTTCTTCGTCTCGCCTTCGGTGACGGCCCGCTCGGTGGGCACGTTCCGCCAAGCGAACCAGCCGTAGATGCCGGCCAGTGCCTGGAAGACCGTGACGCCCAGCAGCGCCAGGGCGGGGTTCGTGCCGAAGAGCACCGCGACATAGGCAATGGCCGCGGCGGTGCTGGCCAGCCAGGCCCAGCGGTACCCGCACGCGATGCCGATCAGGGAAACGATCAGCGCCGCCTCGGCCGCAAAGGAAATCCACAATGCCGCGGTGCCATCGGTGAAGATGAACCCGGAGGTCAGCATGCGCCCCATGCGCAGGGCGGTGAAGACAACCACCAGCAACGCCCCGATGAGCAGGGGCTTGGCGCCGAAGCCGCGCTGGATGACCTTGCGGCCGAAGCGCCCGGAGTTGTCAAAGCGGGAGAAGCGCCACAGGCCAAAGGCGGCTGCCAGCATGGCCGGCACTGCGTACAGGAGCATGGATGCCTCGAACTGCAGCGCGATGACCAGCGGCCCGGCAAAGACGGCCAGGATCTGCGCCCACCAGCCCAGGTCGTTGCGCCGGGCCAGCACCACCATGGCAATGCAGCTGAGCAGTGCCGAGACGGCAAAGAGTGCCACCTGGGTTCCGGAATCGGTCCCGGGTGCCTGCGAGAAGAGATTGTAGAAAAGTTCGTCCACGAAGAATACTGCCTATTCACAAAGAAAATGGTGGGGGGCGGTGCGTTGCCTCAACTACCGATCGTAGCGCGACTTGCCGCGCCCAACCCTATTTCCCGTTGTGGTGTAACCCATCAAACATCATGGTGATGGCATGCTCCTCGACCTGCTCGGCGGTGACGTTGCCGTCTTCCCTGAACCACTCGACCAGCGAGTTGATGGTGCCGAAAAGCAGGCGTGTGGTGGTGCGGGGATCGATGTCGCTGCGCAGCGAGCCTTCGTGCTGGGCCTCGACCACGAGGTCCGAGACGCGGCGGTCCACCGCGCGGCGGCGTTCGAGGGCGTCGCGCTCGATCTCGGTGTTCCCGCGCAGCCGCAGCAGCAGGGTCACGTATTGCTGGCGCTTGACCAGCACCCGGATGGTGGAGCGGAGGAAGAACTTCAGGCGCTCCTCGGCGGTTCCGGTGACGGCGCGTTCATCCTCGGCGATGGCCTCAAGCGGGACCAGCGCCTCGTCGAGGGCCAGGCGCAGCAGGTCGCCCTTGGAGGGCACATGGTGGTAAATGGCGGACTTGCTGATGCCCAGGTTTTCCGCGAGCTTGCCCATCGACGTCGCGTCGTAGCCGTGCTTGTTGAAGACTTCCACCGCGATGGACAGGACCGAGTCCTGGTCGTATCCGGGGCGTCCGCGCTTGGTGGGTGAGGAGTTGGCAATGCTGGCAGTCATGATTCCTCATTCTCTCACGAACGGTCGGTCCGGAAATTGGCGGGGGAATTGGTGCGCCGCGGCTGGGGAGGCGGTCGGGCCCCTGCGGCCGCGGCGCACCGGGGCCTACTTGTTGCGCAGGTCGTAGATGCGGCGCAGCTTGCCCGAGGACCGGGCCAGGGTGCCGGGGTCAACGACGTCGATGGCGCAGGAAGATCCCACGTGGATCTTGATCTGCTTGGCGAGTTCCTTGCCCGCCGCCTCGGCGCGGTCCGAGGTGCAGTCCTCGCGGCGCTCGATCTTCACCGCGAGCTGGTCCATGCGCCCGGGACGGGTGATCTCCAGCTGAAAGTGCGGGGAAAGGCCGTCGATGCGCAGGGCAATCTCCTCGATCTGGGACGGGAAAAGGTTCACCCCGCGCAGGATGATCATGTCGTCGCTGCGCCCGGTGATGCGGCCCATCCGGCGGTGGCCCGGACGTGCGGTTCCCGGCAGCAGCCGGGTGAGGTCGTGGGTGCGGTAGCGGATGATCGGCAGCGCCTGCTTGGTCAGCGAGGTGAACACCAGCTCGCCGTGCTCCCCGTCGCCCAGGACCTTGGTGGGGTCGAAGGCGTCGATGATCTCCGGGCGGAAGTGGTCCTCCCAGATGTGGCTGCCGTCCTTGGTCTGGTTGGACTCGCCGGCGACGCCCGGGCCCATGACTTCGGACAAGCCGTAGATGTCGCACGCGTCGATGTCGAACATGACCTCGAGCTCGTGGCGCATCTCCTCGGTCCAGGGCTCGGCGCCGAGCACCGCGACCTTCAGTGAGGTCTTGCGCGGATCAAGGCCCGCCCGCTGCATGGCGTCGCCGATGGTCAGCAGGTAGGTCGGGGTGCAGAGGATCGCGTCCGGCTCGAAGTCCTGGATCAGCGTGATCTGCTTCTCCGTCTGTCCGCCGGACATCGGGATCACGGTGGTGCCGAGGCGCTCGGCGGCGGCGTGGGCGCCCAGGCCGCCGGTGAACAGGCCGTAGCCGTAGGCGTTGTGGACCTTCCAGCCGGGCTTCACGCCCGAGAGGCGCAGGCAGCGCGCGCCCATCTTGGCCCAGTCGTCCAGGTCCTGCTGCGTGTAGCCGACCACGGTGGCCCGGCCGGTGGTGCCGGAGGAGGCATGGATGCGGGCAACCTCGTGCTGCGGGACGGCGAACATGCCGAACGGGTAGGTCTTGCGCAGGTCCTCCTTTTCGGTGAAGGGGAACTTGGCCAGGTCCGCCAGCTCCTTCATGTCGCTGGGGTGCACGCCCGCCGCATCGTACTTTTCCTTGTACAGCGGAACCCGGTCGTAGGCGTAGGCGAGCGTGTCCTGCAGACGCGTGAGCTGGATCGATTCGATCTGGTCGCGGCTCATGGTTTCTTCGGGATCCAACGGGTTGGGCAGTTCGATCCGGGTGGAGGTCTGGGTCATGATGTGGCCTTACGTGCGATGTTTTGGGGAGATGGGGGAAAGGTGGCGTCAGGGACGCTTGGGGATGGTGCGCGAGCGGCCGCGGAATTCGGCAAGCACCTCGTCCTCGGCGCCCGGGACGCTCTGCAGGACCTGGATGTCGTAGATCCCGCTGCGCCCGGTTTGCTGGCGGCGGTTGGCCACCGCCGTGAGGGTCCGGCCGGGGATGCCGGGCTTGAGGAAGTTGATGTCGACGCCGGAGGCCACAGTGATGGTGTCCGCGGACCCGGTGTGCGGGTTGCACGACATGGCGAACGCGGTGTCGGCAAGGGCGAAAATCATCCCGCCGTGGGCGATGCCGAATCCGTTGAGCATTTCCTGGCGCAGCTCCATGGAGATGGTTGCGTGACCGTCTGCCACCTTCAGCACCTCAATGCCCAACCATTTGGCCGCGTAATCGTTCCTCAGGATGGGATGCATCAGGGGTGCATCGACGCCAGTGTCGCTCATGGGGGAGACCTCTCAGTTATTTACCGAACGATCATTAGGTAATCCTGAAATGTGAGATAAGTCAAGACGGGTGACTCCGAATCCCGAGTTTCCGGGGGACATTTCGACGCCATGTTTTCGTCCCGGCGCATGCATGTGTCCAACGCCCCCGGGGTTGCGGCAGCGACACGGCGGGACGAAAGTCCCTACTCGCCATCGGAATCCGGGGCCAGACTGGGGTATGAAATGAATCCGGCCCGAAAGCATAGGGAGATGAGCGTTGATGCGCAGGTGGAAGCGCTGGGAAGACTGGGCCGTGGTCGCCGTTGGCCTGGTCATGGCATTGACACCCCTGTGGTCCGAAAGCATCGGCAATTCCGTGCCGCTGTTGATCACCACCGGGGCACTGCTGTTTGCCGTCGGGATGATCAACCTGGGAGGGCCGAACCTCTACGGGATCGAGGTGGGACAGCTCCTGGCCGCGATGGTGGCCATCATCCTGCCCGGGCTGGGATCCTTTGCCGGGGCGAACGTGCCGGCACTGACCGCCTGGATTGGCGGGGGAGTCGCCGTGGTGGCAACGCTGCTGGCGATGAAGCCGAGCATCGACACCTCGCACAAGCTGCGGCACCAGGACGGGTAGGAACGCGCGGGTGGTCGCCCCGCACGCAAATGCGTCCCCGGGCCACGCGCCGGGGGCGCATTTCCACGTCCGTGACCTGGGTGGGGCGGCTGAGGCCTGCATAGGGAAGGCGACGAGGCGACCGGCCGCCTAGGCGCCCGGCAGGTCCTGGTAGATCCTGGCGTAGAGGGCGAGGATGAAAGGTTCCTTGGCCCGGTTGTAGTCCATCACCAGCCCCGCTCCGCCGCCGCGATCATTGGTTGCCGCCGCCTGCTCGCTCTTGATGCGCGCGTAGGCGACCCGATCGGCCTCGTGGGTTCGCAGCCAGTCGCGGAACGCAGCCATCCGGGCGGTCTCCGGGCAGCCCGGGGCCAGGACATGGACATTTGCGGCCGGGAGGCCCGAACCGGGGCCCGCGACCAGGAGCCTGTGGCGATACCAGCCAGGCTCGCGCAGGCGGAAAATGAAGCCCGCCGCCTCAAGCATCGGCACATAGCGCCCCTCCCGGTCCGGGTCCTCGACGGTCAGCACCACGTCGATGACTGGTTTGGCGGGCAGCCCCGGCACCGAGGTGGAACCCAGGTGCTCGATCGCCAGCGCACGGTGTCCCAGGGCGTGCCGGACCGCCGCAGCGAGCTCCTCGAAGTCCTGCGGCCACGTCGGCGACGGCGGGACAACCAGCACCGGCGCCGGGGCGGGACTCCCGTGGATCCACTCAACGCCACCGTCGGCAGGTTCCGGGTCCCGTACCAGGGGCACGTGGGGCAGGACGCAAAGGTGGCGGCGGCGACCGGGCCACCGGAGATCGGGCGGGGAGTCGCTGCAGCGAAAGCCGGCGGCCCGGTAGAAGCCGACGGCGTCGGTGTCGGTGCGGGCCACGACCATCGCGGCGGAAGCGTCCCTGACCAGGTGCACCAGCGCGGTGGCCACGCCCGAGCGCCGCAGCCCGGGGTCGACGGCAAGGTATTCGATTTCCACCGCGTGGCGATCCAGGCGCCGGTACACGGCCAGTGCCGCGGGGGTGCCGTGTCCGTCGACGGCAACCAACAACTCCAGGTCGGCGATTCCCCGGACCAAGTCATCGAGTGCCGGGCCGGTGGCCTCGCTGGCAAGGGTAAGCAGCGCCCGGAACCGCGGGTCGTCCCCGAGGTCCCGGACCGCTGCCGACCGGATTATCGGGGTGCTCATGCCCCCGCGGGGTTCAGGCCCAGGGTGTCAAGGGCGAAGGCGTAGTCCCAGGCGCGGGTCTTCCAGCCCTCGTAGCGCCCCGAGGCCCCGCCGTGCCCGCCGTCCATCTCGATCTTCATCACGATGGGCGCGGTGCCGGTGGTTTCCTCGCGCAGTTTTGCCACCCACTTGGCGGGTTCGACGTAGAGCACGCGGGTGTCGTTCAGCGAGGTGACCGCGGCGATCCTCGGGTAGGGCAGGGCGGAGACGTTTTCGTACGGGGAGTAGGACTTCATGTAGTCGTAGACCTCCTTCTCCTCGATCGGGTTGCCCCATTCCTCCCATTCCAGGGCCGAGAGCGGCAGCTCCGGGTCAAGGATGGAGGTCAGCGCGTCCACGAACGGGACCTGGGCGACGATGCCGGCGTAGAGCTGCGGGGCCAGGTTCGCCACCGCACCCATGAGCAGGCCGCCGGCCGATCCGCCCATCGCGACGATGCGCCTGGGATCTGCCCAGCCGGTGTCCAGCAGATGTTTGGTGGCATCCACGAAGTCGGTGAAGGTGTTCTTCTTGGCCAGCTTCTTGCCGTCCAGGTACCACTGGCGGCCCAGCTCGCCGCCGCCGCGCACGTGGGCGATGACGAAGACGACGCCGCGGTCCAGCAGCGAGAGCCGGGGGATGCCGAAGCCCGGGTCCATCGACATCTCGTAGCTGCCGTAGCCGTAGACCAGTACCGGGTTGGGAGAATCGTTGGTGATTTCCGCCCGGCGCAGGATGGTCAGCGGGATCCGCGTGCCGTCCGCCGCGGTGGCCCATTCGCGGGTGGCGCGGTAGTTGGCCGGGTCGTAGTTATTGACCTGGGTTTGCTTGCGCAGGGACAGGGTGCCGTCGGCCAGGGTGTAGTCGTAGACGCGTGCCGGGGTGAAGTCCGATGTGTAGGACAGCCGGATCATCGGCGCCTCCAGCTCGGCATTGGCCAGCGAGCAGGTGTAGAGCTCCTCGTCGAAGGCGGGCTCCACCGCCTCCCGTTGTCCGGGCGTGCCGAGTCCGGCCAGCGGCAGGAGCTGGACGCGTTCGGTGGTGTCCTTGCGCACCGAAACGACCAGGTGGGTGGCGGTGGCGGCGGTGCCTTCGACCTTGACGGTGTCGCGGTGCTCGAGCACCGTTTCCCAGCGCTGCTGACCGTAGGGCAGGGCCAGCTGGTCGGCGCGCAGCAGGGAGACCATGTTGTTCAGCGCGTCGCGGTCGTGGGTGATGACGTAGGCGCGCTCGCCGTCGACAACGACGGGGTCGGCCGAGTGCAGGATGCGGTGCTCCCGGGAGATGAGCATGACCGGGACGGCCCGTTCATCGAGCAAGTCAAGGGTGAGGGTCTCGGAGTATTCGGAGTTGCCGATGGAGACCAACAGCTCGGTGCGGTCCGCGGAGAGGTCGAAGCCCAGCCACATGCCCGGGTCGTCTTCGTGGAACACCACGGCATCCTCGGCGGGATCGGTGCCCAGTGTGTGTGCCTTGATCTGGTGCGGACGCCAGGAATCGTCGACCACGGTGTAGAAGATCCGTCGCCCGTCGGGGGAGAATGCCAGCCCGTAGAACACGTTTTCGATGGTGTCGGGCAGCAGTTCGCCGGTGTCCAGGTTCTTGACGCGCAGGGTGAAGCGCTCGTCCCCGGCGTTGTCCTGCGCATAGGCCAGCAGGGTGCCGTCTTCGCTCACGGCCATGCCGCCCAGGGAGAAGAAGGGCTTGCCCTCGGCCTCCTGGTTGCCGTCCAGCAGGACCTGCTCGCCCTCGATGGCCGCGCCCGCCTCGATGGCCGGCGGGGTCCAGTCCGCGGCGAGGTCCCCGGTGTCGGTGGCGGCCACGCGGCAGTGGATGGCGTACTGGGAGCCTTCGGCCGTGCGGGTGAAGTACCACCAGCCGCGCTTGCGGGCGGGGACCGAGAGGTCGGTTTCCACGGTGCGTGCCTTGATCTCGTTGAAGATCTCCTCGCGCAGGGCCTGCTGGCTGGAGGTCAGGGCCTCGGCGTAGGCGTTCTCGGCCTCGAGGTGGGCGCGGACCTCCGGGCTGTCCTTGTCCCGCAACCACTCGTAGTCGTCGGTGAAGGCGTCCCCGTGGTGGGTGCGAATGGTGGGGACCTTGGCGGTCCGCGGTGCGGCGGGTGCATGCTCGGCGTGGCTCATGGTTCCATTCAATCCGACAAGCCGCCGAATGGGTCCATGGCTTCGCCCAACGCGGACAAAACCGTCCCCGGGGCGGCACGCAAGGCAGCGGTCCCGGGGCCTTTCGGCTCCGGGACCGCTGCGGCGGTGCGGAAGGCTGCGGATCAGCGCCGCGGCGTCAGCGTCCGGGTGTACTGCACGGCCCCGTTGGCATTGATCAGCTTCACCGTGAAGGCCGAACCGTCGCCGGGAATCTCCACGTGGCCGAAGTACTGGTGCTCGCCCGAGCGCGGTGAGGCCATGGTCGGGCCGGCCTGCTGGAAATCGACCCGTGGGCCGAAGGTTCCGTCCAGGGCGTTGGGGCCGAAGGAGCCGGCGTTGATGGGCCCGGCCACGAATTCCCAGAACTCGTTGAAGTCCGAGAACGCCGCGCGCTCGGGGGAGTAGTGGTGGGCCGCGCAATAGTGCACGTCCCCGGTCAGGAACACCACGTTCTTGATGTCGTGCTGCTTGATCGCCGACAGCAGGCGGGCCAGTTCCAGCTCGCGGCCCAGCGGGGCGCCGTGCTCCGCGTTGGAGATCGACTCCTGTCCCTTCCCGTCGGGGACGATGAGCCCCAGCGGCAGGTCGTTGCCGATGACCTTCCACGTCGCGTCAGAGTCGCGCAGTGAGGAGATGAGCCAGGCCAGCTGTTCCTCGCCCAGCAGGGCGGTTTCCTGCGTCTCCAGGCCCGCGGTGTTCTCGCCCTTGTGGGAGCGCATGTCCAGGGCGAACACGTCCAGGTGCGGGCCGCGGCGGACCTGGCGGTAGATGCGGGAAGGCTCGAACCCTGTGCCCGGGCGCAGGGCGCGGGCGTCGGCGATGGGCATGTATTCCTGCCAGGCCTGGCGGCCGCGGGCCGCCAGGGTGTTGACGTCGCGCACGGTGTAGCGCGGATCGTCGATGGTCTCGCCCGGGTACCAGTTGTTCACCGTCTCGTGGTCGTCCCATTGGGCTATCACCGGGACCTGGGCGTACATGGCCCGCAGGTTGGCGTCCATCATGTTGTAGCGGTGGCGGCCGCGGTACTCGTTGAGGGTCTCGGCGACCTTGGACACCTCCTCGGTGATGACGTTGCGCCAGATGTTCCCGTCCGGCTCGGTCATTTCGGCGGACATCGGCCCGTCGGCGTAGATGGTGTCGCCGGAGTGCAGGAAGAAGTCGGGCTTGGTCGCTGCCATGGCTGCATAGCCGCGCATCCCGCCGATCTCCTCGTTGATCCCATAGCCCTGGCCGGCGGTGTCGGCCGTCCAGACGAAGCTCTGCGCAGCGGTTTCGTGGTTCCGGCCCCTGCCGGGGGCGGGAGCCGTGCTGAAGGAACCGCTGCCGCTCTCGCCGCGCCGGCCGGATTCGTCCTCGAAGTAGAGCTCCATCTCGAAGCGCGTGCCGGAGGGCAGCCCGCGCGCATTGATCTTGGCCGTGAAGTCGGTGCCGGCGTGCGCCCGGGGACCGGTGAACTTGACCGTTCGGGCGAAGCGTCCCTTCAACGGGTTGCCCTGCTCGTCGGCGGCGCGCAGCACAGCATGCAGGCGTCCCGGCCCGGAGGCGCGGGACCACAGGACCGCGGAGTTCGTCGAGACGTCTCCGGTGGAGATGCCCGAGGGCAGGGTCAGGCGGCGGTTCGCCAGCGGCACGCCGGATGGACGCGGAACGGCCAGGGCGGCAGGGGCGGCGAAGGAGGTGGCGGCGAGGGCGGAGAGCGCGGCGGCGCCCTTCAGCAGCGAGCGGCGATCGGGGAGCGGGGAGGTATCCATGGCCCCAGCCAACCGCACCCCGGAAACGGGAACCTTGCGCCGCGGTTAACTGCGGCCCAACCATTGGCCGCAGCAACAGGCTGCCGCGGCCTGCGGGCCCAATGCGCCGTCCACCTGGCACGTGGTGGCAGGATGGCACCATGAGCACTGCGCACGGGATCCAGGGGCGGCCATCGACCAAGACCATCTGGGAGTCGGTGCTGGCCTACGCGCCGGGCTTCCTCGAGTTCGACCGCGTGATGGCCCGGCAACCCGGGTACCAGGCGGCCGTGTCGGTGGACGGGGAGGTGCTGGGCGCCTTCTGCGGCGGCCACGCGCACCTCTCGCCGCCCGAGCCCATGACCGACTCGCACCTTTTCAGGGTCGCCTCCCACTCCAAGACCTTCACCGCCACCGCCGTGATGCTCCTGCGCCGGGAGGGGAAGCTTTCGCTGGAAGACCCGCTGGGAACCTGGCTCACCGCGCTGGCAGGCAGCGACGTGGGCGAGGTGACCGTGGCGGAGTTGCTCTCCCACTCCTCGGGCATCATCCGCGACGGGGAAAATGCCGACTTCTGGACCCTGGGCCGCCGGTTCCCCGACGAATCCGAGGTCCTGGAGATCGCCGGCCGGGGGAAGGTGCTGGAACGCAACGAGCACTTCAAGTACAGCAACATCGGCTACGGGCTCCTGGGCCTTGTCATCGAGGCGGTGACCGGGGAAAGCTACGCCGACTTCGTGCGGGCCCGCATCCTGGGGCCGCTGGGACTCGGGAACACCGGCCCGGACCTCGACGCCCGTGCACCGGAACTCGCCGCCGGGTACGGTCCGCTGGCGCTCGCCGGGGGCAGCCATGCGCTGGAGGACCGCATCGAAATCGAACACGTGCCCACCGGTTCCCTGGCGGCGGCAACGGGTTTCTATTCCACGGCCGTCGACATGGCCGCCTACTTCGCCTCCCTCCTGCCCGGGGCACCGACCAGCGTGCTGGACGACGATTCCAAGCGCCGCATGCAGCGCAAGGTCGAGGACTCCGGGACGCCGGGGCGCGGCTACGGCCTGGGGCTCATCGTGCAGGAGGTCGCCGGCAGGTTTACCCTTGGCCACAGCGGCGGCTACCCGGGACACATCACCCGAACCTGGGCGGTGCCCGAAACCGGGGTGGTGCTCAGCATGCTCACCAACGCCGTCGACGGCCCGGCAACCGCCTGGGGCGAGGCGCTCTTTGCCCGCGCGGCGCTCGCCGAGGCACCGGTGCCCGATTCCTGGGCGTCGGTGGAACCCGCGGCGCTTCGGCGCTTCACCGGCCGGTTCGCCTCGCTGTGGGAGGTGGTGGACATTGCGGAACTTGGCGGCAAGCTCTATTGGCTCACCCCCGGGCAGGCACCGAAGCCGGGGACCGCCAGGCCGCTGGAATACGTGGACGGGACCACGCTGGGCTCCGCGGACCCCAACGGTTTTGCCGGGTACGGCGAGAAGCTTCGCTTCGACCTCGACGCACACGGTGCCGCTTCCGTGCGCGGACCGGGCGGCATCCTCTTCACGCGGTTGGCGGACGTCCGGATTCCGCGCGTTCTGCAGGCACCGGTATGATGTGTGGTTTTGTGCACGCTCGCGATGGAAACCGATTCGCGGGCTGCCCGGCCACAGCGGTTCACCGCCGCGTGGGTGGTATCGCCGGAGGTCACGAGCACCTAGGCTATGACCCGTGTTAGCGCCCTCACAACCCGATGGCGGAGACAACGAATACAAGGAGAGTGAACGAATCTTGAAGACGTCCAGTAAGACTCGAGGTCCACGGACCTGGCTCAGGGCGGTGATTGCCGGGCTCGTGGGCATGTTCTTGCTGCTCGGCGGTTCCGCGGCCGCCCTGGCAGCGCCCGCCGACTCGGGAGTCGAAGGCAAGACCTTCGTCATCGGCACCGACACCACCTTCGCGCCCTTCGAGTTCCGCCAAAACGGCGAGCTGACCGGCATCGACATGGACCTGATCCGTGCGATTGCCGAGGAACAGGGTTTCGCGGTCGAGATCCGTTCCCTCGGCTTCAATGCGGCCTTGCAGGCACTTTCCTCGGACCAGGTCGACGGCGTCATTGCCGGCATGTCGATCACCGACGAACGCAAGGCCATCTATGACTTCTCCGAACCCTACTTTGAGTCGGGAATCCAGATGGCCGTCGCCAAGACCGATGACGCCATCAAGGGCTATGAGGACCTCAAAGGCAAGACGGTGGTCGCCAAGACCGGGTCCGAGGGCGAAACCTACGCCAAGTCCATTGCCGGCCAGTACGGGTTCGAAGTCACTTCCCTCGACCAGTCGGCCACCATGTATGAATCGGTGAAGGCCGGATCCGCCGTTGCCGTCTTCGACGACTACCCGGTGCTCGCCTACGGCGTGGCCCAGAACAACGGGCTCAAGACCGTCACCGACAAGGTTCCAGGTGGTTCCTACGGTTTCGCGGTCGACAAGGGAAACAACTCGGCCCTGCTGGCCGCCTTCAACGACGGCCTGGCCCAGCTGAAGGCCAACGGCGAGTACGACCAGATCCTGAACAAGTACCTTGCCGATCCCACCGCTGCGGTTCCCACCACCTTCTGGGAGCTGCTCACCGAATCGTTCCCGGCCCTGATGAAGGGCCTTGGCAACACCGTCCTGGTGACCGCCATTTCCTTCGCCGTGGCGATGGTCCTGGGCCTGCTGGCCGGTTTCATGAAAATCTCCCACAACATCGTGCTGCGCGGCATCGCCACCACGTTTGTGAACGTCTTCCGCGGCACCCCGCTGCTGCTGTGGGCCTTCATGTTCTACTTCGGCGTCCCGCAGCTGACCGGGCAGCCGATGAGCATCTGGGTTGCCGGCGTGCTGACCCTGTCGCTGAACTCCGGCGCCTACGTCGCGGAGATCGTGCGCGGCGGCATCCAGTCGGTGGATCCCGGCCAGCTGGAGGCATCCCGCTCGCTGGGCCTGGGCTACGGCAAGTCGATGCAGAAGGTCGTGGTCCCGCAGGCCTTCAAGATGATGACGCCGTCGTTGATCAACCAGCTAATCATCATGCTCAAGGATTCCTCGCTGCTGCTGGCCATCGGCTTTACCGAGCTGCTCTACCAGGGCCAGCAGATCTACGCGTCCAACTTCCGGGTCACCGAGACGCTGCTGATCGTCGGCGTGATCTACTTCGTGGCCATCATGGCCCTGACCAAACTGGCAAACTTCGCCGATAGGAAGTTCAACAAATGAGTGAAGCAACCGTAGCCTCGCCGCGCGAGGCGAAGATCGCCGTCAAGGGGCTGCGCAAGTCCTTCGGCACCAACGAGGTGCTCAAGGGCATCGACGTGGAAATCGCCGAGGGCGAGGTGGTGTGCGTGATCGGCCCCTCGGGCTCCGGGAAGTCCACGCTGCTGCGCTGCCTGAACAAGCTCGAGGATATCTCCGCCGGCCACGTCATCGTCGACGGCTTTGACGTGACCGACCCGAAGGTCGACATCAACGAGGTGCGCCGCCACGTGGGAATGGTGTTCCAGCACTTCAACCTCTTCCCGCACATGTCCGTGGCCGAGAACATCATGTTGGCACCCGTGGAGCTGAAGAAGGCGACCAAGGCCGAGGCCCGCGAGCAGGCACTGAAGCTGCTGGAGCGGGTGGGGCTGAGGGAGAAGGCCGACGCCCGTCCGGCGTCGCTCTCCGGCGGCCAGAAGCAGCGTGTGGCCATCGCCCGCGCGCTGGCCATGAACCCGGGAATCATGCTCTTCGACGAGGCCACCAGCGCCCTTGACCCGGAGATGGTGGGCGAGGTGCTCCAGGTCATCCGCGACCTGGCCGCCGAGGGCATGACCATGGTCCTGGTGACCCACGAAATGGGCTTCGCCAAGGAAATCGGCGACCGGGTGGTCTTCATGGACGCCGGCGTGGTGTGCGAGTCCGGCCCGCCTGCCGAGCTCTTCGGCAACCCACAGCAGGACCGCACCAAGGAGTTCCTCTCCAAGGTGCTCTGACGGGGAATGCTCCCCGTGATGCACAAGGCCCGCGGTGCCCGCCTCCCCCTACTGGGGGAACGGCGGGGCACCGCGGGCCTTCGTCGTCGCGGCGGGGGTCCGGCGGCCTAGTTCCCTGCCGCGGCCTGCCGGCCGGTCTTGTAGTCCGTTCCGGGCTTCGGGTCGCCGACCAGCTGGCTGACGGTGACGAAGTGGAACCCGCGGGCCTTGAGGTCGGTGAGCATCTTTGGCATCGCCTCGATGGTGGACGGATGGATGTCGTGCATCAGGACGATCGAGCCGGGGACGACCTTTTCGGCGGCCTTCACGGTCTTCTTGGCGTCACGGGTCTTCCAGTCAAACGTGTCAACACTCCACATCGCCACGGGGAGGTCCAGGGACTTCATGTGGTCCTCCCGAATCGTGCCATAGGGCGGGCGCATCACCGTTGGTGCGGCGCCGGTGACTTCCTTGATGGCTGCGTCCGTCTTGCTCAACTCGCGCTGGCCGGCGGCGACCGAAATCTTGGCCAGGTCCTGGTGCGACCAGGTGTGGTTTCCGATTTCATGTCCCCTTGCCGCCTCGTCGCGCACGATGTCGGGGAACTTCACGACGTCCTTGCCGATCAGGAAGAACGTGGCCTTGGCCTCGTGTTCGTCCAAGATGTCGAGCAGGGACTCGGTGTGGGGGCCGGGGCCGTCGTCAAAGGTCAGTGCCACGCACTTGACCTGGGCGCAGTCCGGGCCGGCGTCGGCGCGCGGAGTGTCCTTGCCGTCCGCCTGGCCGGTGGCATCCGGAGGGAAGCCCTGCCAGGTGGCGCTCAGCGGGGCGCCGCAACCGGCCAAGACCAGGGCCAGCGCCGAGGCAGAGAGGAACTGAAGAACTCTTAAGCGGGAAACCATGATGACCATGGTCTCCCGTGAACCTGCGAAGTTCCTCAAACGGCCACCCGTTTCGGTCCTTTGTGTCGTTTCTCGCCTCCGGCCCGTGAGGCATATCTCACAGCACTTGAAGGTTCAAGTAAGTCTGTGGCATGGTTGAAGACAGATTGCGGACCGGACAAACCGGGCCGCCGCAACCGGCCGCCGAGCGGATCCCCGGTTGCGACGAAACGACCCAAGGACTTTTCATGGACACTGCAGTAAAGAACCCCGCGTTGGCCACCGCCGCACAGACCACCCTGCGCGTCGTCATCGGTTTCCTCTTCGCCGCCCACGGCTGGCAGAAGTTCTTCCAGTTCACGCTGGACGGCACCACTGCTGCATTCGGCCAGATGGGCGTGCCCGCGGCAGGCCTGGTGGCGCCGGTGGTTGCAACCCTTGAAATCGTCGGCGGCATCGCCCTGATCCTCGGCGTGCTCACCCGCATCTTCGCCGTGTTGCTGACCGTGAACATGCTTGGTGCATTGTTCATGGTGCATGCCCCGGCCGGCGTGTTCGTCGAGGCCGGCGGCTTCGAGCTGGTGTTGGCGCTGGCCGGCGGCGCCGCAGCGATTGCGCTGCTCGGTGCGGGACGCATTTCCGTGGACCGGTTCATCCCGGCCCGCATCGCAGCCTAGTCTCCAGACGCAGTAAACCCCCGTGGACACCGGTTGAAACCGGTGTCCACGGGGGTTTTCCCATTTTTGAACGCCTACTCGGCGTCGATCGGGACCAAGAGGTCCTTGACGGCCGGGTCGGTGCGCAGGAACTCCTGCACCGCGGGATCCTGGAACGCCTTGACCAGGTTCTTCACGTTCTCGGTGTCGGCGTACTCGGTGCCGATCGTCAGCTGCCCGGCGAATTCGTCCGGGGCCGCGGGGGCGAAAATCTGTTGCTCGACCGGAACCTTGGCCGCGACGTAGTACTCGGTGTAGCCCACGGCCGCATCCAGGTCCGGCAGCGCGCGGGACTGGGCGGCGAAGTCCAGCAGCTTGAACTTGAGGTCCTTGGGGTTCTCGGCCACGTCCTTCTGCGTGGCCTTCCACTTGTCCACGCCGTCGGCGAGCTTGATCAGCCCGGCGCGTTCCAGCAGCCACAGGCCCTGGGCCTCGTTGGCCGGGTCGGAATAGAGGGAGATGGTGGCCCCGTCCGGGATCTCGTCGACCGACTTGTACTTTTCGCTCCAGATCCCGAAGCCCCAGCGGAAGACCGGGGTCGCGGCGGCCAGCTTGAAGTCGGGGTTGGCCTCGAGCACCTGCGAGAGCCAGAGCTTGTGCTGGTAGATGGTTCCGGCAACCTCGCCGGTGGACACCGCGCGGTTCAGCGTTGTCGAATCGGCAAGCCCCTTGAAGGCCACCTTGATGCCGTACTTGGGGGCGACTTCCTCGGCCACGAAGTTCACCAGTGCCTGCTCGGCATGGTTGCCTTCCGCGGTGACCACCGTCAGCGTGGCCCCGGCAACCGTGTTCGGCGACTTGGTGCCCGCGTTGGAGTTGATGATGGCTGCCGCGGCGATGGCGCCGGCCAGGGCAATGGCGCCGAGCGTCCAGGGCCATTTTTTCTTCTTTTGGATGGTGAAGCCGTGCGACTCGGGTCCGGTGTCCGTCTTGTGGTCGGTGATGGTCATGGGGAGCTACCTTTCGGGCAAGGGGGAGTGGGCGGGCTGGCGTTGGAAGGAATTAGGGGGATTGCTTGGGCGGGTGCGGCGCGGTGCCGCTGCGCCTAGGCGCGGCGGCGCAGGTGCGGGGTGGTGGCCCGCACCAGGGCGTCCCCGGTGAGCTGGACGACGGTGACCATCACGATCAGCAGGATCACCGTGGCGAGCATGACCGTCTGGTCGAAGCGCTGGTAGCCGTAGGTGACGGCGACGTAGCCGATGCCGCCGGCGCCGATGGTTCCGGCGATGGCCGAGTACTCGATCATGGCGATGGTGTTGATGGTCAGCCCGCCCAGGATGGCGGGGACGGCCTCGCCGAGCTGTGCGCTGCGGATGATCTGCAGCGGGGACCCGCCCGAGGCGCGCGCGGCGGCGGTGACCGAGCGCGGGACCTCGCGCAGGCAGTTCTCCACGAGCCGCGCGAAGAACGGGATCCCGGCCAGTGACATGGGCACCACGGCGGCGGCTATGCCGATGTTGGTGCCGGTGACGAAGCGGGTGAACGGGACGATGGCCGCCATCAGCACCAGGAACGGCAAGGACCTGCCGATGTTCACGATCCAGCTGAGCACCGAATAGGTGCCCCGGTGCTCATAGAGCCCGCCGGGTGCCATGTTGTGCAGCGCCACGGCGATCGGGGTGCCCAGGGCAACGACGATCAGCATCACGATGCCGACCATGGCCAGGGTCTCGCCCAGCGCCGGAACCAGCAGCGCCGGGAGTTCGGGGATCGGGGTGTCGGACAGGGCGCGGATCTGCGCCGCGGCGGGGATGCTCAGGCCCATTGGAGTTCCTCCGAGGATCGTGGTGCGGATGCGGTTCGGGCCTCCGGTGCTGCGGCCTCCCGGGGCACGGCGCGCAGTCCGTGGCGGGCAAACGCCGCGGCGGCGCGGGGCTCGGGGGCGTGCAGGCCGACGGTGGCGTTGCCGGTGCTGGTGCCGTCGATGCTCTGGATGGTGGCGGCAAGCAGGGCCACCGGTTCGCCGAGGTCGGCCGAGACCCGTTGCAGCCAGTCGGCCGGGACGGTCCGCGAATCGTAGGTCACGTGCCAGGCCCGCGACCCCGCCCCGGGATCCGCCGGGGACAGGCGCGGCTGCAGCGCCCGGCCCAGTGCCGAGTCGTGGTCGGTGAGCAGGTCCACCAGGGACCCCTGCTCGGTGATGCGGCCGTTTTCCAGCCGGGCGGCGGAATCGGCCACGTGCAGCACCGTGTCCATTTCGTGGGTGATGAACACGACCGCGAGGTCCAGGTCGTCGCGCAGCTGGCGCAGCAGCGAGACCACCGAGCGCGTGGTTTCCGGGTCCAGTCCCGAGGTGGCCTCGTCGGAGAGCAGTACCGAGGGACGCAGTGCCAGGGCGCGGGCGATGCCCACGCGCTGGAGCTGGCCGCCGGACAGCTCAAACGGGTAGTGGTTGGCGCGGTGGGACAGGCCCACGCGATCCAGCAGCTCCGCCACCCGCGCCTTCGTCTCGGCCGGGGTCACGCCCAGGTATTGGAGCGGCAGCGCAATGTTCTCGGCAGCGGTGCGGCGCGAAAGCAGGCTCGCGGACTGGAAGACCGTGCCGATGCGCCGCCGGGCAACCCGCAGCTTGCGTTCCGGAAGCCGGGCCAGGTCTTCGCCGTTGACGATGACCTGGCCGGAGGTGGGGCGCTCCAGGAGGTTGATGCACTGGGCCAGGGTGGATTTCCCGGCACCCGAGGGGCCCACGATGGCAAGGATCTCGCCGGTGGCAACGTCGATCTCCAGGTTGTCCAGGACCGTGACGGATTTGTCTCCGTGTCCGTAGACCTTGGTGAGGTTCTTCAGGCTGATCATGCGATGGCTTTCCGTGCAGGGTTGGCGCCGATGCGAGTCGGCCGCCGCGAGGGGGATGGTCAATTCTGCGCCGCGGCGACAGGCCCGGGCCATGGGCCTGTCACGCAGGGGCACGCAGCGTCTTGCCGCGTCACGCAGGCCGGCCGGGGCGCGCCTTTTATTGCGTTGCATGACGGCCCAGGGGGCGAGGAAGACGTGCGGCGTCACAAACATGCCGCCGGTCGGCAACGCGGTGCCGCCCGCGAAAAAGCCGATATTCGGTCCGTCCTGCCTCGTGCAGGACGGGGTGCGGCGTTCGGGGGGCGAGTGGGGTTCGACCGCCGCTGCGGTTCGGCGTCCGCGCGGGGGAGGGGGTGCGCCCGGGCAATCCGCGGCGCCGCGCGGGGCGCTTGCGCAGGGCGCGGAGATTGACGAAAAGGTGATCGTCCGCATATCCTGAACGAACGGTCAGTAAATAATCTTTTTGTCACAGTGAGGTGAGCACTATGGCTGCACAGCAAGAAAGCGGCGGATCGCTATCCGCGGTACTTTCTCCTGAGGAGCAAGCAGGGCAGGATCGCTTCAACGCGATCATTGCCGAGGATTCACGCATCGAACCGCGCGACTGGATGCCCGAGGCATACCGCAAGACCCTGACGCGGCAGATGTCCCAGCACGCGCACTCCGAAATCATCGGCATGCAGCCCGAGGCCAACTGGATCACCCGGGCCCCGTCCCTGAAGCGCAAGGCCATCCTCATGGCCAAGGTGCAGGACGAGGCCGGCCACGGCCTCTACCTGTACTCGGGCACCGAGACCCTCGGCACCCCGCGCGATGTGCTCAACGACCAGTTGATGACGGGCAAGGCCAAGTACTCCTCGATCTTCAACTACCCGGCACGCTCCTGGGCGGACATGGGCGCGATCGGCTGGCTGGTCGACGGCGCGGCCATCGCCAACCAGGTCCCGTTGTGCCGCGCCTCCTACGGCCCCTACGGCCGGGCCATGGTGCGCATCTGCAAGGAGGAATCCTTCCACCAGCGCCAGGGCTTTGAGATCCTGCTGGAGCTGGCCAACGGCACCGAGGCGCAGAAGAAGATGGCACAGGACGCCATCAACCGCTTCTACGCACCCTCGCTGATGATGTTCGGCCCGCCGGACTCCGACTCCCCGAACTCGGGCCAGTCAACCGCGTGGAAGATCAAGCGGTTCTCCAACGACGAATTGCGCCAGCGCTTCGTCGGCATGATCGTCGAACAGGTCAAGATCCTGGGCCTGACCCTGCCGGACCCGGAGCTGCGCTTCGACGAGGAATCCGGGACCTGGAAGCACATGGACCTGGACTGGGTCGAGTTCAAGGCAGTCATCGCCGGCAACGGGCCCTGCAACGCGCAGCGCCTCCAGCGCCGCCGCGATGCACACAATGAAGGCGCCTGGGTGCGCGAAGCTGCCGCGGCATACGCGGCAAAGATGGCTCGAAAGACCGAGGTTGCATAAATCATGACCGAATCAGAAGGCACCTGGCCGCTCTGGGAAGTATTCGTCCGCTCCTCCCGCGGGCTCTCCCACGTCCACGCCGGCTCCCTGCACGCACCGGATGCGGAGATGGCGCTGAAGAACGCCCGCGACCTGTACACCCGACGCAACGAGGGCGTGTCCCTCTGGGTCGTGGCCAGCAGCGACATCATCGCCTCGGACCCCGATGCCAAGGGCATGTACTTCGAATCCCCGCAGGGCAAGGACTACCGCCACGCCACCTACTACACCAAGTCCGAGGGCGTGAAGCACCTGTGAGCGCACACAACATCGACCATTCCCTGGACAGCTTCGGCGACTCGACGGCCTCGGCCACCCGCGTCACCCCGGGCAACGCGCTGCGCCCCGAGGACATCGCCATCGCGCAGGAGAAGCCCAGCGAGCAGGTCGCCGAATACGCCCTGCGCCTGGGCGACGACGCCCTGATCCTGGCCCAGCGCCTCTCGCACTGGATCTCGCGCGGTCCGGAGATCGAGGAAGACATCGCCCTGGGCAACATCGCCCTGGACCAGCTGGGCCACGCCCGCTCCTTCCTCTCCTACGCCGCCAAGGCCTGGGACAAGACCGAGGACGACCTGGCCTACTGGCGCGAGGAAGAGGACTTCCGCTCGCTGCACATCGTCGAACAGCCCAACGGCGACTTCGGCGTGACCATCGTGCGCCAGCTGATCATCTCCATCTACCAGCACCTGCTCTACACCGCGCTGCTGGACTCGGGCGACGCGACCATCGCGGCAATTTCCGCCAAGGCCGTCAAGGAGGTCGACTACCACCGCGACCACGCCATCGCCTGGACGCTGCGCCTGGGCATCGGCACCGAGGAATCGGCGCGCCGGATGCGCCACGCCCTGGACATCCTCTGGCCCTACGTCGGGGAGATGTTCGAGGACGAGGAACTGCACGCCGCCCTGGGCGACGTCGCTGTGGCCCCCTCCTCGCTGCGCGCGGCCTGGGAAGAGGAATTCACCGCCGTGCTGCACGACGCCGAACTGGCGGTTCCGACCGTTCCGTTCGCGATGGCCCGCGGACGGCGCGGCGAGCACTCCGAACACCTCGGCTTCATTTTGGCCGAGATGCAGGTTCTGGCGCGCAAGCACCCCGGCGCCACCTGGTAAGCAAAGGACGAAAGAAAATGATTGCCACCATCACCGAGCTGCGCGAGATCGCCGCACGCGTGACAGACCCCGAGATCCCGGTGCTCACCATCGCGGACCTGGGGATCCTGCGGGACGTGGAGCTTCAGGGCGACACCGTGGTTGTCACCATCACCCCCACGTACTCGGGATGCCCGGCGATGGACGCAATCACCGAGGACCTGGGGACCGTCTTCCGGGCGTCCGGGTACCCGGATGTCCGGGTCAACCTGGTCCTTTCCCCTGCCTGGAGCACCGACTGGATGACCGAGTCCGGCAAGGCCAAGCTCCAGGCCTACGGCATTGCCCCGCCCACGGGCACCGGCCACCGCGGGCCGGTGACCCTGGGCCTGGGCGTGAAGTGCCCGCAATGCCACTCGCTGAATACCAAGGAACTTTCCCGCTTCGGTTCCACCTCGTGCAAGTCCATGTACCAATGCAAGGACTGCCTGGAACCCTTCGACTACTTCAAGGTGCTCTCATGACAGACACGACTGCCGCCCTGCCGGCCAACGACGGCGTTGACCCCGAGGTCCCGGGCCGTCGCCGGACCACGTTCCACACCCTCACGGTTTCCGAGGTCCGCCGGCTCACCGCCGACGCCATCGAGGTCACCTTCGAGGTCCCCGCGGACCTCGCCGGCCAGTACGACTACCTGCCCGGCCAGTACGTGGCACTGCGCAAGGAACTGGAGGATGCCGAGGGCAACCTCGTGGAGCTGCGCCGCAGCTACTCCATCTGCGCCGAGCCCACCGCCGGGGAAATCCGCGTCGCCATCAAGCGCGACATCGGCGGCATCTTCTCCACCTGGGCCAACGAGTCGCTGCGTGCCGGGGACACCATGGACGTCATGAGCCCCACCGGCGGCTTCATCTCCAAGCACAAGATGAACGGGATGAACGACCCCGAGGACATCGACGTCGAGACCGAGGACACCTTCGTGGCCGTGGCCGCCGGATCGGGCATCACCCCGGTCATGGCCATCGCCCGCACGGTGCTGGCAGCCAACGAGAACGTGCACTTCGACCTCGTCTACGCCAACAAGGCCGCCATGGATGTGATGTTCCTGGAGGAACTGGCGGACCTCAAGGACCGCTATCCGGCCCGCTTCGCCCTGCACCACGTGCTGAGCCGCGAACAGCGCATCTCCCCGCTGCTCTCGGGCCGCATCGACGCCGAAAAGCTGAACAAGCTGCTGGGCTCGGTCATCCGCACCGACCAGGTCGATGAATGGTTCCTCTGCGGCCCCTTCGAACTGGTCCAGCTGGTGCGCGACAACCTCGCCGCACAGGGCGTCCCGGCCGAGAAGGTCCGCTACGAGCTGTTCACCACCGGGGAGCCGACGCGTCCCGAGGGAAACATCGGCCGCCCCGTCGTGATCGACGAGTCCGACGAGACCTACCAGATCGCGTTCAAGCTCGACGGCCTGCAGGGCGAGGTCAAGAGCCCCGTCAACGCCCGCGAGACCATCCTGAACGCCGCGCTGCGCGTCCGCCCGGACGTCCCGTTCGCCTGTGCCGGCGGGGTCTGCGGCACCTGCCGTGCCAAGGTCGTGGAGGGTAGCGTGGACATGGACGAGAACTACGCGCTGGAGCCGGACGAGATCGAGCGGGGCTACGTGCTGACCTGCCAGTCGCGCCCCACCACCGAACGCGTCCTGGTCGACTACGACGCCTAGGCACCAACCACACCGGCAAGGATCCATCCGCGGGAGCGGGTGGATCCTTGGCGTAGGACCATAACCGGAGGGACACGGACCAACATGATTGAACTGAACATCACCGACGGCGTGGCAGAAATCGTGCTCAACGCCCCGGAGAAGATGAACTCGCTGAACGAGGCAGCCCTCGATGAGCTGGGCGCGGCCTACGACCAGGCCGCCGCGGGAGTCGAAACCGGACAGGTCCGGGCCCTGCTGCTGCGCGGCGAGGGCCGCGGCTTCTGCGCCGGACGCGACATCTCCGGGGTGGTCCCGGCCGACGACGACGTCCTGGGATACCTCGGCGGCAAGGTGCAGCCCTTGCTGGCCAAGATGTCCTCGTTCCCGGCGCCGACCTTCGCCGCCGTGCAGGGCGCGTGCCTGGGGGTCGGGCTGGGCCTGGCGATCGCCACGGATGTGGTGTACGTGGCGCAGAACGCGAAGATCGGTTCGCCCTTCGCCAACCTCGGAGCGACGCTCGACTCGGGCGGGCACTGGCTGTTCACCGAACGACTGGGCACCCACCGAACGCTGGATATGATCTACACCGCCGAGCTGATCAGCGGCGCCGACGCGGTGGCCTCCGGGCTCTTCTCCCGGGCCATGCCTGCAGACGATTTGCTGGAGACCACGCGCGGCATCGTCGCCAAGGTCGCCTCCGGGGCAACCGGTGCGTTCCGGGCCTCCAAGGAACTCGTGGCCGAGATCCGCGACCAGCGCCTGGGTTTGTGGGACTCGATGGCCAATGAGAACCAGGCCCAGGCGGACCTGTGCGCGACGGAGGACTATGCCGAGGGGTTCCTGGCGTTCCAGGAAAAGCGGAAGCCGGTCTTCAAGGGCTAGCGACCAGTGCCCGCGATGAAGCGGTGCCCCCGTCTCTGGCGGGGGCACCGTTCGCACGTGCGGGGTCCGGCCCGCATCCCGGCGCAACGTTCCGCCAGGTGGATCACGATCACGTTCGGGGTGGAAATCCTGCTGTGGGTGTTTGGCGAACCGGGGGGTGTGCCGGGGACGAACGTGCCGATCCGAGCCGCGTCCTTAAACCACTGAAGTCAACATGCTTTTGGCTAGGCCGATTCATGGCTCCGCCTGCCCGTTGCCGTCCAGAACGACAACAGCGGCAACCCCGCGCACGCCGTCACGCCCACCCATATCCACATGACCGGCTGCAGGCCCAGCGCATCGCCGGCCAAGCCGCCAATGATTCCCAGCAAGGGAACCGGACCCATCGTGAACACCAACCGGAATCCTTGCTGCCGACCCATCATGGTGTCGGGTGTCGCCCTGGCCAGAAGCCCGTAGGCAGTGGCGTTGTAGGACACCATGAGCGCGTTGTACAGCACCGAATGGGCGATCACCACGATGAGCGAGCCGGCGGTTAGGTTGCCCGCCAACGGAACCAACACGACCGAGAGCGGCAGGAAAAGAGCGGAGTACGCGAGGAGCCGGGTTTCGCCCAGCCTGGCCACCAAGGCGGGAACCGCCAATGAACCACACAGCCCCCCAACAGCGATCATCGAGATGACCAGCCCGATGGCCTGGGGCGTGAAGCCCAGGACCTTGACGAAGTAGAGGGTTTCCACGGCGGAACCAAAGGCCAGGCCCATGTTGGTGATCGCCGAGGAGGAAACCAGGGCTCGGATGGCGGAGTGCTTGAGCGTGAATCGGAGGCCCTCCCCAAATGACTGCCGGAAGCCGATCCGTGGTGTCGCTTCCCCCGGGGGAGCGGCGGACTTTGCCGTCGTGCGGAGGCCCCACAGCAGGGTTGCTGCGGCGAGCAGGTTCGCCGTCCCGGCCACGAGGAGGGTGAAGGGCGCGGAGATGACGGCGACCAGGGGTCCTGCCAGGCCGGGTGAGATGATGCCGGCAGAGGTATCGACGGTTTCCTTGCGGGCAAACGCCGCGGAAACCAGGTCGCGCCCGACGATGGCCGGTAACGCCGAGCCCGCCCCCATGCCCCACACCATGCCGGCGGCTCCCACCAGGAAGGAAACCACCACCAGCTGCGGATAGCCCAGAAGACCCAGCGACCAGGCCAAAGGGACCGAAAGGATCGCCGAGCCCGCCGCCAGTTGAGCCCAGAACATGGTCTTGACCCGGTTCACGCGATCGAGCATGATGCCCGCGGGGATGGCCAGGAACAGGAATGCCACGGATTCGGCGGCATTGAGGAACCCGATTTGGGTGGCGTTCGCATCGAGGGCGTAGATCGCGACCAGGTCATTGGCCACATTCAGGATCCCGGTGGAGATCGCCCCGAAGGCCACGGAAACCATCAGCGTTCCAAATCCGGGTCTGTCCCGCAGCCGGGGCGGCGTCTTCGCCGGCAGTCCCGGGGCTTGCCTCTGGCTCATGGGTTCCGCGCTTTCGTTCACGGGCATCGTGAACCCGATGCTACCCGAGGGGATTCGTCATCCGGCCGAGGGCGCCGGCCCCGGACGCGCGCGGCTCGCGGGCACGTTCCCGGCCAGCGCGGCTCCGGGCGAACATGACGGCGTGGATCCAGGCCTCAGCGGGTCGGCCGAGTGCCCGGCGCGGCGGCCGAAATTCTCGGCTCGCCGCGCAGAATGCGCGCCATGGTCCGGCGAGCCTGCCGCCCCTCCGGGATGGGCAGCAGCGGGTAGACGTGGACCATGCCCGGCGCCTGGTGGAACTCGGTGTTCACGCCTGCCGAGCGGGCCTTGGATACCAGGAGCTCGCAGTCCGGATGGGTGATGTCGCGGGTGCCTGCGAACACGGCGAGCGGACCGAGCCCGGCCATCTGGCCGAACAGCGGGGACACGAGGGGGCTGTCCAGCGGCAGGTCGCCGCGCCAAAGTTCCACGGCGGCCCGCAAGCCGGGCCTGACCAGCCACGGATCGTTGGGTTCGAGCTCGTCGATCACCGGATTGTCAAGGTTCAGGTCCAGGGCGGGTGCGATCAGCACCGTGTGGGCGAGCGCCAGGTGTGCGTCGCGGGCCAGCTGGGCGGCGGCGAGTGCGATTTGGCCTCCCGCCGAGTCGCCGACGACCGACACGTTCTCGGCCCCGTGCTCGCTGGCAAGGCGCCCGAGCAGGTCAGCGACGCGCGGGACCACCGTCGCGGCCGTGCCCCGCGGGGCCAGGGGATAGATGGGGACCAACACCCGGGACCCGGTGGTGACAGCCAGCTCGGCGACCAGCTGCCAATGCTGGAGTGCTATCTGGTTGATCCACGCCCCGCCATGGACGTAGACGATCTGTCCGCGCGGAAGCCCGCTTGAGGGCACGATCTCGTAGAGGGGCCAGCCGTCCTCGTCCTTGACACTCACACTCACGCCCCGGCGCAGCAGCCGCGGGGGCCCGTAGGTGCGGGGACGCAAATTTCGTGCGGCAACAAGATCCTCGGTCGCCTGGGCACTGGCGAAGCGACGCCGGTAGCCGAGCGCGGTCAATAACGGCGGCATCATCCGGCTGGCGAGACTGGGCACGACGCACTCCTTGGCGGGAAAGGTTCCGACCGCAAGGCTGCATCCCGCTGCGCTGCGTCGGGCACAGCTGATCTCTCGAACGTACCACCGCGGCGCGGAGTTTGATGCGGCCGGCGCCCTGAGGCCATGGGCCAGGACCGGCTCAGCGCGTGTCGACGTCCTCGAAGACCAGGAATGTCTGGGTGTCGAGCACCCCCGGCATGGACTGCAACTGGTCGAAGACCACCCTGCGCAGATCGACGTTGTCGCGCGCCCGCACCAACAGGATCACATCGAAGTTTCCGCCGACCAGGCCGATGTGGTGGACCTCGGGCATCGCCGAGAGGCGTTCGCGCATTTCCCGCCAGGAGTGTTGGCGAAGTTTCAGGGTCACGTAGGCGCTGGCCCTCAGGCCCGCACGAAGCGGATCGACGACCGCGGTGTAGCGGGTGATGACGCCCTCGTCCTGCAGGCGATTGATCCTCGAATAGGCGTGCGCACGGGACACGTGGACCTTTTGCGCGACGGTGGTCACCGACTGGCGCCCGTCCTTGGTGAGCTCCTCCAGGATGCGCCGATCCACCTCGTCCAGCCGAACCGGGGGAGTCTCCATCAAATGCCTCTTTCCACTTTGTCCAAAAACCACGATGTAGCAACGGTCACACTTTCAAACCGTCTCCAAGAATATCGATCCTATGCGCAGTTTTCCAGAATATTCCAAGATGCTGGATACATTTCATCGAAAATACCGATACTTAAGGCAAGAACTGACGCAATGGCGGGCCACCCGGACGGTTGCGTCCCACCGCACAAGAGAAAGGCGTGAACCGTGACAAACACAGAAGCGCGCGAAGCCATTGAGCAGGTGAGCAGCAAGTTCGGGATTACGCCCGAGGACTACATGCTTCCGGCCCGGACCGAAATCCACATGCTTGACATCAACGGCAAGCTTCACCCCGCCGGGGAGCAGGGCGCCGAACCCGGGCACGAGTACCCGCTGCCCAGCCCCAGGGCCCTGGTGGATGCCTACGAGCAGCTGGTCATCGGCCGCCGCGTCAACGACCAGAACTCCGCCCTGGTGCGGCAGGGCCGCATGGCCGTCTACCCTTCCAGCCATGGACAGGAGGCCGCCCAGGTCGCGGCCGCGCTGTGCCTGGGGGAAGACGACTGGATGTTCCCCACCTACCGCGACACGGTGGCCGTCATGGCCAAGGGCGTCGCGCCCATGGAAGTGATGGCCGGGTTCCGCGGCGAATGGCACAGCGGATACGACCCCAAGCAGTACAAGGTGTCCATCCAGTCCACGCCGCTGACCACGCAGCTGCTGCACGCGGTGGGGGTTGCCCACGCGGCCAAGCTGCGCGGCGAGGACACCGTGGTGCTTGCCATGTGCGGCGACGGCGCCACATCCGAGGGCGACTTCCACGAGGCGCTGAACTTTGCCGCGGTCTTCAACCTGCCGGTGATCTTCTTCGTGCAGAACAACCAATACGCGATCTCGGTTCCGCTCTCCCAGCAATCGGTTGCACCGTCCCTGGCACACAAGGCCGTCGGCTACGGCATGGCCGGCGAGCGCGTAGACGGCAACGACCTGGTGGCCCTGCTGGCCGTGCTGGGCCGCGCCGTGCGCCTGGCCCGCGAGGGCAACGGACCGCTGCTGGTCGAGGCCCACACCTACCGGATGCAGGCCCACACCAACGCCGACGACGCCACCCGCTACCGCGACGATGCGGAGGTCCAGGGCTGGATCGCCAAGGACCCCGTCACCCGCATGCGCAGCTACCTCCAGGAGGCCGGCCTGCTCCCGGAGGCCACCGAGGCACGGATCGCCGCCAGCGCGGAGGCCGTGGCGCAGGCGCTGCGCGACGGCATGAACTCGGAAAACAACCCGGCCCCGGCCGATCTCTTCGCCCATGTCTTCTCCACCCAAACCACCCAACTGGCCGAGCAGGCCGCCCTGCTGGCCGACGAACTCGCCCGCGAGGAGGACGCAAAATGAGCCCCACGGCAACCACGTCATCGGCCGCAACAGGCCATGTCAGTGCCGCAACCGCCGCGGCAGCGGCGCGCAGCGCCGACACCGGCACCCAGCCGGTCACCTTTGCCAAGGCCCTGAACACCGCCCTGGCCGACTCCATGGCGGCAGAGGACTCGGTCCTGGTCTTCGGCGAGGACGTGGGGGTGCTCGGCGGGGTCTTCCGCATCACCGACGGGCTGACCAAGCGCTTCGGCACCGGACGCTGCTTCGACACGCCGCTGGCCGAATCCGGGATCGTGGGCATGGCCATCGGCATGGCAATGAACGGGATGCGCCCGGTCATCGAGATGCAGTTCGACGCCTTCGCCTACCCCGCCTTCGAGCAGATCGCCTCGCACGTGGCCAAGATGCACAACCGGACCAAGGGCCGGATGCCGCTGCCGATGGTCATCCGCATCCCGTATGCCGGCGGCATCGGGGGAGTGGAGCACCACTGCGACTCCTCCGAAAGCTACTACGCGCATACCCCGGGGCTGAAGGTCTTCACCCCGGCCACCGTCACCGACGCCTACCTGATGCTCCGCGAGGCCATCGACTCCCCGGACCCGGTCATCTTCATGGAACCCAAGAAGCTGTACTGGACCAAGGAACAGGTCGACCTGGACGCGCTGCGCATTTCGCACGAGACCGACGCCGTGCCGCCGACCGAGGGCCGGGCGGCCATTGCGCGCTCCGGCACCGACGCCACGCTGATCGCCTACGGGCCCTCGGTTTCCACCGCCATGGCGGCGGCCGAGGCAGCCGCACTGGAAGGCCGCAGCCTCGAGGTCATCGACGTGCGCACCATCGTCCCGCTGGACGACGCGACCATCTGCGAATCCGTGCGCAAGACCGGACGGGCGGTCGTCATTGCCGAGGCGCCGGGCTTTGCCTCCGTCTCCAGTGAAATCGTGGCCCGCATCCAGGAACGCTGCTTCCACTCGCTCGCGGCCCCGGTGCTGCGCGTGACCGGGTTCGACACCCCGTACCCGGCACCGAAACTCGAAAAGTACTACCTGCCGTCCGTTGACCGCATCCTGGATGCCGTTGACGCATTGCAATGGGAGGAAGGGGCATGAGCGTGAAGACCTTTTTGCTGCCGGACCTGGGCGAGGGCCTGGCCGAGGCCGAGCTGGTGAAGTGGCTGGTCGCCGTCGGGGACACCATCGTCATCGACCAACCCGTGGCGGAGGTCGAAACCGCCAAGTCCATGGTGGAAGTGCCAAGCCCCTACGCCGGGACCGTGCACGAACTCCACGGCAGCGTCGGACAAATGGTCATGGTGGACTCCCCGCTGTTCTCGGTGCTCGAGGAAGGCGCGACCGCGCCGGCCGCAAAGCCGCAACCGCAGGCCACGGTGCCGGTGCGCGAGAGGGCCCAGAGCTACCGCGAAGAGGAGCGCGCAGGCACCAAGGCCCCGGCCGGCCAGGGCTCGGGCAACGTGCTCATCGGCTACGGGACTCCCGATGGTCTGTCGGCCACCGCGCGCAAGCGCCGTCCGCGCTCCGGTGCGGAAACACCCGCCGCGCCGCAACGCACCGTCGCGGCCGAACCCCGACGCGCCCCGCTGGTCATTTCCCCGTTGGTCCGCAAGCTGGCGAGGGATCGCGGCATCGACATCGCCGCCGTCACGGGCAGTGGTCCCGGAGGCCTGGTCCTGCGCTCGGATGTCGAGGCGGCGTCCGCGGGCACGGCGGCGGCTGCGACCGTTTCGGCTCCGGAACCGGCGGGCGCCACCGCAACCGCCCAGGCGTCGGCACCTGCCGCCGCCGCGACCCCGGGGGAACTCGATGCGCGCTCGGGCCTGGCCATCGCCTCCAGGACCCCGATCAGCGGCGTGCGCAAGACCATTGCCCAGGCCATGGCCAGGTCCCGGAGCGAAATCCCCGAGGCGACGGTGTGGGTGGACGTGGATGCGACCAACCTGTTGGCGCTGCGCGCCTCGATGAAGTCCACGGACCCGGAGAACACCCCGGGCATCCTGGCCTTCATCGCCCGCTTCGTGGTCGCCGGGCTGCAAAAGTACCCGGCGCTGAACACCCGCATCGAACACAACGCCCAAGGGGACGCCGAGATCATCGGCTTTGACGGCATCAACCTCGGCATCGCGGCGCAGACCGACCGCGGCCTCATGGTGCCGGCCATCCGCAACGCTCAGCAGTTCAGCGCCCGCGGCCTGAATGCCGAGCTGGCCCGGCTCACCGAGGTCACCCGTTCCGGGAAGGCCACCGTTGCCGAACTCACCAGCGGCACGTTCACCCTGAACAACTACGGGGTCTTCGGGGTCGACGGCTCCGCGGCCATCATCAACTACCCGGAGGTGGCCATCCTGGGCGTCGGGCGGATCATCGACAAGCCCTGGGTGGTGGGCGGCGAGCTTGCGGTGCGCAAGGTCACCGAATTGACGCTGGCCTTCGACCACCGGGTCTGTGACGGCGCCACGGCCGCAGGGTTCCTGCGCTTCGTGGCGGACGCGATGGAAAACCCCGCCGCGGTGCTCGCGGACCTGTAGCGGTTCCCGGGCTCGCGGCCCACCGGTGCCCGCGGCGACAGGTTGCTCCCCAATCCTCGCCGCGGGCACCGGTGTGTCGGTGGCAGTCGGGCAGAGCCCGCGCTTATCCACTGGATGACGTGTTCCTTCGCGATCCCGCCACCCCTATTGAAAGAGGCCCCGACCCACTATCCTGATGCCATGGAAAAGCTACCTGCAGAATACGAGCACTACCTTGTAGGCAAGGACGAACTCCACATCGAGACGATCATGCCCATCTTCCGGGAATCGGTCGCCGAGGGTAAATACGGGGTCCACATCCGTGGACTCGGCGGCGTTTCCGAGCAGGCCTTCGTCGATGAGTCCGTCCCCTTCGGCAAGATCAAGATCACCGTTCCCTAGCGCCTGCCCTTCCCTGGTGGTGCGGCACGATTGCCCCGGGGACCGGCCTGCGGTCCCCGGGCAATTGATTTTGCCCCGGCGCGTTTTCGTGCAGAATGAGCTAAGCGCCGCTACACCGGTGCAGACCGGAACCGAGGAAATGGGATCCCGCCATGATGCAGCAACTGGTGCCACACGTTGAACAGCTTGACGCGCACTGCTGGCGGATGCACCATCAGGGTTTCTCCATGAACTCCGGACTGATCGTGGGCGAGGATCGGGCCGCGGTCATCGACACCGGCTCCGGACCGCGCGAGGCCGCGGGGCTGTACGCCGCAATTCGCCGGATCACCCACCTTCCCCTGCTGGTGGTCAACACCCACGCCCACGGCGACCACGTCTTTGGAAACAAGTATTTCGCCGCCCACGACGTGGAGGACTTCCACGCCACTGCCGCCGCGGCGGAACACCTGCGCGGGCACGGGGATGCGGAGCGCCAGTTGGTACGGTTCCTGGAACCGGAAATGGCCCTGCGCCAGGGTCCGTATTCGGGAATCGTCGTCCCCTCCGGGATCGTTGCCGACAGCGGTGAGGTCCTCGAACTCGGCGGCGTCAACATGGAGCTCTTTGGCCTGGGGAGCGGGCATACGACCGGGGACCTGCTGGTGCGCTGCGGCCGGATCCTGTTCACCGGGGACCTGGTCGAGGAAGGCGGCCCGCCAAACTTCGAGGACGCCGACCCCGCTCTTTGGGCCGACCTGCTGGGCAGGCTCGGGGAGCAATGCGGCCGGGACACGGTGATCGTCCCGGGGCACGGCAACGTGGTGGACGTGGACTTCGTTCGCCGCCAGCACCGGGAAATGCTCGCCGCCATCCGGGAGGGGAAGCAAATCGTGGCGTCCTGGCCGGCCGGAAGCTTCGACCCCACCGCCTACCAGTTGGAGCTGTTGCCGTACGGACCTGAACAGTCGACGATCTTCCTGCAAAGGCTGAGTGAATTATTGCCATAACCGGTTGCGTAGGATGAATGCATGAGTGAGCAACCCTTCAGCCTGCGTCGGATCGCGGTGAAGGTGTACTCACCCTCCCTGCTCTACGGGCTGGGGCTGGGCGCGGTGACGCCCATCATTGCCCTGTCAGCACTGGACCGCGGGGCCAATCTGGCCACGGCGGCATTGATCGTCACCCTGGTCGGCGTCGGCTCGCTGATTTCCAACGTACCGGCCGCCATGCTCACGACGCGATTCGGCGAACGCCTGGCCATGGTCGCGGCCGCCGCCTGGGCCTCGATGGGCATGGTGCTGGGCATCGTCCCCTCCAACCTGGCGCTCTTTGCGGTGGGCGTCACCATGCTGGGCATGGCCGGCGCCGTCTTCAACCTGGCCCGCCAGAGCTACCTGGCCGAGGCCGTCCCGCTGGCGTTCAGGGCCAGGGCCATGTCCACCCTGGGCGGGGTCATGCGCATCGGGGTGTTCATCGGGCCCTTTGCCGCAACCCTGGCCATGACGTGGCTGGGGATCGCCGGTGCCTACTGGGTGGGAATGGCCGCGATGCTGGTTGCGATGATCGTGTGTTTCCGGATCCCCGACCTGGAATCGCGCGCACCGCTGGAGACGGGCCAAAGCCGTGCCGGCGGATCCATGTGGAGCATCGCCAAGGACCAGTGGCGGATACTGCTGGGGATCGGGCTGGGCATCGTGTGCATTACCGCGGTGCGCTCCACCCGACAGGTCGTGCTTCCCCTGTGGGGAGAGAACATCGGGCTGGACGCCGCCACCATTTCCCTGGTCTACGGCGTCTCCGGAGCCATTGACATGCTCATCTTCTACCCGGCCGGCAAGGTCATGGACAAGCGCGGACGGGTGTGGGTGGCGGTGCCGTGCATGGTGGTGATGTCCCTGGCGTTGTTCCTGCTGCCGCTGACCCACAGCGTGCCGAGCATGATGGCGGTGGCCATGGTGTTGGGGTTCGGCAACGGCATCGGCTCGGGAATCGTGATGACCCTGGGCGCCGATTATTCGCCGGTGGCGGGCAGGGCCAAGTTCCTGGGGCTTTGGCGATTGATGTCCGACTCCGGGGCGATGGCCGGGCCGGTGGTGCTTTCGGCGCTCGTGGCCACGGCGACTTTGGGCGCCGGGGTCTGGGCCATCGGCGGGGTGGCCCTGCTGGGGGCGGGGATCTTCGGCTACTTCATTCCGCGGACAAACCGCCGGCGAATGGGAGCCCCGTAACGGGCAAACAGCACGTGCACGAACAGGCCGGCGACCATCGCCGTACCCAGCACCAGGGCCAGGCCCACCGCCAGAAACAGCAATAGCGGTCCGTTTCCCACGGTCCCGATGGCCGGGTGCGGCATCACCAGCGCCAGCGCCAGGGAGCCTGCCACGGCCAATGCGCCGAGGCTCGCGAGGACCCGCAGGAACCTTTCCGGTGCGGGCCGCGGGCCATGGCCTCCGCTCCCGGGGGCCGCTGAACTCCCGTGCGCATGGCGCAGGAACAATCCCGCCAGCACGCACCACCAGGCCACCACCAGATAGGCGGCGATCACGTCGCTCGGGCGGTGCCAGCCCAGCACCAGGGTCGAGGCCCCGGCAATCGCGGCATACCCCCATCCGAGCAGGGCCAGCAGGGGCCGGTGCGCGTCCGGGGTGACGATGAAGATCGCGGCCATGGCGGCGGCGGCAAAGGTGGTGTGCCCGGAAGGGAACGAGTTCATGGCCGCCGCCGAGATGTTCAGGTCGGGCCTCTCCAGCACCACGTGCTTGAGCAGCTGGGTGGTGCCGGCGGCTCCCAGCAACAGTGCCCCGGCCACCGCAGGGCGAAGGAAGTCGCGCCGCCGAACCAGGGCAAAAAGGACGAACGCGCCCGCCGCAAGCGCAGATGCCGCGGGCATGTAGTCCAGGAAGGCCAGGGCCGGGCCGCGGGTCTTGTCGGCCGCCAGGAAGGCCTCCCCGCCCAGCAGCGCGGCCTCGTCGATCCACTGCCCCAATTTGGTGTTGACGAAGAAGGTGAAGCACGCCCAGAAGGCTGCCGCGATCAACACCAGCGCGCCATACCAGGGCCACAGGGCGCGGCCCGGGGCGACTGTCGTGGAAGGCATGGTGGAAGGACTCATTGCCACTAGGATTTCACAATTTCGCCGTCGCGTGCCCGGAACGTGGGCTTTATCCCACCGGTTCGCCGGGCAGCCAGGGCCTGGACACCGACCGTCCGGAACCGGGGGCCCCGCAGCCGGCGACGCGCCGCGGTGTCGCTGCCGATAGGCTGGAAACCATGAACCAGCTGCCCGGACTCGACGAACTCATCCATGCCGCGCATGTGGTGACCCTGCCCATGACGGTGCAATTCCGCGGGGTGCGGCACCGCGAGGCGCTGCTCCTTGAGGGACCGGCCGGCTGGGGCGAGTTCTCGCCCTTCCTGGAGTACGGGGCCCCCGAGGCGGCCTCGTGGCTGCGCTCGGCCATCGAGGCGGCATGGGAAGGCTACCCGGATCCGGTCCGCGGCAGTGTTCCGGTCAACGCCACGCTGCCGGCCGTGGGCCCCGAACGCATTGAGGCCGTCCTGGCCTCCTACGACGCCACGCACACCATCAAGGTCAAGGTCGCGGAGAAGGGCCAGGACCTCGCCCAGGACGTCGCCCGGGTGGCGGAGGTCCGCCGACTGCTCCCGGACGCCGCCATCCGCATCGACGCCAACGCCGGATGGACCCACGGCGCGGCAATGGAGGCGCTGGAGGCGCTGGCAGGCTTCTCCCTGCAATACGCGGAGCAGCCCGTGGCCGGGATCGAGGCCCTGGCCCGGGTGCGCGAAGAGGTGGCCCGCCGCGGGTTGGGGATCCTGATTGCCGCCGATGAATCGGTGCGCAAGGAGTCCGACCCGCTGGCGGTGGCCCGCGCGGGCGCCGCCGACCTGATCGTGATCAAGGCCCAGCCGCTGGGCGGGGTGCGCCGGGCCCTGCAGATCGTGCGGGACGCCGGCCTGCCCGCCGTCGTGTCCTCGGCGCTGGACACCTCTATTGGCCTGCGGCAGGGTGCGGCACTGGCCGCCGCGCTGCCGGAGCTGCCCTACGCCTGCGGGCTTGCGACAGGCTCGCTCCTGTCCGCGGACGTCACCGCCGACAGGTTCATCGCCGTCGACGGGTCACTGCGGCTCAGGGACATCGCCGCGGACCCGGAGCTGCTGCGCCGGCACGCGGTCGACGCCGGCCGCCTGGCCTTCTGGCGGCAGCGGCTGGCCGACTGCCACGAACAACTGCGCCGGGCAGGCGCCTGACCGAGGCAGGTATCGGTCCCCGGCCGGTGCCGCGACACGCGCAACGGGCGAGATCCACCTCACAATTCAGTCCCGCGGGCCGAAAACGACTCCTCCCGGTCACCCGCCGTTAACCCTGCGGCGGCCCGTCGCTCACCGGTGGCTGGAACGCTAAGAGCCGAAGTCATCCACTCGATAGCGTTGCACGGAGAAAACCATGAGCCTCACACGTACGTTCCTTCCCATGCTCGGCCACACCCGTGGCAACCGCGATGCCGCGACCTGCCACTTCAAGTGCGGCAACGCGTGCGCCAAAGACGTCTGCAACACCAGCGACAACGGCTACTTCCGGGACATTGCCGACGCGGCACTGAGCCGCCGCTCCATCCTCGGCTTGGGGGCCGTGGCATCCGCCGCTCTGGTGGTCGGCGTCGAGACCGTTGGCGCCTCCGCTGCCCGGGCCGACACCGTGGTGGCCCCCAACGGGGGCGGCAAGCTGGCCTTCAAGGCCATCGCCCCGGTGCCGCGCACCACCGACGCCATGACCGTGCCCGAGGGCTACGACTGGGCGCCGATCATCCGCTGGGGCGATCCGCTGTTCCACAACACCGCGCAATTCGACATCACCGCGCAGAGCGCCAAGCGCCAGGCCGGCCAGTTCGGCTACAACAACGACTACCTGAACATCATCGTGGACAAGTACTCGGGCCGCTCGGGCGTGCTGGTGGCAAACCACGAATACACCAACGAAGACTTGATGTTCGATCCGGCCTGGTTCGCCGCCAACAAGGCCGAGGCCGCGAAGATCGCGATGGCCGCCCACGGTTTCTCCGTGGTCGAGGTCAAGCGCGTCAAGAGCGGCACCCCCTGGACCTACGTCCGCGGGGGCGAGCGCAACCGCCGCATCACCGCCACCACCCCCTTCGCCGTCGACGGCCCGGCCGCCGGGTCCGACCTGCTCAAGACCGTCGCCGATCCCGAGGGACGCACGGTGCTGGGCACCCTGAACAACTGCGCCGGCGGCACCACCCCGTGGGGCACCGTGCTCTCCGGCGAGGAGAACTTCAACCAGTACTTCCGCGGCACCGGTTCGTCCACCGACGCGCGCTACGGCATTGCCGACCAGGCGACCGAACGCGGCTGGGAGGACGTGGACCCGCGCTTCTCCGCCCGCAACCCGGGCTACGAGAACGAGATCAACCGCTTCGGCTGGGTCGTCGAGATCGACCCGCAGAACCCGTCCTCCACCCCGGTGAAGCACACCGCGCTGGGACGCTTCAAGCACGAGGGCGCCAACGTGCGCATCGCCGCCGACGGCCGCGTCGTTGCCTACTCGGGCGACGACGAGCGCTTCGACTACGTCTACAAGTTCGTTTCCAAGGCCAAGTACCGCCGCGGGGACCGCAAGCACAACATGACCCTGCTCTCCGAGGGCGACCTCTACGTCGCCAAGTTCTCCGGCAATTCCCCGGCGGCCCAGATCGACGGCTCGGCCACTGTGCCTTCCGACGGGGCATTCGACGGCTCGGGCAGCTGGATCCCGCTGGTCAAGGACGGCGCCTCCATGGTTCCGGACATGAGCGTGGAGGAAGTGCTCGTCTACACCCGCCTGGCCGGCGACAAGGTCGGTGCCACCAAGATGGACCGTCCCGAGGATGTGGAGCCGAACCCGGTCACCGGAAAGCTCTACATTGCGTTGACCAACAACACCCAGCGCAACACCACCGGCAAGGCGACCGTGGACGAAGCGAACCCGCGCACCAAGAACCGCGACGGCCACGTGATCGAGCTGACCGAACGCAACAACGACGCGACGGCCACCGAATTCGGCTGGAACATCCTGCTGGTGGCCGGCGACCCGTCCAAGGATGAAAGCACCTACTTCTCGGGCTACCCGAAGGACAAGGTCTCGCCGATCTCCTGCCCGGACAACCTGGCCTTCGACTCCAAGGGAAACCTCTGGATCTCCACCGACGGGCAGCCGGGCACCATCGGCTACTGCGACGCCCTGCACAAGGTCACGCTGACCGGTGCGGAGCGCGGACGCGTCGAGCAGTTCCTGGCCGTTCCGGCCGGGGCGGAAACCTGCGGACCGTTGATCCACGACCGCGACGGCTCGGTCTTCGTCGCCGTCCAGCACCCGGGCGAGAACGGCACCTACCAGGATCCGACGTCGTTCTTCCCCGACTACGTGCTCAGCCCCTCCAAGGCAAAGCGCGGCCAGGTCTACGGCCCGCGTCCCTCGGTGGTTCAGGTGTTCTCCTCGGCCAAGGGAAACGGGCCCAGGAGGTAACCCACTCCGCACCGTAGGCGGAGAGCAAGGCCCCTCGCGGCGGCGGTTCACGAACCGTCGCAGCCAGGGGCCTTTTGCCTGCCCGGGGGCCTTTCCGGCTGCGTGCCGTCGGGAACGGCAGGATGTTGGCCGCCACATCGCCAATTGCCCATGGCGGCGGAACGGTTCTGGTCGGGCACGGAATTAGGATGGAAGGCATGCCAACTGATTCCGTTCCCGAACTCGCCTCCATGGATGTTGCCCGCCTCCTGCTGGCCGCACTGCAGACCCACGGGATTCGCGACGTGGTGATCTGCCCCGGATCGCGCAGTGCACCGCTGGCCTACGCCCTGGCGGAGGCCGAGGCAGCGGGCACCATTCGCCTGCATGTGCGCATCGACGAACGCGGGGCGGGATTCACCGCGCTGGGCCTCAGCCTGGCCGGAGGTGCCCCGGTGGCCGTGGTGACCACCTCGGGCACCGCGGTGGGGGAGCTGCTGCCGGCGGTCATGGAGGCCAACCACGTCGGGGCCGGGCTGGTGGTGCTCTCGGCCGACCGCCCCACCGAATTGCACGGCACCGGAGCCAACCAGACCACCAACCAGGTCGACCTGTTCGGGGTGCACGTGCGCCGCAGCGTCAGCATCCCGGCCGGATCGGATCCGGAACCGCTGGTTGCCAAGGCAATGTCGGCGGTCCGCGGATCGCAGGCATCGGCTCCCGGCCCGGTGCAGGTCAACGTGGCCTTCCGGGACCCGCTCATCCCCGATCCGGGGGACAGGCTCCCGGATTTCGGGGCCAACATCATTGTCCCACCCGTTGCACTCGAGCTGAATGCGGAGCCGGGGTGGAAGAACCACATCCCGGTGTCCGAACACCGAACCGTGGTGGTTGCGGGACACGGAGCCGGCCCGGAGGCCGAGGACTTCGCCAGGACCCTGGGACTGCCGCTTTTTGCGGAGCCAAGTTCCAACGCCCGGTTCGGGCCCAACGCCGTCGGCCCCTACCGCACCCTGCTGGCCAAGCACATGGCACGCATCGAACGCGTGGTCCTCTTCGGCCGACCGACCCTCAGCCGGCCGGTCGGCATGCTGCTGGGAAACCCGAACATCGACTCGGCCCTCTGGTCTCCGGCACCGGCCCCATGGTTCGAACCGGGACGCAGGCGCGAGCGGATCGTCGCCGATCCCGCCGCACTGGTGGAGTTCGCCGGGGTGGCCCCCGAGGGCTGGCTGGGACAATGGGAGCGCCTGGGCAAGCGGGCAGAGGAAGCCATCCAGGCATCCATCGCCGCCGGTGCGGGGCTGAACGGACCGGTGGTTGCCCGCGAGGTCTGGGAGTTGTCCCACGGGAACCTCGTGCTGGGGTCCTCGAACGTCATCCGCGACGCCGACCTCTGCGGACAGCCCGCGAAAAGGGCAGTCGCAAGCGTCTACGCAAACCGGGGCCTGGCCGGGATCGACGGAACCGTGGCCACCGCCACGGGCATCGCCCAGGCACGTGGCGGGACGAAGACCACGCTCCTGGTCGGGGACGTGACGTTCCTGCACGACGTGGGTGGGCTGCTGATCGGTGAGGGCGAGCCCACGCCCGAGATGGATGTGGTGGTCCTCAACGATGCCGGAGGCGCCATCTTCTCCACCCTCGAACACGGTGCGGTCGAGGAATCCGGGCGCTACGCAAATGCGGTCGAAAGGCTCTTTGCCACCCCGCACCGGGTGCGGATCCAGGCGCTGGCCGCGGCCTTCGGATGGGACTACCTGGCGGTGGACACCGTGGAGGAGCTCAGAAGGGCGCTGCAAACCCCGGGAACCCGGCGCATCATCGAGGTCGCGGTGCCCCGAGCGGGACTGCGCGCCATGCATGCCCGGATCGCGGCTCAAGTCAACGAACTTGGCTGGCCGGAAACACGCTAGGCCCAACTGGCGTCATCCGGTAGGGCACCGAAGAGCTACTGCGGTGCCACCGGAGCCGCTCCCTCGCCGAGGTGCGGGGACGAGAGGATCCGTGGCGGCCCCGCGCTTGTGCCGTCCAATTCCAGGATGAGCACCTGGTTTGCACCTGGCCGCACAACCGGGGCGGGGACAAAAAGCCGGGACTGCGGCCCTGCATCCCAGAAGCGTCCCAGGGAAAAACCGTTGACCCAGACATAGCCCTTGCCCCAGCCCGACATGTCGATGAACCCATCCGCCGCGGCATCGGCGCCAAAGCCGAAGGCGTGGAATGCGGCCTCGTGTGGTGAAGCCTTCGACGCCTGGCCCAGCAATGTGGCTGCCGGGACCCGGGGGAGTTCCATGGCGGTCATTCGCCAGCCGTGAAGCTCCTGGCGTTCATGCAGCACCGCGCCCACAATGCCCTTGCGTTCCCCGACTAGCCTGCCGTAATTGACCCTGCCCATGGATTCGACGTAGAGCTCAATTGCCAGCCCGCCCGCCGGTACCGGCAACTCGAAGGCTCGCTGGTCGTTGCGTTGGAAGACATGGACAATCTTCCCGTCAATGACCAAGTGGGCGCGGTCGTTGAGTCCGTCGATGCTCAACGGGTAGGCGCGGCGCGGACCTGGGATCGTGGTGGCATAACGGACCACGCCGTGGGATAGGCCCAGCTCCTCGAAGCTCAGCGGATGGCCGGCCTCCACCTCCGGGTTCCCGGTGGTTGCGAGCAGATTCATATAGGCACGCATGCTCACGGGCGCGGATTCCGCGAAGAGCTCGGTGGGCGGCAACAGCGGCTCGCGGAAATCTTCAAGGGCCGGAACCTCACGGTACTTCGCGATCACCCGTCGATAGGCGTGGAACTTTGCCGTCGGCGCGCCACGTTCGTCCAAGGGGGCGTCGTAGTCGTAGGAGGTCACCGTCGGCTGGTAGGTGCCGTTGGCCACCGCCTGGGGCGGATCGAAGTTCGCTCCGGCACCCGTGCCGAAGTTGGTGCCGCCGTGCGCCATGTAAAGGTTCACCGAGGAGCCCATGGACAGCAATTCATCAAGGGCGTCGGCCGCGTCCTGGGGTTGGCGAACGTGGTGCTCTTCGCCCCAGTGGTCGAACCAGCCGTTCCAGAACTCCATGCAAAAAAGCGGGTCGTTCGGGCGGTGCCGGCGGAAGTTGGCGAATGCCGGGCCGGCGCCCGAGCCGAAGTTCGCCGTTGCGGCGATTCCCGGGACCATGCCTCCGGTGAGCATGTGGTCCTCGGGCCCATCGGAGGTAAACAGCGGTACATCCACGCCGCGTTCGACGAGGGCCTTGTGCACGAGATCCAGGTAATGGGCATCGGAACCGAAGGACCCATATTCGTTTTCCACCTGCACCATGCTGATCGGGCCGCCGCGGGTTTCCAGCAGTGGCACCATGCGCGGCAGCAACTCGTCAAAGAACGCCTCGACGGCCGCAACGTAGCGGGCGTCGCGGGTGCGGACCCGAATTCCCGGTTGGGAGGTGAGCCAGGCGGGCAGTCCGCCGTTGTCCCACTCGGCGCAGATATAGGGCCCAGGACGCAAGATGACCTTGAGCCCTTCCTGCGCCGCAAGATCCACGAAATGCTCCAGATCGGCGCCGCCGCTGAAATTGAATTCTCCCTGGCGGGGCTCGTGGACGTTCCAAGCCACATAGGTTTCGACGGTGTCGAGCCCCATGAGCCGGAGCCAGTGCAACCGGCTGCGCCACTGTTCGGGATGCGTCCGAAAATAGTGAATGGCTCCGCTGATGATCACGTTCTGGTTCCTCGGTTCTGGCTCGAAGCTGCTACCCAGCCACGAAATTTTCGGTGCCGGTCATCCGCCGCAGTGCGGGACGGCACCCGCGACTCACGCTGGTGTGTCATTCGATTGTTATCGATAACAACTATTTTTGCAATGGGTGTGTTGCGCAGCCTGGCGACCTTAGCGGTTTGTGGTGCTGGAGCGGACGATCAGCTCGGGGGTGATGAGCATGGTCTCGGTCCGCGGCCCGCGCCCGTCGTCTTCGCCGAGTTCGGAGTCCAGGTGGCGCACCGCATGGCGGCCGATCTCCTCCAGAGGCTGTCGGACGGTGGTCAATGGGGGAGTGCAATAGGGCGCCAGCTCGATGTCGTCGATGCCGACCACCGAGATGTCTTCGGGTACCGAACGCCCCAGCTCGGACACCGCCTTGATCAGTCCAAATGCCATCTCGTCGCTGGCCACGAACACCGCGGTGACATCGGGCATTCGCCCCAGGATCAGCCCTGCCCGATAGCCGGACTCGGCGCTCCAATCGCCATAGATCTCAGGCGGGACCTGCAGCTGCGCCGACTCCAGGGCATCCCGCCAGCCGGTGATCCGGGCGTCGGACTCCACCCAGTCCTTGGGGCCGGCGACATGCCAAATATTGGTGTGGCCACGCTCGACCAGGTGTTCAACCGCGAGCCTCGCGGCATGGACCTGGTCAAAGGCAGCGACCTGCTGACCCGCGGGGAGCGGGGAGTCGATGGCCACCGATGGAACCTCATTCAACAGGCTCTCGACCTCGGCGGAGGATCCCTGTAACGGAACAGCGGTGATGATTCCGTCCACTCCCTGGGTGACGAGCCTACTCAAGCCCGCTTCCAACGACCTGGCCGAGAGGTCGGTAATGGACACGAAGGTCACCGAATACCCGCGCGCCGCCGCCTCACGTTCAATGCCGACGATCAGGGTCATGCGCGAGTACGAGCTGGAGGATAGGGTGATCACTCCTATCATGTTGCTGCGCCCGGTCACCAGCGCCCTTGCTGTGGCGTTCCTGCGGTAGCCCAGGCTTCGGGCGGCCTCCTTGACGGCCTGGCGTGTTTCAGCCTGCACGTTCGGATGGTCGCTCAGGACTCGGGAAACGGTTTGCGCCGATACCCCGGCTAGCTGGGCGACATCGCGCATTGATGGTGCGCGGTGCGGTTTCTGGGCCATCTAGTCCTTCTTTTCTCTCAGTGCGCGTCGCGTGCGTGGGCCCGGGGGCGCGTGTTACGTATCAAGTGACTCTATGTGATGCAAACCAGCCTTGACCATGAAATGGGACGTATCCGGGAAATCGATCAAGGTACTTGTTATCGATAACAACCTATGGCATTCTGGTTTTCACGCCTAATGTTGCGCGGCTCACAGACGCTTGTTCCGAGAGATCCCGCGCAGGTCCAGGTGTCGGGTTGAAATCCCGAAGTCCCAGCCTTTGACAGACATGCCGGCCAGCCGGTGGTAGCAACTGGAGGAAACATGAAGAGCTTCAAGCGTTTGGGGATCGCCGCGGCCGGTGCCCTCGCAGCGACACTCGCCCTGACAGCGTGCGGCGGCGCCAGCGGAGCCCCGGCTCCAGCGGCATCCAGCACCGAAGCGGCCTCGCCGGCCGAGCTGACCTTCTGGGGATGGGCCCCGGGCTATGCCGACAGTGTCAAGGCATTCAACGAATCCCAGTCGGATATCGTCGTGAAGTACGAAGAAATCCAGCCCGGATCTCGTGGCGGCTACGAAAAGATGCTGAATGCGGTGCAGGCCGGCAACGCGGCCTGCCTGGGCCAGGTAGGCTACGAAACCCTTACCAGCTTCGCTGCGCAGGGCGCGCTTGAAGATGTCTCGCAGTTCGCCACCGCCAACCAGGCAGAATACGTTGAATTCGCCTGGAACAGCGTCAAGGTCGGAGACAAGGTGTTCGGGGCACCGGTGGACACCGGCCCCATGGCCCTGTACTACAACAAGGAACTCTTCGAAAAGCACAACGTCGACGTTCCAGCCACGTGGGACGAATACAAGGCCGCGGCCGAGAAGCTGAAGGCTGCCGATCCCAAGATCAAGATCAGCTCTCCGTACGCGAACTACGACTACGCCGGTATGTCCTGGCAGGCAGGTGCACCGTGGTTCGGGATCGAGGGGGACAGCTGGAAGGTTTCCGTCGACTCGGAGGAAAACAAGAAGGTTGCCGAATACTGGCAGTCACTGGTCGACGCCGGCACCATTGCCAAGGCGCCGATGTACGACCCTGCATGGTTCAAGGGATTGGGCGACGGCTCGATCGCAACCCTGGTCGGTGCTGTTTGGCAAGCCGGAGTCCTCAAGGGCGATGCGGCCGACGGAGCCGGGAAGTGGGCGGTGGCCCCCATGCCGCAGTGGGATGCGGCCAATCCGTCGGTGGGCAACGTGGGCGGCTCGGCCACCGCGGTGCTCAAGGGGTGTGAAACCCCCGAAGCGGCCTGGAAGTTCGCGAACTTCCTGTCCACCGATGCGGACAGCTACGGCAACCTGATCGACAAGGCTGCCCTGTACCCGGCGGCCAAGGCGCTGTTGGACCTGCCGCAGCTGAGCAAGGAAGACAAGTACTTCTCCGGGCAGAAGATCTTCGATGTGTTCAAGGACGAGGCCCTGAAGGTCAACACCGATTGGACCTGGGGACCCAACATGCCACTGACCACGACGAAGCTTGACGACGGGTTGAACAAGGCCTGGGCAGGCAACGGCAAGCTGGCCGATGCATTGGCCGAAGCCCGCACCGCGACGGTTGACGATATGAAGAGCCAAGGCATCAACGTCGCCGAGTAGTCCGATTGCCGTGGCGGACCCGTTGGGCCGCCACGGCAATCCACCCCTGTAGCAAGCACCGGAAGGCAGCAAGACCATGAGCGTGGTTACCCCAACCCGATCTCCGATCCCCAAGGCGAAAACCATTGGCCGCCAGGCACGAACAGCGGCATTGCTGCTGGCGCCATTCGTGGCGGTATTCGTTGGCATGTACCTGGCCCCACTGTGCTTCGCCGTCTATCGCAGCCTCTTTGTGCTCAAGCGTGACGGTCTTGGGCTCACGGCCCCCACCATGGTGTTTGAACCGTTCACCAACTACCTCAAGGCGTTCAGCGACCCGGTGTTCATCGAGTCGCTCGGACGGGTGCTCCTCTTTGGGGTGGTCCAGGTGCCGTTCATGCTTTGCCTGGCCACCGGGCTTGCCCTGTTGATCGATTCACGCTCGGCACGAGCCAAGGGATTCTTCCGCCTCACCAGCTTCCTTCCCTACGCGGTTCCCGGCGTGATCGCCGCGCTCATGTGGTCATTCCTCTACTCGGGCACCTCGAGCCCGATCAACGCCCTACTCGCACCCCTCGGGATCGAGATTCCCTTCCTGAGCGAGGACATGGTCCTGTGGTCGGTTGCCAACATCGTGACCTGGGGCTGGACGGGCTACAACATGATCATCATCTACTCCGCCCTCCAGTCGATCCCCGGGGAAATCCTCGAGGCGGCAAAGATCGACGGCGCCTCCGCTTGGAACATCGCGTGGCACATCAAGATTCCCATGGTGCGCCCGGCACTCATCCTGACTGCGGTCTTCTCCATCATCGGCACGGCGCAGCTGTACAACGAGCCCAAGGTGCTGCAAAGCGTCTCGGGCGGTTCCATCGACTCGTCGTTCACCCCGATCATGGCCGCCCAGGCAGCCACAGCCGCACAGAACTATCCGTACGCCGCAGCCACCTCGGTGATTCTCGCGGTGCTCGTGGGCATCCTCTCCATCACCTTCTTCAAGATCACGAACCGAGGCTCGGACGCATGAGCACACAACTAGCGGCAGATGACACCTTGGCCTCGACCGACACCGAAACCAGAGGCGCGGCGGTATCCGCCGGGCGTACACGCGCCGGCCGGAACTTCGGCAGGGGATCGGGCTCGAACCCCCGCAACAACCGGGAAACGTCGCTGACCAGCCGCCTGGTGGTGACCATTGTGTTGGGCTGTTTCGCCGTCTACTTCCTGGTGCCGATCTGGTGGCTGCTGGTCGCTGCGTCAAAGCCCATGGGGGAGCAGTTCTCCTCGCCCGGATTCTGGTTCAACGGAATGCACCTGGGCAGCAACGTCGCCGAGCTGCTGTCTTCCCGCGACGGCATCTTCATGCGCTGGATCCTCAACTCGATCTTCTACGCAGGGGTGGGAGCCCTCGTAGCGACCCTGCTCGCCTCCATGGCCGGCTACGCGCTGGCCAAGTACAGCTTCCGCGGCAGAGAAGTCGTCTTTGGCGTGGTGCTTGCAGCCGTCCTGATCCCCAAGATCCTCTTTACCCTTCCGCTCTACCTGATGTTTTCCGAGGTCGGGCTGATCAACAACCCGTTGGCGGTCATCCTGCCCAGCATCGTCAGCCCCTTCGGCGTCTACCTGTCCAGGGTCTTTGCCGCGCAGTCCGTGCCCGACGAGGTCATCGAGGCGGCGCGAATCGATGGGTTGGGAGAGGTGGGGATCTACTTCCGGATCGGCCTGCGCATGATGATGCCGGCGTTGGTCACGATCTTCCTCTTCAACTTCGTCGAAATCTGGAACAACTACCTGCTCCCGGCGATGGTCATCAACGACTCCTCACTGCAACCGGTCACGGTCGGTCTGGTGTCCTGGTTCGCCTCCAACGGCAAGGTTCCCATGGCCCTGGTAGTCATCGGTGCCCTGGTCTCGATCATTCCACTGCTGCTGCTCTTCCTGTTCCTGCAACGCTTCTGGAAGGCCGGGCTGACCGCGGGCGCCCTGAAATAGGGACCAACCGATTCCCGCGTAGCGGCGAGTCGGTGCCCCCGCTGGGACTACATGAAATGGCGTGGTCGGCATCCCCAAAACGGGGTGCCGGCCACGCTGCTTTGCGCGTGAACGCGAGTTGGCTTTTGGTCGCCCCACTTGTTGTGGCGAGGCCAATTCCCCAAGCAGAGGGTCGCGGGTTAACGAGAGGAGCGGCCGGCATCCGGATGGATGCTGGCCGCCCCCTCGGCTGTTGAGCGAGCTACTCCGCGATCTCCACGTGGGTGGGATCGAGGACGCGCTTGAGGAAGTCCTGGGTGCGTGGCTGCTGCGGGTTGCCGATGACGTCCTTGGCCGGCCCCTGCTCGACGACGACGCCGCCGTCCATGAAGATCACCCGGTCGGCGACTTCCTTGGCGAATGACATCTCGTGGGTCACCACCAGCATGGTCATGCCGGCCTTGGCCAGCGAGCGCATGATGGCAAGCACTTCTCCGACGGTCTCAGGATCAAGGGCAGAGGTAGGTTCGTCAAAGAGCATCAGCGTCGGGTCCATGGACAGCGCCCGGGCGATGGCCACGCGCTGCTGCTGGCCTCCGGAGAGCTGGTCCGGGAAGCGGTCGCCGAAGTCACCAAGCCCCACTCGACCCAGGTTGGTCGAGGCAACCGCCCTGGCCTTGGCCGCGGGGCGCTTGAGCACCTTGGTCTGCGCCACCGTGCAATTCTGCATGACGGTCAGATGAGGGAACAGGTTGAACTGCTGGAAGACCATGCCGACCTTTTGGCGCATCTTGTCCAGATTGACGTCCAGGTCGGTGGCGTCGAAGCCGCCGACGTGGATCGTTCCGGCGTTGGGCTGCTCCAGCAGGTTGACGCAGCGAAGCAGGGTGGATTTGCCCGAACCCGAAGGACCGATCAGGCACACTACCTCGCCGGGCTTGACCTCGAGGTCGATGCCCCTGAGTACTTCGTTGTCGCCGTAGGACTTGTGCAAGCCGCGAATGTCCACGCCTGAGGCCTTGAACGTGCCTGGGGTGTTGGTGTTGTCAGTCATGAGGAGGTTCCCTATCGCTTCGTCCGTGCGGAACGGGATTCAAACTTTCGAGCGATGAGGCTCAATGGAATGGTGATCACGAGGTAAAGTGCGCCGGCCACGATCAACGGGGTGATGCCTGCACCCAGCGAGGCGATCCCGTCGCGTCCGAACTTAGTCATCTCGTACTGTGCCGCGGTTGCGCCGAGAATGAATGCCAGCGACGAATCCTTGGTCAGCAGGATGATTTCGTTGGTCAGCGGCGGCAAGACGATCTTGAATGCCTGTGGGATGACGATGGTGACCATGGCACGCCATGCCGGCATGCCCAGCGAGCGGGCTGCCTCGATCTGCCCCTTCGGCACGGCCTGGAGACCGGCACGCAATGTCTCGGCGATGTAAGCTGCCGAAACCAGGCCCAGTGAAACCATGACGATGACCGGCTGAGGCCAGCTCGTGCCCGGGAACGCGGTCGGCACGCCATATCCGAAGGTGATGAGGACCAAGATCGCGGGGATGCCTCGGAAGAACTCAATAAATCCCGTGGCGAACCAGCGGTACGGGGCGAAGGTGGCCATTTTCATCAGGGCCAGAAGCAGGCCCAGCGTCAGGCCGAAGGCAAAGGATATGGCCGTGTAGTACACGGTGTTCTTCAGGCCGATCGTGAGCAGATCGGGGAAAATGGGGCCAAGCTTGTCGAACGCGAAGAACTGTTCGCTCAATACTTTCCAGTCGACCTGCAGCACCACGGCGAGAATGACACCGAAGAAAACGACGATCTGGATGAGTTTGCTTAACCGGGCGCGTTGACGTGTTGTCATGGCCATGGGATGGAAGCCTTCCGTGAAAGGGGGAGAGGCCCCGGTTCCGATCGGGAGCCAGGGCCTCGCCTGAGTACGTGCATCAAGCGTTGCTGATGTTAGTTGGTCGCGCCGAACCAGGTCTCGGTGAACTTGGCCAGGGAACCGTCATCGGTCAGTCGCTTGAGCGAGGTGTTGACCTGCTCCAGCATGGCCGCCGAGCCCTTCGGGACTGCAATGCCCAGCTGTTCTCCCGTCTTGAAATCGGCAACGCGCTTGAGCGATGGATCATTCTTGATGGCGTAGCCCAATACCGACTGGTTACCCAGCGATGCCACGGTGGTGCCGGCCTTCAGTGACGCGAGTTGGAGGCCCGAGTCCTCGTAGCCGATGGCCTCAAGACCCTTTTCCTTGGCGAACTTGGCACCGGTGGTCGCTTGCTGCACGCCGACCTTCTTGCCCTTGGCGGACTCAAGATCGGTGATCCCCGAGCCCTCCTTGGCAACGAGGGTGAGGTCGTCATCCATGTAGGGGGTGGAGAAGTCCATGTTCCCCTTGCGCTCTGGGGTAATGGATACAGAGGAAATCGCGACGTCGCACTGGGTCCTGAAGAGGCCGGACTCGATGGAGTCGAAGCTTGAATCGATCACGTTGAGCTCGAGCTTCATGTCCTTGGCGATTTCGGCGGCGACATCCATGTCGAAACCGACGTTCTTGCCGTCCTTCACGAATTCGAATGGTTCGTACGGGATGTCCGAGCAAACAGTGAGTTTGCCGGCGTTGATCAGCTTGAGGGCGTTGGCATCCGTCGACGCAGCGGGGGTGTCGCTGCTGCCACAGGCAGTCAATGCGAGGGCCCCCACGGCCGCTACAGCCAATGACTTGAGCACAGTTGATGTAATCCGCATGGAGTGTGATCCTTCTCTTGGTGATCGCTCGCAGGGTTTGCGTTGGTGATCATTCTAACCGGAAGCGCAGACCCATGAGATGTGCCTCACAGGCTACATTCATTTTCTATGGGTAAACAAGTCCCGTTGTGCAATTGTTGTCTGGACTCGATCCAGTGGCTAAATGCCCAACGCCTCGCGCATGGGACGCATCTTGGCCCATGATTCCGCTAGTTCTGCGGCCGGGTCGGAGGCGGCGACGATGCCGCAACCCGCGTAGAGCCTAATTGAGGTCGGGGATTCAATCACTCCACCACGCAGGGCGATGCCAAATTCACCATTCCCGCGTGTGTCGATCCAACCCACGGGACCGGCGTAAGGTCCGCGATCCATGCCCTCAAGCTCACGCAGGATCAAGCCGGCCTCCTTGGTGGGAGTCCCACACACGGCCGCGGTGGGATGGAAAACCTCGGTCAAATCCAGCATGCTCGGCACCGAACCGTCCGCCCGGATGGCCAGGGTTGCCTTCACGTCCGATGCCAGATGCCAGACGTTGGGCAGCTGCAGGACGAACGGCTCGTCGGGCGCGTCCATGCCCGAGGACAGTGGGCCGAGCTGTTCGGTCAACGAGTCGATGGCCAGCTGGTGCTCATGGCGTTGCTTCTCGTCCTCGAGGAGCATGCGGTGCGCGTAGTGCGCGTCCCCGCTGGGGGCGGTGGCGCGATCCAGGGTGCCGGCCAGCACGCGGGCCTCGGCAATGTCGCCGCGCACCCGGACCAGCATTTCCGGTGTCGCACCAATGAGCCCGTCCACCGAATAGGTCCAGCAATCGCTGTAGCGAAGTGCCAGTTGGCGCAGCACCTGGGCCACGGCGATCGGCGAGCCAAGTTCGGCAACGGCGTCACGGGCCAGGACCAGCTTGGTGACGGCGCCGGACTCGATGACGGAGACCCCCTTGCGCACGGACTCCAGATAGGATTCCTCGGAAATCTGCCCGGCGACGAGCCGGTCGATGCCGGTGTCCAGTTCGTGTTCGGGGGAGTAGTCCTCCAGCAATGACGCCAGCTCCGCCTCTGCTGCTTCCACGCTCAGCTCGGCCCCGGGATCGGCGACGGTGTAGGTGATCCAACTGCAGGCGTCGTTGCGGCCCACGACAATCCTGGGAACGATCAACCGTGAGACATAGGAGCTGCTAAAGGAAAAGGAAAAGGCCCCGTAGGCGATTAGCCCCGTGCCCGACTGGTTCACGTTGTCCTCGACGGCGGCGGCGGCGGCCACCGCATCCCACCACGCGCGCGCCTCGGCGAAGCGCTCGGCGCCTGTTGATTCAAAGCGCGCCACCTGGCCAAAACCGACGGTCCCCTCGCCACGGCGTGACCATACCAGGGAATCGTCGCGGACGACGTAATCGAGCAGGCCGTGCTCGCTCATGGCAGGTCGTTGGATCGTGATCGAGCGCAGGCTAGGTACTGTGCCCGGGGCCTGGGCCCCCAAGGCGGCGGAAAGTTGGGAAGTCATGGTCTGCCAAGCTTACCGCCGGAAAACGGCCGCCATGGAGGCGCAGTGGCGCCGCTCACCCGCGTTCCCGGGAACGGGACGTTTTCCCCTAGCCCCGGAACTTTGCGACAATGAAAAGGTGAGCCGTGCATCGCTGGAAAAGCGCCCCGAAGAAGTCCAAGCCATGTTTGATGATGTTGCCCCGCGTTATGACGTGATGAACGACATCCTGTCCATGGGCCAGACCCGCCGATGGCGAAAGATCGTTGTCGATGCGGTGGGTGCCAAGCGCGGCCAGCGGGTCCTTGATCTGGCCGCCGGAACCGGCACCTCCTCGGAACCGTACGCGGATGCCGGCATCGGCGTTGTCGCGTGCGATTTCTCCCAGGGCATGCTCAAGGTCGGCAAGCGCCGCCGACCCGACATCGACTTCGTCGCCGGGGACGCCACCAACCTCCCCTTTGCCGATGACAGCTTCGATGCCTCCACGATCAGCTTTGGCCTGCGCAACGTCAACGAGCCGAAGAAGGCGCTGGCGGAGATGCTGCGCGTCACCAAGCCGGGCGGAACCCTGGTCATCGCCGAGTTCTCCCACCCGACCTTTGCCCCGTTCCGCACCGTGTACACCGAGTACCTGATGCGCGCCCTTCCTCCGGTGGCCAAGAAGATCTCCTCGAACCCCACCGCCTATGTCTACCTGGCCGAGTCCATTCGCGCCTGGCCGGCGCAGGACGGGCTGGCCTCGTGGATCGAGGACGCGGGCTGGGAATCATGCCGCTACCGCAACCTTTCCGGCGGCATCGTGGCGGTGCACCGGGCCACCAAGCCCCTGGCCTAGTCCCGCAGCGCGGGCCGCCGCCCGGCGTCCGACCTGCCAGGATCCCGGCACATTGGATGGCCGGGCAATGAATGGCGATAGAGTGATCCATGTACTAGAGCAGCTGGTGCCTACCGACCAGCACCCAGAATCGGCCACGTGCCGCGGCTGGAGCCGACCGTCGAGAGATAGTAAGTCTTAGAACAGTGACCGATTCCCAGACAAACTGGACAGCTGCCGGACACGGCGTGCACGACTCCTTTGATTTGAACCCCGAGACCGGCGTGCTGGCCGCGGCCGTCAACCTCCCCGGCGGCTTCGGCCTGATCGCCCAGGACCCCGAGTTCGGCCCGGCCATCGCCACCGGCCTGGCCAAGGTCGAAAAGCTGTTGCGCGACGCCATCGCCAACTCCGACCCGCTCATCGATGCCACCAGCCGCCACCTCGTCGAGGCCGGGGGCAAGCGCATCCGGCCGCTGCTGGTGATCCTCACGTCCTTGCTGGGCGAGGGCGTGACAGAGGACGTCATCAAGGCCGCCGCCATCGTGGAATTGACCCACTTGGCCACGCTCTACCACGACGACGTCATGGACTCCGCGCCGCTGCGCCGCGGTGCACCCACCGCCCACGAGGTCTGGGGCAACTCCGTGGCGATCCTCACCGGCGACCTGATCTTCGCCCGCGCCTCGGTGATCGGCGCCGAGCTGGGCCCGGAGGCGGTGTCCATGCAGGCACGCACCTTTGAGCGCCTCTGCCTGGGCCAGTTGCACGAGTCCGTGGGGCCGCGCGAGGGCGACGACCCGATCGAGCACCACCTGAACGTGATTTCCGACAAGACTGCATCCCTGCTGGCCACCTCCGGGGCCTTCGGCGCACTCTTCGGCGGCGTGGGCCAGTACGTCGAGGTGCTGCGCTCCTATGGCGAGAAGGTCGGCGTGGCCTTCCAGGTGGCGGACGACGTCATCGACGTCACCGGCGCGCAGGTCCGTTCGGGCAAGACCCCGGGCACCGACCTGCGCGAGGGCGTTCCGACGCTGCCGATCCTGCTGATGCGCGATGCCGCCGCCGGCGGTGACAAGGATGCGGCAGCGGTGCTGGAATTGGTTGACGGCGATTTGACCGAGGATGCGGCCCTTGCCCGTGCCGTTCAGGCAGTTGCGGGAAACCCCGCCACCACGCAGGCCTGGGATGTTGCCCGGCACTGGGCCGATGCCGCCATCGAGGCCCTGGCCCCGTTGCCGGAGGGAACCGTCAAGGAGTCGCTGGCGGCGTTTGCCGATGCCGTGGTGACACGCGAACTCTAGGGCAGGCGCATAGACGACAACTAGAAGCTGAACCTTTCGGGGCGTTCTCCCCAAAGGTTCCCCTCGCCAAGGGCCGCCCGCAACTGGGCGGCCTTTTGCGCGCGCTGCTCCACCGGGACGGGGTGTCGCAGGTGCCCGTAGAGGTTGTCGTCCGGGAAGCGCGGGAAGACATGCTGGTGGTAGTGCCACACATGCTGGTTTCCGGCAGGCTCGTTGTGCTGCCGGGTGCTGGTTCCCTCGGGGTTCCAGGCCAGCTTCATGGCCAGGGCGATGCGCCTGGTTTCGAGCATGATGTTCGCCGCCACCTCGTCGGGCAGGTCGTAAAGGGCCTCGTGGTGGTCCGCCGGGATGACCATGGCGTGTCCGCCGTAGGGGCCGAAGCCGTCGCACGCCATGATGACGGCGACGGACTCGGTGCGGTAGATCAGGTCACTGGGCGCGCATCGGTTGCCCGGGGAGAGCACTCCGCCGGCGAGCAACTCGCAAAACGGGCAGAGGTAGCCTTGCGGAGCGTGCGATTTCCACAACCCGTCCATGAACGATGGTTAGTTGTTCAGTTCGGGGGATAGTTCGTCAAAAACCCAGCTGAACATGTCCAGGACGTATTCGCTGAAGGTTCCTTCTTCGCTCTTCCAGATGCCGCGGGCGTTCTGGCGGCGGTACACAATCGGGTCGGGGACCTCGAGCTGGTCCACGCGGATGCCCCACACGTACTTTTCCTCTTCGTCCTCCAGGAACAGGAGATAGCCGTCCTCGACCTCCAGCTCGTCGGGATCGAAGAAGTAATGGTACGCCTCCATCAGGTCCTCGCAGCCGCCCAATGCCAGATAGAACTCTCGCAGCACCAGCGGGATGGGGGAGGGGACCAGGGACAGGGCGTCGTCGAGCTCGGACTCGGTCAACCCGTCCTCAACCTGCCACTCGTCCTCAAGGTACAACGGAACCAGCGAACGGAACTTCTCAAGGAACATTTCAGCCATGTCACCCATTCTATCGGGCGGGGTGCTAGTTCAAGTCCATGGCCGTGAGCGCGAGCCACAATTGCACGCGGTCGGCCGTTTTCGTCGGGTCGTAGCCGGAGAGCTCGCTGATCTGCTGCAGCCGGTAGCGGACGGTATTGCGGTGCAATCCCAGGGCATCGGCCACGGCCCCGACGCTCCCGTCGAGTTCCAGGTAGCTGCGCAATGTGCCCAACAACTCGGCAGAGTGCTTCTTGTCAAAGGCCTGCAGCGGTTCCAGGGCCTCCTGCGCCAGGGCATGCAGCGGCACGTCGCGGGCCGCGAGCAGCAGGGAAGTCAGCGAGAGCTTGGAGGGGGTGTTCAGCCGTTCGCCGTGGCGCAGCGCCTCGATGGCCTCGAAGAAACTCCAGCGCAGGCCGTTGGGCTGGGTGTAGCCGCCGCCGAAACCGACGCGCGCCCCGATGCCCGCCCCCTGCAGGTACTTGTCGATCCCGTCGGCCAGTGGCGCTCCGTCGTGCAGCGCCACGACCAGCGCGAGCCTGTCATCGACGATGGCCGAGACCGCGTAATCGAATTCCGGCGGGACGGGCAGGGTGCGCAGGGCCTTTTCCTGGCCCGGAGCCGCTGCCACCAACACGACCGAGTGCGGCTGGCTGGGTGCCACGCCGATTCCCTGCAGCCTGGCGTTGGCCTCGGAGCCCGTGAGCGTTCCTGCCAGGAGGTCCGAGAACGCCTGCCCTGCGACCAGCCGCGTGGATTCGCGCAGCCGCGACTGGTTGGCCAGTTCCAGCCCGATCAGGCCCTGGGCGTAGTCCACGAGGCCGTCGTGCCCGTAGGGCTCGGCCAGGTGCAGGGTGCACTTGTCCCGCAGTCCGGTGGCGATGGGCACCTCGTGCCACGAGTCCTCACCCAGTTCCGGCCCGTGGATCCGCGCGGCGAACTGGGTCAGCGCCACCGCGGTCCCCAGCATGCGGGAGAGCTCGTGCAGCATGGCCCGCAGGCCGCCGGTGAGCAGCGTGGAGGCCAGCTGCTGGTGGCCCTTGAGCAGCTGCTCGAGCCGCTGCAGGTGGTCGGCGTTCAGCGCATCGGCAATGAGCTTGGTGATGGCCATGAACGGTGTTTCGTAGGGAACCTCGAAGACCGGCAGGCCCAGCTCGGTCGCCTCGCGGATCACGGCGGCGGGCACGGAGCGGTGGCTCAGCCCGGTCCCGTACCCCAGGGCCAGGACGCCGGCCGCATGAACCGTCCGAACAAACGACTCCTGGTTGGCGATCGTGGTCTGCCGCAGGCCCGTGGTGAGCACTATGGCCCCGGTGGTGAGGAAGGGGGAAGGGTCGCGCAGTTCGGTGACGGCCGCCCATTCGATGGGGGTCTCACCCACGGCGGAAAAGTCCGTGTGCGCCTTGAGCCCGAGGCTCTTGGACTCTAGAAGTTTCAACAGGGTGATGGCCATGCACCAATACTATGAAAGTTTTTGTGCATTCGTACGACAGAAGGCGGCGGCAGCGGGAGATAAAGCGCGCGGTGACCTGTGGCCACGCTCACCAGTGGGTTAACGTAGGTGCATGACCACAGCATCTTCGGGCGGGACGCCACTGGCGGCACCCGTCGGCAGGGAGACCTTCTCCTCGCGCAAACTCTTCATCCTCTCCGCCATCGGCTCCGCCGTCGGCCTCGGGAACATCTGGCGCTTCCCGTACATCGCGTACGAAAACGGAGGCGGCGCCTTCCTGATTCCTTATCTGGCAGCACTGCTGTCAGCGGGCATCCCGCTGCTCTTCCTCGACTACGCGATCGGGCACAAGTTCCGCGGTTCAGCGCCGCTGGCCTACCGCCGCATGCACCGCGGCGCCGAGGTCCTGGGCTGGTGGCAGGTGCTCGTTTGCTTCATCATCGCCATCTACTACGCGGTCATCATTGCCTGGGCCGCGATGTACACCTGGTTCTCGGTGACGCAGGCCTGGGGCGACGACCCCGGCGCCTTCTTCACCGGCGAGTTCCTCGAGGTCTCCGAGACGGTGAACGTCGGCTTCAACTTCGTGCCGGGTGTTTTCTGGCCACTGCTGCTCACCTGGGTTGCCGTCATCGGCATCATGGTCGCCGGCGTGCGCAAGGGCATCTCGCGGGCCAACGGCTTCTTCCTGCCGCTGCTCGTCGTGATGTTCGTGTTGCTCGTGGCCCAGTCGCTGTTCCTGCCCGGGGCCATCGACGGACTGAACGCATTCTTCACCCCGAATTGGGCCGCACTGGGAGATCCCAGCGTGTGGGCGGCAGCCTACGGACACATCTTCTTCTCGCTCTCGGTGGCCTTCGGCATCATGATCACCTACTCCTCCTATCTCAAGCGCAAGACCGACCTGACCGGTTCGGGCATGGTCGTCGCGTTCTCCAACTCGGCGTTTGAAATCCTCGCCGGCATCGGTGTCTTCGCGGCCCTGGGCTTCATGGCGTTCACCGCGGGCTCGACCGTGGGCGACGTCGCGGTGCCCGGCATCGGGCTCGCCTTCATCGCCTTCCCGACGATCGTTTCGGAGGCGCCGTTGGGTGGGCTGATGGGCGTGCTGTTCTTCGGTTCGTTGGTATTCGCGGGTATCACCTCGCTGATCTCCATCCTGGAGGTCATTGTCGCCGCGGTGCAGGACAAGTTGGGCTGGCCGCGCGTGAAGGCCTCGCTGGCAGTGAGCATCCCGGTGGCGTTCATCTCGCTGCTGCTCTTCCCGACGGCCACCGGCCTGTATCTGCTTGACACCTTCGATGCCTTTGTGAACAGCTTCGGCATCCTGGCCGGCGCGCTGGTTGCCGTGATCCTGGTTGCCTGGTTCCTGCGCAAGCTGCCGATGCTCTCGGACCACCTGAACAGGGTCTCCTCGGTGCGCATGCGCTCCGTCTGGATCGCCTTGGTCGCAGTGGTGGCCCCTGTGGTGTTGGGCTACATCCTGATCAACGAGTTCATTTCCAAGATCGCGACAACTTACGAGGACTACCCGACCTGGTTTGTCGGGGTCTTCGGCTGGGGCATGGCCGCCGCGCTTGTTGTCGTGGCCGTGGTGCTCACTCTCATCCCGTGGAGCTCCAAATCCAAGCTGCACCACGATCCCGAATACGCGGCCCTGATCGCCGCGGAAGAAAAGGAGGAAGGACGATGACTCCCATCGCAATCACCTTTCTGGTGATCTCCATCCTGACCGTGTGGGGCGGGCTGGGGCTCGCCCTGGTCAACCTGTCCCGGCACCCCGAGGACGAGGGCCACCTGCCCGAGGAGATCGCCCCGGAGCTTTAGCCAACACGACGTGTAACCACACGTCAGCCCCTTGACCGGCCCGGTGCGGCGGCAGGAACTTCCTGCCGCCTCACCGGGCCGGTCGTGTGTGAGGCCGGCGCCCGGGCGGCCTGTGCATTTGCACTGGAATCCGGGATTCCGACTGTGCCAATTCCACTGGCGGGCGCTGTGGCGCGCGGCATAGGCTACTGGGTAGTAGAGACCACCAACACACCGGGTTCCAGGGTGCCCCGGTGCCCGGACCGCAACGGCCCCGGCACCGGCAGCCAGGTCCGGGAAAGGACTGAACCTTCATGGACATCACCTATCGCATCGAGCAAAAGCGACACATCGGCGGCGCATTCCCCGGGCCCAAGTCGGCGGAGCTCGCGGCCCGCCGCGCCAACGCCGTCGCACTGGGCGTGGCATCTGCCATGCCCGTCTACGTGGCGGACGCCGACGGCGGGATCATCGTGGATGTCGACGGCAACGCCATCATCGACCTGGGCTCGGGCATCGCGGTGACGTCGGTCGGCGCGTCCAACGAAAAGGTCGCGGCCGCGGTTGCAGCGCAGGCCGCCCGCTTCACCCACACCTGCTTCATGGTCACCCCCTACGAGGGATACGTCGAGCTGGCCGAAAAGCTCGCCGAGATCAGCCCGGGCACCCACGCCAAGAAGGCGGTCTTCTTCAACTCCGGCTCCGAGGCCGTCGAAAACGCCATCAAGGTGGCCCGGGTGGCCACCGGACGCACCGCGGTGGTCGCCTTCGACCACGCCTACCATGGCCGCACCAACCTGACCATGGGCCTGACGGCCAAGGCCGCCCCGTACAAGCGCGGCTTCGGCCCGCTGGCCTCGGAAATCTACCGCATGCCCATGAGCTACCCGTTCCGCGAGGAGAACCCGAACATCTCCGGCAAGGAAGCCGCCGAGCGCGCCATCCTGGCCATGGAAAAGCAGATCGGCGGCGACCAGATCGCGGCCATCATCATCGAGCCGATCCAGGGCGAGGGCGGCTTCATCGTCCCGGCCGACGGCTTCCTCCCCCGCCTGGCCGAGTGGGCCAGGGAACAGGGCATCGTCTTCGTCGCCGACGAGGTGCAGGCAGGCTTCTGCCGCGCCGGTGCCTGGTTCGCCTCGGAGATTGAGGGCATCGTCCCGGACATCATCACCGTGGCCAAGGGGATTGCCGGAGGCATGCCGCTCTCGGGCATCGTGGGCCGGGCCGATCTCCTGGACTCGGTCCACCCCGGCGGCCTGGGCGGCACCTACGGCGGCAATCCGGTTGCGGTTGCGGCGGCGCTGGAGACCATCAGGTTCATGGAAGAGCAGGACCTCTCGGCCCGTGCCCGCGAGATCGAGGGGCAGTTCTTCACCCGCATGCGCAAGCTTCAGTCCGAGGTCCCGGCCATCGGCGACATCCGCGGACGCGGCGCCATGGTGGCCATCGAGCTGGTCAAGGCCGGCGGCATCGAGCCGGACGCCGAGATCACCAAGAAGATCGCCGCCGACTGCCTCGCCGAGGGCGTGCTGATCCTGACCTGTGGAACCTACGGCAACGTCATCCGCCTGCTTCCCCCGCTGGTCATCGGCGACGAGCTGCTGGCCGAGGCGTTCGAGGTCCTCGAAAAGGCCATCCGCGCCAACGCCTAGCCGGTCCCCGGCAGGACCGGGAAGTGGGTCGGCGGGCTGTCCAGTTTCCTGGACAACCCGCCGGCCCGCTTCTTTTTTCGTGCCGCGCCCTAGCCGACCTTGACCGGCACGATGCGGCGGGGCAGGCGGGCCATGTCGATGCAGAGCAGGATCACCGCGACCCAGACCAGCGAAAAACCGATCAGGCGTTCGGGGGGCATGGGTTCCTTGAAGACCACCAGGGCCACGATGAACTGCAGGATGGGGGCCAGGAACTGCAGCGTTCCAATCGTGGTCAGCGGCAGGCGCCGCGCGGCCGCCCCGAAGAGCAGCAGCGGCACGGCGGTGATGATTCCGCTGGAGGCCATCAGCCAGAAGTGGGCGGGCCCGGAGGAAAGCACCGTGTCGGTGTTCGTGGCCACCAGCCACGCCATGAACCCGAGCGCCGGGAGCGCCAGGATCGCCGTCTCCATGCTGAGCGAGGTCAGTGCGGTGGCGGTGCGGCCCACCCGGTTTTTCACGAAGCCATAGAATCCAAAGGAGAACGCCAGGACCAGCGCAACCCAGGGAACGTTGCCGTAGGCAAACGACAGCGTCGTGACGGCGGCCAGGCCGAATCCGATGGCCACCCACTGCAGCGGGCGCAGCCTTTCCTTCAGGAAGACCACGCCCAGGGCGATCGACACCAGCGGATTGATGAAGTAGCCCAGCGCCGCCTCCGCCGCGTGCCCGTTGAGCACCGCATAGGTGTAGGTCAGCCAGTTCACCGCGATGAGGACCGATGCCACGGCGAGGCGTGCCATCGCCCGGCGGTCGCGGCCCAGCGCGGTGAAGCGGCGCCAATTCCGGGTCGCCAGCAGCAGGACCGCACAGAACACCACCGAGAAGACGATCCGGCCGGCGACGATTTCCAGGGGAGAGGCGATGGAAATGGTGAGGAAGTACAGCGGCAGTATTCCCCACAGGCCGTACGCGCCCAGGCCCTGGAGCAGCCCGGCATGGCGTTCGTTTGCGGGGGCGCTCGAAGCCGCGGTGGTCGTCGTTGCCGGGGAGGGCATCTGGGTCATGGTCGCTTCAACCGCGTTTGCATGGTTTCCATTCCGGGTGTGCGTGTCCGCGGGGCGTTCACGCTGGTCGGTGTCGGCCGTGGGCCGGAGTCAGGCGCCGTGCCCGGCACGGGTGCCGGGCGTCGCGCCGGGGCGCAGCCTGCGTCGCAACCGAGCCTATCGCGCGCCGGGTGCCCGGGATGACGGGCCCGTGGGGCCCCCGCTGCCGGGCGCCCGATTCGCGCGGGTCCGGCCCCGGGGAGGGTGAGCATGCCCACACCGGTTCACGTTTAGTGGCCGCGGCCAATTAGACTAGCGTGGCGTGCGCTATTTGCGCGCCCGAATGATCATTCTCCGGAAGGAACCCCTCGTGTCCGATTCAGCAGTTCGCCCGCTCCGTGTCGCCATCATCGGGGCAGGTCCGGCTGGCGTCTATGCTGCCGACATTCTCACCAAGGCGGAGCGTGAATTCGAGGTAAGCATCGACCTGCTCGATGCCTACCCCGCTCCCTACGGCCTGATCCGCTACGGCGTGGCCCCGGACCACCCGCGGATCAAGGGGATCGTCAATGCCCTGCACAAGGTCCTTGACCGGGGGGACATCCGCTTCCTGGGCAACGTGACCTACGGACGCGACCTGACGCTGCACGACATCCGCGACATGTACGACGCCGTCATCTTCGCCACCGGCGCCATCAAGGACGCCCGCATGGACATCCCGGGAATCGACCTCGAAGGGTCATTCGGGGCCGCCGACTTCGTCTCCTGGTACGACGGACAGCCAGACGTGCCGCGGACCTGGCCGCTCGAGGCCAAGCAGATCGCCGTCCTGGGCAACGGCAACGTCGCCCTGGACGTGGCGCGCGTGCTCTCCAAGCACGCCGAGGACCTGCTGGTCACCGAGATCCCGGAGAACGTCTTTGAGTGCCTGAAGGATTCGCCCGTCACCGACGTCCACATCTTCGGACGCCGGGGACCGGCACAGGTGAAGTTCACCCCGCTTGAACTTCGCGAACTGAGCCACAGCCGCGACGTCGACATCGTGCTCTACCCCGAGGACTTCGAGTTCGACGAGGCCTCCGATGCGCTGATCAAGTCCAACAACCAGGTCAAGACGATGGTCAACACGCTGACCAACTGGATCGTCGAGGAACAGGACACCGGCGCCTCGCGCCGCCTGCACCTGCACTTCCTGCACAACCCGATCGAGGTCACCGGCGAGGATGGCAAGGTCACCGGAATCAAGTTCGAGCGCCAGGAACTAGACGGCACCGGCAATGTCAAGGGCACCGGGGAATTCATCGACTACCCGGTGCAGGCGGTGTACCGGGCCATCGGGTACCTCGGCTCCGAGCTGGCCGAGCTCGAATTCGACGAGAAGCGCGGCGTCATCCCCAACGAGGGCGGGCGGGTGCTTGACGCCGCCGGCGCGCACGTGCCGGGCCTCTACGCCACGGGTTGGATCAAGCGCGGACCCGTGGGCCTGATCGGCCACACCAAGGGAGATGCGCTGGAGACCATCGGCAACCTGCTCGAGGACCGACTGTCGCTGCCGGTTGCCTCCAACCCCGACGAGGACGCAATCATCGAGCTGCTGGAGTCCCGCGGCGTTGAATACACGACCTGGGACGGCTGGAAGAAGCTGGACGCGCACGAGATTTCCCTGGGCGCGGCGGCCACCCCGACGCCGACCTCCAACGGCCCGGTGGACCGCGCCCGCATCAAGGTTGTCGAACGCGAGGAAATGGTCAGGATCTCACGGGGCTAAGCTATAGGTGGGCAGGGGCCCGTATTTTTCGAAGTAGCGGAAAATACGGGTCCCTGTTCTTGCTTAACGGCGAAGCGGCCCGGCCTCCCGCAGGAGACCGGGCCGCTTCACCGGTGGCGGCCGGAGCCGGAGGCCGGTTAGGCCTTGCCGGCCATTTCGGCGGCGCCATCGGTCGAGCCCGCAACGCCGGCCGCGTAGGCCTCGCGCAGGATCGCGCCGAGGTTCGCATCAACGTTGGTCCAGTACTGGAAGAAGCCTTCGCGGATGGACTCGATGCTGATGCCCTGGCACTGGCCCAGCAGGGTCGCGTGGAAGCGTTCCTTGGCAGCTGCATCGTAGACCTCGCGGTACAGGGTGCCTGCCTGGCCGAAGTCGTCGTCCTCCGAGCGCAGGGTCTGCGCGGCGCGAACCATCTCGCCGTCGGTCTCCCAGCCGCCCTCGCCGGCACGTTCCGGCTGTGCCGCCGGGCCGCCGAAGGAGTTCGGGGTGTAGACGCGGGCGTCTGCGTCGTTGAAGTGGTACTGCATGGAGCCCTCATGCATGTAGTTGTTCACCTTGGCCGCGTGCGGCTGGTTGACCGGCAACTGGTTGTAGTTGGTGCCGATGCGGTTGCGCTGGGCGTCCGGGTAGGAGAACACGCGCGCCATCAGCATCTTGTCGGGGCTGATGTCGATGCCCGGGACCAGGTTAGAGGGCGAGAATGCCGCCTGCTCGATCTCGGCGAAGAAGTTGCGCGGGTTGCGGTTCAGCGTGAAGTGGCCAACCGGGATCAGCGGGTAGTCCGCGTGCGGCCAGACCTTGGTCATGTCGAACGGGTTGAAGCGGTAGGTCTTGCCCTCTTCGTACGGCATGATCTGGACCTTGACGTCCCAGGTCGGGAAGTTGCCGGCCTCGATGTTGTCGAACAGGTCGCGGCGGTAGAAGTCGGCGTCGGAGCCCGCAAGCTTCTCGGCCTCTTCGTTGGACATGTTGTGCACGCCCTGGCGGGAAATGAAGTGGTACTGCACCCAGAACCGCTCGCCCTCGGCGTTGATCCACTGGTAGGTGTGCGAGCCGTAGCCGTTCATTTCGCGCCAGGAGGTCGGCAGGCCGCGGTCGCCCATCAGGTACGTCACCTGGTGTGCGGACTCGGGGGAGTGGGTCCAGAAGTCCCACTGCATGTCGGCATCGCGCAGGCCGGAGGCGCCCAGGCGCTTCTGCGAGTGGATGAAGTCGGGGAACTTAAGCCCATCGCGGATGAAGAACACCGGGGTGTTGTTGCCCACGACGTCGTAGTTGCCCTCGGTGGTGTAGAAGCGAAGTGCGAACCCGCGCACGTCGCGCCAGGTGTCCGGGGAGCCCTGCTCGCCGGCCACGGAGGAGAAGCGCAGCAGCGTCTCGGACTTGGCGCCCGGCTGGAAGACGGCCGCGCGGGTGTACTTCGAGACGTCCTCGGTGACGGTGAATTCACCGAAGGCCCCGCCGCCCTTGGCGTGCGGGTTGCGCTCCGGCACGCGCTCGCGGTTGAACGCGGCAAGCTTCTCGACGAGGTAGCGGTCGTGGAGGGCGGTGATGCCGTCCGGGCCGGAGGTCAGCGAATGGGCATCGCTGGCAACCGGGGCGCCGCTCTGGGTGGTGGTGAAGTTCTCGCTCAAGAGATTCTCCTTCTTCATGTGGGTTGGTAACTCTTCTGCCGGATTTCCGACGGGCGGCTAGGCCGCGCCGGTTTTCCTGCAGTTTTCACAGATGCCCTGGTAAAGGACATCGGCAATCTGGATTTCCATGCCGTGGCTGTCCGACGGGGTCAGGCAGGGGGCGTGGCCCACCGCGCATTCCACATCTTCGATCCTGCCGCAGCTGGTGCAAATGGCGTGATGGTGGTTGTCGTTGACGCGGGTCTCATAGAGGGCCGCGGAGTGCGGGGGAGTGAACCGTCGCAACATGCCTTGTTCCGTCAGATCATTAAGCACGTTGTAGACGGACTGGATGGAAACATCCGGCAACGCCCGGTGGACCGCGGTGACAACTCTCTCCGCCGAGGAGTGCGGATGGTGCTCCAGGGCCTCGAGCACGGCAAGGCGGCCGCGGGTGACCCGCAGTCCAAGTTCCCGCATCCGTGCCGAATAGTCCATGTGATCCATTCCACCGTCTTATTTTGAATCTGTCAAGATAAGGGTCGGCGTGTTGCGGCCGCTGTCGCTAGACTCGATCCGTGGCCCGACTCCTTGCCGACCTGACCCCCTTGCGCGAAAGCCCCGCCTTCAAGAGGCTGTGGATCGGCAATGCCCTCTCGGCTGTCGGCGGACAACTCACCCTCGTGGCGGTCAGCCTCGAGGTCTACGCCCTGACGGGCTCCAGCCTCTACGTCGGCCTGCTGGGCGCCTTCGCGCTGGTGCCGCTGGTGCTGACGGGCCTGTACGGCGGTTCCATCGCCGATGCCCATGACCGCCGCAAGGTCGCGCTGGCCTCGGCGCTGGTGCTGTGGGCCGCCACGGCCGCCATTGCTGCCCAGGCCTGGCTGGGCGTGGACAACGTCTGGGTGCTCTATGGGCTGGTGGCCGTCCACTCCGCGGCCGGCGGCATCAACCAGCCCACCCGGGGGGCCATCATCCCGGCCATCGTCGGGCTCAAGGCCCTGCCGGCGGCCAACTCGCTGAACATGGTCACCTTCGGCATCGCCCAGATGGTCGGGCCGTTGCTCGGCGGGCTGCTGGTTGCCCAAATCGGGTTCGGCTGGACCTACTCCATCGATGTGCTGACCTATGGCGCCGCCGTGTGGTCCGTCTACAAGCTGCCCTCGCTGCCGCCTGAGGGAACGCCGGCGAAGGCCGGGCTGCGGTCGGTCATCGAGGGGTTCAGGTTCCTGGGCACCCAGCCCAATGTCCGCATGACCTTCCTGATCGACCTGGCGGCCATGGTCCTGGCCGCACCCCGGGCGCTGCTTCCCGCCATCGGGGCCGTGCTGATCGGCGGTGGCGAGCTGACCATGGGCGTCCTCCTGGCGGCGACGGCCATGGGTGCCTTCCTGGCGGGACTGTTCTCCGGGCCCGTGGGACGGATCCACCGCCACGGCGTGGCGGTGTTCATCTGCGTCTGTGCCTGGGGAGCGAGCATCGGCCTCTTCGGTGCCGTCGTCATCCTGGCCGCCCGCAGCCCGGTTCCGCCCGACGGCACCGCCGGTGCCTGGATCTGGCCGGCCGCGGCATGCATGGCGTTGGCCGGCGTTGCCGACGCCGTTTCCTCGGTCTTCCGCACCACCATCCTGCAAACCGCCACCCCGGATCACCTGCGCGGGCGCCTGCAGGGGGTTTTCATCGTGGTGGTCGCCGGCGGGCCGCGGCTGGGGGAAATGCTCTCCGGTTCCGTCGCCGGCGGCATCGGCGAAGGCTGGACGCTACTTCTCGGCGGGATTGCGTGCATTGCGGCCGCCGCCGCACTGATGCGCTGGGAGCCCGGGTTCCTGCGCTACGACGCGCGGGAACCGAAGCCCTGAGCGGTGCTCCCGGCGGGAACAAAGCACGCTCCCAGACACGTTCACTAGACTGGACCCAACAATCGGCACGACGCGGCCGAACCGTACCCCGAGGAGAGAAACACAGTGCACAATCACAACAACGGCCTGAAGACGGCGGGGTTGCTTGGCGGCATGTTCGCGCTGCTGCTGGCCATTGGTGCCCTGCTGGCGTCCGGGACCGGAAGCAGCAGTTTTATCTGGATCTTCGCCCTCATCGGCGTGGCAACGACGGCCTACGGTTACTGGAATTCCGACAAGCTGGCGATCCGCTCGATGCAGGCCTACCCGGTCACCGAGGCGGAACAGCCTGCCATGCACCGGATCGTTCGCGAGCTCTCCATTGCCGCCCAGCAGCCGATGCCGCGCCTCTATGTTTCCCCGACCAACGCGCCCAATGCCTTCGCCACCGGACGCAACCCGGAAAATGCCGCGGTGTGCTGCACCGAGGGCATCCTGCACCTGCTCAATGAACGCGAGTTGCGCGGGGTGCTGGGCCACGAGCTGATGCACGTCTACAACCGGGACATCCTCACCTCCTCGGTGGCCGCGGCCGTTGCCGGTGTCATCACCTCGGTGGCGCAGATGATGCTCTTCTTCGGAGGCGGCGACCGACGCAACTCCAACCCGATCGCCCTGATCGCCATGTCGCTGCTGGCTCCGCTGGCCTCGACCGTCATCCAGATGGCCATCAGCCGCACCCGCGAATACGATGCCGACGAGGACGGGGCCAAGCTGACCAACGACCCGCTGGCACTGGCCTCGGCACTGCGCAAGCTCGAGGGCGGCGTGCAGCGTGCCCCGCTGCCGGCCGACGACCAGCGCCTGGTGAACACCTCGCACCTGATGATCGCCAACCCCTTTGCAGGTGCCCGGAAGCTCTTTGCCACGCACCCGCCGATGGACGACCGCGTGGCCCGGCTGGAAAAGATGGCGGGCCAGTCCCTAGGCTACTGACGGTAGCCCGCACCACCACGGAACCCAAGCAACGGTCCCGGGCCTTGGCCCGGGACCGTTTTTCGTGTCGCATCAACCGGCCGTCCCGGCGGGTCACCCGGATCGCCTGCGTCGCGCCGCCGACGATCCCCTTTATTTCCGCAGGGTTCGCACCCACAATGGATCCAAGCGGGCAACAATCCCGCCGCGGCTTTCCGTCTGACCCGTCCGTGACCCACCCACACCCGAGGACCCCATGAAAATCGCTCGCCCGCTCCGGTTCACGGCGGTACTGTCCGTGGCGGCGCTGTCAGTCACCGGCTGCACCGGCACCACCCCCGAGGCTGATGGGGAGGGGCCCATCCAGGTCACCAGCAGCGAGGACTCCTGCACGCTCTCCACTGCGACCGCACCCGGCGGAACCGTCACCTTCAACGTGAAGAACGAGGGCAACCGGGTCACGGAGTTCTACCTCCTGGCCGAGGACGGGCTGCGCGTCATTGGCGAGGTGGAGAACATCGGCCCCGGACTGACCCGGGACCTGATCGTGGTGGCACCGGAAGGAAAGTACGTCACCGCCTGCAAACCCGGAATGGTGGGCGACGGCATCCGCGCCGACTTGGTGCTCAGCGCCGCACCCGAGGGGCAGAACATCAGCACCGACCGGGCGGAGAAGCAGCGGCAGGCCGTCACGCTGTACGCCGCCTACGTCAAGGACCAGGCCGGGCAGCTGGTGACGGGCACCGGGGAATTCGCCAAGGCCTTCACCGACGGGGACACGGCCACCGCGAAGGAGCTGTACCCCGTGGTGCGCATGCACTGGGAGCGCATCGAACCTGTCGCCGAATCCTTCGGCGACCTCGACCCGATCCTGGACGCCCGCGAGGCGGACCTGGAAGAGGGACAGGAGTGGACGGGCTGGCACCGCGCCGAGAAGGACCTCTGGCCGCCGGCCACCGGATACAAGGCGATGAGCGACGCCGAACGCTCGGAGCTGGCCGCCAAGATGGTCGCCGACACCGGGGAACTCTACAAGCGCACCCGCGAGCTGACCTACACCCCGGACAAGCTCGCCAACGGCGCCAAGGAACTGCTCGACGAGGTCGCCACCGGGAAGGTGACCGGCGAGGAGGAAATCTGGTCGCACACCGACCTCTGGGATTTCCAGGCAAACATCGATGGCGCCCGCATCGCCTACGAGGACCTCAAGCCGCTGCTCTCCGATTCCGACGCGGAATTGGACGCCTCGCTGCAGCAGAAATTCGACGAACTGCAAAAGCTGCTCGACCAGCACAAGGTGGGCGAGGGATTCGTGTTCTATGACAAGCTCAACCGGGCACAGGTGCAGGAACTCAGCGCCGCGGTCGACGCGCTGGCCGAGCCGCTGTCCAGGCTGACCGCCGCCGTGGTGAAGTAGGGACAATGCGCAGCAAGGCCAGCGCCACGGCGGGTACCGGGGGAGATCACGTGGCTCCGGAGGAAGGGTCGGGGCGGGCCTTGCCCAGCAGGCGCTCCCTGTTGGTCGCGGCGGGGGCCGGCGGGCTCGGGGTTGCCGCCGGTGCCCTGGGGCACGCCAAGCTCGGTGCCGCCCAGGAGCCCGCCGGCGACGTCGTGGCATTCCATGGCCCCCACCAACCCGGCATCGCCACACCGGCGCAGGATCGCATGCACGTCGCGGCCTTTGACGTCACCGCCGAGAGCCGGCGGGAGCTCATTGCCCTGCTCACCGAATGGACGGCAGCCATCGAACAGCTGATGCGCGGCGCTGACGTGGGGGAGTCCGGGGCCACCGGGGGCAGCTACGATGCGCCGCCGGAGGACACCGGCGAGGCCCTGGGCCTGTCGGCGAGCCACCTGAGCATCACCGTGGGCTTTGGCCGCAGCCTCTTCGCGGACGCGCACGGCCCGCGGTTCGGGTTGGAGGGAAGGATTCCCGCGGCGCTGATCGCGTTGCCGCACTTCCCCGGCGATGCATTGGAGGAAGCCCGCAGCGGGGGAGACCTCGTGGTCCAGGCCTGCGCGGATGACCCGCAGGTGGCGGTCCATGCGGTGCGGAACCTAGCGCGCATTGCCTTTGGCCGGGCGCGGGTGCGGTGGTCCCAGATCGGTTTTGGCCGCACCTCCTCGACGTCCACCGCACAGGCCACCCCGAGGAACCTCTTCGGCTTCAAGGACGGCACGGCAAACCTGAAGGCGGAGGAGCAAAAGGCCCTGGACGAACACGTCTGGGTCGATGGCGCCACCGGCGCTGAGGCGTGGATGAACGGCGGCACCTACATGGTGGCGCGCCGTATCCGCATGCACATCGAAACCTGGGACCGGACGTCCTTGCGCGAACAGGAAAACATCTTCGGCCGCACCAAGCGCGAGGGTGCACCGCTGTCCGGCGGCACTGAATTCTCCAAGCCGGACTTTGCCATGGCGGGGCGCGGAGGGCCAATCATGCCGGTGGATTCACACGTGGCGCTGGCCCACCCCTCGGCCAACGGCGGCGTGCAGATGTTGCGCCGCGGCTTCAACTACACCGACGGCTCCGATGGCCTGGGCCGCCTGGATGCGGGTCTGTTCTTCATAGCGTTCGTGGTGGATCCGCGCACGCACTACGTGCCGATGCAAAATGCCATGGCGAGGAACGATGCGCTCGTTGAATACCTGAAGCACACCGGGTCCGGGCTCTTCGCCGTCCCGCCGGGGGTGCGGGAGGGCCAATATCTCGGGCAGGGCCTGTTTGGCTGATGGCTGCCGCGGTGCCGCACCTAAAGCAACGGGAGGCCGTCACCTCTGGTGGTGACAGCCTCCCGTTGTCCGCGGCGGAGCCGCACGATCAAGAACTTCGCTTAGCGGAAGTTCACGAACTGCAGGTCTGCTTCCTCAAAGCCGCGCAGCAGCGTCATGGTTGCCTGCAGGTCGTCGCGGGACTTGGAAGACACGCGAAGTTCGTCACCCTGGATGGTGGACTTCACACCCTTGGGGGCCTCGTCGCGGATCAACTTGTTGATCTTCTTTGCCACATCCTGGGCGATGCCTTCAACGATCTCGGCCTCGATGCGGTATTCCTTGCCCGAAGCGAATGGTTCTCCGGCTTCCAGGGACTTCAGTGAGATGTTGCGCTTGACCAGCTTGGACTGGAAGACGTCGAGAACCGCCTTGACGCGTTCCTCGGAGTTTGCCTTCATGAGGATCTTTTCGCCGCTGAAGTCAATCTCGGCGCCGATGCCCTTGAAGTCGTAGCGCTGGACTATTTCCTTCTGCGCCTGGTTCAGTGCATTGGACACTTCCTGGCTGTCAACCTTGCTGACAACATCAAAAGTTGAATCGCTCGCCATGTGAGCCTCCTTGGGTAGTGATTGTGCTTTGCCTACAAGAGTACCGGGGCGCCCCAAATGCCCGGAGGAACCATGTGCTGACGCGCCGTCGAACCCTCGATTTGCACTCTTGGGAAATAGTCGGGTAGAGTTTCTACTCGTTCCGAAGGGAACAATTCGGCAGATTACCCGAGCGGCCAAAGGGGGCTGACTGTAAATCAGCTGGCAACGCCTTCACTGGTTCGAATCCAGTATCTGCCACCGAATGAACAAAGCCCGTGTTCAAATCCACAAGATTTGAACACGGGCTTTTTCGTGCCCGGACCGCGTTGCTGCAGGTGGGGGCCTGATTGGAAGTCGGGCGGCGGGCTTCGTTCCGGAATGTGACCCACTCAACATCCCTAAGTCGGGCGATGCCCACCACCCAAGATTCATGCGGCCAACTTCTCGCTCATCGGGACCACATAGATGTCCCAGAGCAACATGATGGAATCGCGCGGGGCCGACAACACTGCGTGATAGTGCGCCCACTGCCATTCCGTCGCCCCGTTGTCTTCCCTCGGCCTGGGAGGGCAAGAGCCGGGGGTGAGCCACCGCTTGCCATTCCAGATGGCCTGCAATGGCCCAACGGCAGTGGCCGCGGCCGTGGTGTCTTCCAGCGGGCCGGGAAATGAAACCCGTTCCTGGATCCGCAGTGCGGGGGCAACCGCAAAAGGCGTGGATTCAACGATGGCCAAATCCATGGGCAGTGCGTCGACGTAGCGCTCCGCGAGCAGCATTCCTTCGGAGAGGGCCTTCCGCCCGGATTCCCCGGTCGTAATCAGCAACAAGGTGCAGCGTGTCATATCCGAGTTGGCAGCCGACCCGCATCCGTCTCTACGCGGTCCGGGTCAGGATGCATCCTTCCTGTTATCCGTGGCGCCCGCTGTTTCCCCCTGGGAACGGGCCTGGCTGGCGAACCGGATGGGACCACAAGACCCGCGCTTCGCCCGATGCTTTGGTGGATGGCTGCCTCCTTGGTCGGCTGTGGCATTTCCTTGAGCATACGGAGGCGTGCGCATGGATGGGGGCTGCCGGAATAGATTGTGGATAACTTGTTGCCCGTGGTCGTGACGGGGAGGTGAAAACGGCGTGGGGAAGCCAAAATCCGAGTGCCGACTGCGGCGACTCCTGCTTCACGCGGTACCGTTGGTATATGGCTACTATCAATATCACCGAGTCTGAGTTCACGACGACGTTGGAAGAAAATGACATTGTCTTCGTGGATTTTTGGGCGGCGTGGTGCGGACCCTGCCGCCAATTCGCCCCGGTCTATGACGACATTTCCGAGAAGTACCCCGATGTGAAATTCGCCAAGGTGGACACCGAGGCCGAACAGGGCCTGGCACGCGCCGCGAACATCACCTCAATCCCGACGCTGATGGCCTTCCGCGACAAGGTGCTGGTCTTCTCGCAGCCCGGCGCGATGAACGCCTCGCAGCTCGATGACCTGGTTGTGGCCGTCAAGGGCATCGACATGCAGCAGGTGCACGCACAGATCGCCGAGCAAGAGGCCCAGGCCCAGTAGCTTTCTCCCCGGCGCCCTAGCGGCGCCGGTGGTCCATCGGCGCCAGGCGCGGGCCAAAGGCCTGCTTGCGGTGCCCGGACAACCCGATCAAGCGCACCACGCGCTGGCGATGCCCGGAGAAGGGTTCCAGCAACTTGAGCATCCCGGCGTCGTCGACCCGGCGTCCGGTGAGCACCTGCCCGACGAAGGCGGCGAGGTGGAAATCGCCCACCGAGACGTGGTCCGCGGCACCATGGGTGCGCTGCGGGACCTCGGCGATGCTCCACGGTCCCACGCCGGGAAGCGATGCCAGCGCCGCGGACAACGTTCCGGCACCCATGGTGTTCTCCCGTCTGGCCCCCAGCTCCAGCAATGCCCAGCGCTCGAGGGCGGGGGCCGCCACGGCGGCCCGGAGCGCTGTGGCCGAACGCTTGGAATCAACGCGGGCCTGGTGCCACTGCCACGGTTGCAGCGAGCGGACGGCCGCCGGCGTCGGCGGCAGGCGCATGCCGGACGGGGCGGGGCCCGGGGGCAATTCGCCGACGGCCAGGCAGAGGTAGCGCCAGGCGAAGTTGGCCTCGAGCACCGTGACTTTCTGTTCCAGGATCGCCGGAAGCAGGGCATCGAAGATGCGCCCGGTGGAGGGGAACCGCAGCCCCGGATTGGATTTCCGGCTGCTGGCCACGACCGGGTGCAACCGAACCCTGGTTTCCGGGGAATCGAAGGTGCTCCAGTCGTCATAGGCCCCCAGCAGGTGCAGGCCGCGCTCCACCGCGTGTGCGGATCCCGGGCCCCAGGCCCTGAGCAAGACTTCCGCATGCAGTCCCACCGAACGGGTGGCCAACAGGGTGACCGGACCGGCAGGGGTGTGGAAACACAACCATGCACCCGTGTCCCCGACCCGGGTGGCCGGGTCCCCGGCGCCGCGTTGCAGGATGCCCAGGGACTGGCGCAGGGAATAGGGCCCGTGCGGCCTCCAGGAGGCCTGCGCGTCGCATGCCGGCAACGGGGTCGAAGGGGTAAGGGGCATGCATCCATACTCTCATCGGCACCGGCCCTTCCAGCGCATGAAGAATCACTACGAACGGCGTCGGGAATGTGACGGGGCGCCGGTAGAGTGAGCGCCATGAAGTATGCGCGCACAGTCCTGGACCTGATTGGGAACACCCCGCTGGTCAAGCTCAATTCGGTCACCGCCGGCATCGAGGCAACCATCCTCGTCAAGCTGGAATACCTGAACCCCGGCGGGTCCATCAAGGACCGGATCGCCCTGAAAATGGTGGAAAACGCAGAGGCCGACGGGAAGCTGCTTCCGGGCGGCACCATCGTTGAGCCCACCAGCGGCAACACCGGGGTGGGACTGGCCATGGTCGGCCAGCTCAAGGGCTACAAGACCATCTTCGTGACCCCGGACAAGGTCGGGGAGGAAAAGCGCGACGTGCTGCGCGCCTATGGCGCCGAGGTGGTGGTGACCCCCACCGCGGTGGCCCCCGATTCCCCCGAGTCCTACTACGGCGTTTCGGACCGCCTGGTGCGCGAGATCCCCGGGGCGTACAAGCCCGACCAGTTCTCCAACCCCGCGGCCCCGGAGAGCCACTACGAGTCCACGGGTCCGGAAATCTGGAACGACACCGACGGCACGCTGACCCATGTGGTCATCAGCGCCGGCACCGGCGGCACCATCACCGGCACCGGGCGCTACCTCAAGGAAATCTCCGCCGACCGCTCCTCCGGCCCGGTGAAGGTCATCGGCGTCGATCCGGACGGCTCGGTCTACTCCGGCGGCACGGGCCGCCCCTACTTCGTCGAGGGCGTCGGCGAGGACATGTGGCCGGGCAACTACGACCCGGCGGTCCCCGACGAGGTCATCGCCGTGACCGACGCGGACGCATTCGCGATGACCCGCCGCCTGGCCAAGGAAGAGGGCCTGCTGGTCGGGGGTTCCTCCGGCATGGCGGTGGTCGCGGCACTGCAGGCGGCCAAGGACCTTCCGGCGGCGGCAGTGGTCGTGGTGATCCTGCCCGACGGCGGGCGCGGCTACCTGGGCAAGATCTTCAACGACTCCTGGATGCGCTCCTACGGCTTCCTGCGCGACGACTCGGCGGACACCGTGGGACAGCTGCTCGCGGCCAAGCCGAAGGACCTGCCGGACCTGGTCCACACGCACCTGAAGGAGACCGTCCGCGACGCCATCGGCGTGATGAACGAATACGGCGTCTCGGCCCTGCCGGTGCTCTCCGCCGAGCCCCCGGTCCGCCTCGGCGAGGTGCGCGGCTACATCGACGAGCGCACGCTGACCGAAAAGCTCTTCCGCAACGAGATCGCCCTGACCGACCCGGTGGGCCCGCTGGTGACCACCGCGCTGCCGCTGATCGGCATCCACGAAACCATCGACCGCGCCAAGGAACGGCTCTCGGAGCACGACGCCCTGCTGGTCACCGACGACGGGGCCGCGGTCGGGGTCATCACCCGCCACGACCTGCTGACCTACCTCACCCACTAAGAAAGTTGGCTCCCAGACATGACTGAGAACATCCCAGGATTCAACACCCGCGCCGTGCACGCCGGGCAGGAATTCGAGCCGCGCACCGGGGCCGTGGTCCCGCCGCTGCACTTCTCCTCGACCTACGCCCAGGACGGCATCGGGAACCTGCGCGCCGGCTACGAGTACGGCCGCGGCGGCAACCCCACCCGCGACGCCCTGCAGGAACAGCTGGCCGCGCTGGAGAACGGCACCCACGCCTTCTCCTTCTCCTCCGGCCTGGCCGCCGAGGACTCGCTGATCCGCGCGCTGGCCGAACCCGGTGACCACATCGTGCTGGGCAACGACGCCTACGGCGGGACCTACCGGCTGATTTCCAAGGTCCTGGGCGGCTGGGGGATCGGCAACACGCCGGTGGACATGTCCGACCACGAGGCGCTGAAGGCGGCCGTCGCGGCAAACAAGACCCGCCTGGTCTGGGTCGAGACGCCGTCGAACCCGATGATGCGCATCTCCGACATCGCCGCCATCGCCGAGATCGCCCACGCCGCCGGCGCCCTGCTGGTGGTGGACAACACCTTTGCCTCCCCATACCTGCAGCAGCCGCTGGATTTGGGCGCGGACGTCGTGGTGCATTCCACCACCAAGTACATCGGCGGGCACTCCGACGTGGTCGGCGGCGCCATCGTGGTCAAGGACCCGGTGCTGGCCGAGGCCATCGGCTTCATCCAGTTCGCCGTCGGCGCGGTCTCCGGCCCGATGGACGCGTTCCTGACCACCCGCGGCCTGAAGACCCTCGGCGTGCGCATGCGCACCCACTCGGAAAACGCGATGGCCGTGGCCCAGTGGCTGGCGCAGCGCCCCGAGGTCGAGGCCGTGCACTACCCGGGCCTCGAGTCGCACCCGGGCCACGAGCTGGCCAAGGCGCAGATGCGCGACTTCGGCGGCATGGTCTCGGTGCAGTTCACCGGCGGCGAGGACGCGGCGCGCATCGTGGCCGAGGCCACCCGCGTGTTCACCCTGGCCGAGTCCCTGGGCGGCATCGAGTCGCTGATGAACTACCCCTCGGAAATGACCCACGCCTCGGTCAAGGGCACCGAGCTGGCGGTGCCGGTGAACCTGCTGCGCCTCTCGGTGGGCATCGAGGACGTCCAGGACCTCATCGCGGACCTCGACCAGGCCTTCGCCAAGCTGTAGGCAGCGGGCCGAAACCAAACGGGGGCCGCGCGCCGGGGGAGCAGTTCACCCCCGGGGCGCGGCCCCGTCCTCTGCGCCCGCCTACTCGGGCACGACCTTGCGCGGTGCCACGACGGGGGTGCGGGTAGCCGCGTCGTATTCCATGACCTGTTTCCCGCCGATCCACACGCGCAGGGCCCGGGACATCACATCCAGCGGGTCCCCGCTCCACAGCACCAGGTCCGCATCCTTGCCGGTCTCCAGCGAGCCCAGGCGGTCGGCCAAGCCCAGCACCCTCGCCGGGTTCAGGGTGATCGCCCGCAGCGCGGTCCCGGGATCCAGGCCCTCCTTCACCGCCAGCGTGCACTGGTGGACCAGGAAGTTGATCGGGACCACCGGGTGGTCGGTGATGATCGAGATCTCGACCCCGGCCTCGGCGAGCCGGCGCGGGTTGGCCAGCGACCGGCCGCGCAGCTCGACCTTCGACTTGGTGGTGAACAGCGGGCCGATGAGCACCGGCACCTTCCGCTCGGCGACCACGTCGGCGACGACGTGGGCCTCGGTGCCGTGGTCAAGGACCAGCTCGTAGCCGAACTCGGCGGCCAGGCGCAGGGCCGTGGCCACGTCGTCGGCGCGGTGGCAGTGCTGGCGCCACGGGATCTCCCGGCGCAGCACCATGCCCAGGGCCTCGAGCCTCGCATCGCGCTTGGCCGGGTCGTGGGCGGCCAGGTAGTCCTGTGCCTCGATGAACGCCTGGCGGATGACCATCGCGGTGCCCAGCCGGGTGGAGGGGGTCTTGTCCTTGGCGCCGTAGATGCGCTTGGGGTTCTCACCGAGGGCGGACTTGATGCCGCTGGGGGACCGCAGCACCATCTCGTCGATCCAGCGACCGTGCGTGTGGATGGCCGCGGTCTGCCCGCCGATCGGGTTCCCCGACCCGGGGTTCACGTTCACTGTCGTCACCCCGCCGGCCAAGGCGTCGTCGAAGCCGGAGTCAAAGGGGTCGATGGCATCCAGGGCGCGGACCGCCGCCATGTTCGGGTCGGTCATCTCGTTCACGTCCGACCCGGCCTCGTGCTCGCCCTCCGGGTGCATGCCCAGGTGGACGTGCGCATCGATGAACCCGGGCAGCAGCCACGCGCCTTCGGCATCAAAGACGGGAGTGTCCTCGGGGATCGGCAGATCGGGACCCAGCGCGGCGATCGCCGCGTCCTTGACGATGAGGCTGCCGGTGAAGTTCTCCCCGGAGATGGGCACGATGAACGCATTGGTGATGGCAAAAGTACTCATGAAGGCACTCTTCCATGGATTGCCGCCCGCGAACACGCCCGGGCCGGCAAGCGGCGGTTCAGCCGGCGTTTTCCCGCTTGCGGCGTTGGCGTTCGGCCTTGCGCTGCGCGCGGGCGGCCTTGGATTGCGGGGCGAAGTACTTCACGGTGCCGGGGCTGAAAAGCAGGGCGACTCCCACCAGCAGCAGCGCGCCGAAGATGCCCACCCGCACGCCGCGGGTCAGCAGCGGGACACCCACGATGACCCCGCACCAGATCAGGGACATCCGGCCGGCGAGCTTCCCGCGCCAGAGCTGGAGGGTGCAAAAGCCGATGACCAGGCCGAGGCCCACCAGTGCGATGCCGGCGCCCCAGAAGCCGGGGGCCTCGTTGCCGGGGCGCGCGGTTGCATTGAGGAAGAAACCGCCGGCGAAGGCCACCGCGGATAGCGCGGCGGCGGTCCACCACCAGCGGGCGACACGCAGCGAGGTCGGGAGCGCCGATTTCACGTTCTTCACTCGGCGGCCACGGGATTGTTTTCAGGCTTCTCCATGCACCGCAGGTTACCGGAAGAACGCCGCAGTGCGGATTCCGTGGCGCGCCGGGGGAGGTTCTGCACCTTGCCTTATAGGATTTATCGCATGAGTATTTCCCCCGAACCCGGCCGCCCCGAAACAGTGCCTGTCGCCACCGGCACCCTGGAGGCGGTCTGCGTTGTCCATGCGCTGAAGCCGGATGCCGGCCCCGTGGGCACCACCGCAATCGACAAGCGGCCGATCGACGGCCCGGTCAAGGTGCGCAAAATGGGGCTGTACGCGGATGTACAGGTGGACCGGGAACACCACGGCGGCCACGTCCAGGCCGTCTACGCGTACTCGCAGGCCGAGGCCGGTCGCTGGGGCGGGGAACTGGGCAGGGAGATTCAGGCCGGCCTGTTCGGGGAGAACCTGCGGGTCTCCGGGATCGACACCACTGACGCGGTCGTGGGGGAGCGCTGGGCCATCGGCAAGTCGGTGGTCCTGGAGGTCACCTGCCCGCGGATTCCCTGTTCGACCTTTGCCCGGCACGTGGGGGAGGAGAACTGGGTGCGCCGCTTCACCGAACGCGGGGATGTGGGCTGTTTCCTGAAGGTGGTCCGGACCGGAAAAATCGGTGCCGGTGACCCGATCGAGGTGATCTCGCGGCCCGAACACGGGGTGCGGGTGCGCGATATCTTTGTGGGGCCCACCCCTGAACAGGCCGAACGGTTGCTGGAATACCAACACGCCAGCGGACGCCCGCTGCCGGCCAAGGTCCTGCGCACGCTTCCGGAGCCCGAAGCGGGGCAGTGACACGTGCGCCAAATGCGCAATCGAGGCACATCATAGACCGGCTGGGAGTGGCGTGTGCGCAACCTCACCGGGATTAAGTCCCCCAAGTTACGCACGGGACGATAGTATTAGGTGTTCACTGTATCCGGCTTCCCTCGCATTCTGCCCAATAATTGAGGCAGGAGCTCGTCGTGTGTGAGCCCGCCAATTGCGTGCGGGTTGTTGCTTTCATAGGGGAGTCGCCGGACCAAAGTGATGCGTCCGATTGTGCTGCGGAACCTCGTTGATACGGGGTCTATTCCGCCCCTATGAATGAGGTAATTCTCCGTGTCTTCCGACATGCCCGAAAACCAGCCCACCGCCGAAACCAAGACCGAAGAAGATTCGATTCTCTTCACCGATCTGGGCCTCGACGGCCGCGTCCTCGCCGCCGTCTCCGATCTGGGCTATGAAAAGCCCTCCCCGATCCAGGCTGCGACCATCCCGCTGCTGCTCGAAGGCCGCGACGTCGTCGGCGTTGCACAGACCGGCACCGGCAAGACCGCCGCGTTCGCCCTTCCCGCGCTGTCCAAGATGGCCGAACTTGCCGACCTGAACGGCACCGCACGCAAGACCCAGGTCCTGGTTCTTGCCCCGACCCGTGAGCTCGCGCTCCAGGTCGCCGAGGCCTTCACCTCCTACGCCAAGCACATGGGCGACTTCACCGTCCTTCCCGTGTACGGCGGATCCGCCTACGGCCCGCAGCTTGCAGGCCTGCGCCGCGGCGCCCAGGTTGTCGTCGGCACCCCGGGCCGCGTCATCGACCACATCAACAAGGGTTCCCTGGACCTCTCGGACCTGCAGTACGTGGTCCTTGATGAGGCCGACGAAATGCTGCGCATGGGCTTCGCCGAAGAGGTCGACAAGATCCTCGAGGCCACCCCGGAAGAGAAGCAGGTCGTGCTGTTCTCGGCCACCATGCCTTCCTCGATCCGCCGCATCTCCAAGCAGTACCTGCGCAACCCGCAGGAAGTCTCGGTCAAGTCGAACACCTCGACCGGCACCAACATCCGCCAGCGCTACGTGCAGGTCATGGGAGCCCACAAGCTCGACGCCATGACCCGCATCCTGGAGTCTGAAAAGTCCGAAGGCGTTATCGCCTTCGTGCGCACCAAGATGGCAACCGAGGACCTGGCCGACAAGCTCAAGTCCCGCGGCTTCACCGCCGCAGCCATCAACGGCGACATCCCGCAGCAGCAGCGCGAGCGCACCATCGAGAACCTCCGCGATGGCAAGATCGACATCCTGGTTGCCACCGACGTCGCGGCCCGCGGCCTCGACGTTGAGCGCGTGTCCCACGTGATCAACTTCGATATCCCGCACGACACCGAGTCCTACGTTCACCGCATCGGCCGCACCGGCCGTGCAGGCCGCTCGGGCGACGCGATCCTCTTCATGACCCCGCGCGAAAAGTACTTGCTGCGTGCCATCGAAAAGGCCACCCGCCAGACGGTCGAGCACATGCACCTGCCGAGCGTCGACGCCGTGAACGACAAGCGCCTGGCCAAGTTCGCCGACCAGATCGGTGAGACCATCTCCTCGCAGGACCTCACGGTCTTCCGCAACCTGGTGGAGAAGTACTCGGCCGAGCACGAGGACATCACCGAGGTCGAGATCGCCGCGGCGCTTGCCCACATGGCACAGGGCGGCCGCCCGCTGCTCATGCAGGAACTTCCGGTTGCCCCGGCCAAGCAGGCACGCCTTGCAGGCGGCGGCAAGGACGGCTTCGGCTCCCGCGGCCCGTCCCGCGCCCTGACCGAAGGCAACGCCACCTACCGCCTCGCGGTGGGACGTCGCCAGCGCGTCATGCCCGGCTCCATCGTTGGCGCACTTGCCAACGAAGGCGGCCTGACCTCCGCCCAGATCGGCGGCATCGACATCCGTGCCGACCACACCCTGGTGGAACTGCCGGCAGACCTGTCGTCCGAGCAGCTCCGCTCGCTTTCCCGCACCCGCATCGGCGGCGAGCTGATCCACCTTGAGCTGGACAACGGGCGCAGCCCGAAGTCCGACCGCGAGGGTGGCCGCGAAGGCGGCTACCAGGGTGGCGGACGCGGCGGCTACGGCGGAGGCCGCGGCGGTGGCGGCGGCTACCAGGGTGGCGCACGCAGCGGTGGCGGCGGTGGCTACCGCGGTGGCAACGACCGTCGCACCGAAGGAGGCTCCTCCGAAGGCGGCCGTGGCGGCTACGACCGCAACGCCGGTGGCGAGCGCAGCGGTGGCTACCGCGGCAACGCCGGTGCCGGTGAGCGCAGCTTCGGCGGCTCCTCGCGCAAGCCCCGCACCGCCGGTGGCACCGGTGGCCCGCGTCGTCGCGACTACTAAGCACTAAATAAACAACGACCCCCGGTGGGGGCGCGTTTCCGGAAACGGGAGGGCGCCGCCGCCGGGGGTTTTGTTTGTTCCGGCAGGTAACGGGATTCGTTGGCGGGCTGAGGGCGCGGACGTGCAACCGCCGCGCCTCCATGCCCCGGCCGGCTCCCGGGCCGCCACGCACGTGGTGCCGGGTTCCGGGGTCGATCTGGACGCGGCTAATGAACCGGCGGGCACCGGCATCATCCGGGCTGCGAGGACTTCGCGGCCTTTGCGCGGAACCGGGGAGCGGGGCCGGCGCCCACCGCTGGTAATCCATCGACCACGACGAGGACGGTGCAGTCATTGGCCAGGGGCACCGTTGGATTGAAGGGGAAGCACCGGAAGCCAGCCACGTCGCGTCGCCCACCACGTGCGCTTTGTCCCGCTGGCCCGGGGGAGCGGGCGCTGGCCGCGCGCCTCGAGGACACTGAGTCGGAAAAGGGCACGCGCATGACCCTGGATCCCGCGGACCCCCTGGCCGCGACCCTAGGGCTGGAATTGGGGACCGGCTGTCGGCAGCTCGCAGCATCCGACATCATTTTCCCGCGTGCTGTTGCCATGCCTGCGTCCAATCACACCAGGATGCCGCCGACGAACCGGATATCCTGGTGCTCGGAGTCGCGGTCGGGGATTCGCCGATCGCGATTACGACGTAGGCGGCCAGCCCCGGATCCGGTCCCAGCTGGCTTCGCCCGACGGGAACTGCACCCGCGGAGGGGAACGGGTTGCCGGCCCGAACGCGAACCTTGGCGTCGCGAGGACCATGCAAAGAGGTGCCCGGTGGATGGCACCCCCGTGCCCTAGCGGGCAGCGTCCCGAAGGGGGCTGCCGCCGGGCGGCCGACGACCCAAAATACGACAGTGATTTGAGTCACCGGAAGTGGTTGTGAATTGCTGTCTGACCTGCCCCTTCCGACGACTTTTGTGCGGTCGGTCACAAAGTGCCATCCCGATTTCACAGCGTCGAAAAATGCTGGTAGAGTTCTTACTCGTTGCCCCCCTAGCTCAGTGGTAGAGCGCGTTCTTGGTAAGAACGAGGTCACCGGATCGATTCCGGTGGGGGGCTCTGAATGGAATGGCCCGCGTCTTAGTCAGCTCGAAAGAGAATCGGACGCGGACGCGGGTTTTACCATTCGTGGCGGCTTAGCTCAGCTGGTTAGAGCGCACGACTCATAATCGTGAGGTCCCGGGATCGAGTCCCGGAGCCGCTACAGATTGATCCCCGTCTTCCTTGTGAGGGCGGGGATTTTTTGTGTCCCCGGGAGCAGGAATCCCGGGCTTGGCTTAGAGGCCCAATTAGGCGTGTCCGCCCCGGGTGAACCAGGGGTGCCCGGTTGCCCCATCATGCCGTGCTTTGGCAGGACCTGTCGGCCGAACCCGGAATTCCGTGGGGATCCGGGAGGTTGGACGGAGCGAGCTGCGGAACCGGTGACGGGCGAAACCTGTATTCGGCCGTGAATCCGCTGGGAAAAGCACTTGGCAGGGCTCGGCTCGGCGGTCGGTGCGCCCCGATGCCATAGGGTGGTGCGGTGATTCCAATAGCAAACATGCAGGCAACGCTTGCCGCGGTCGTGGTGAGGCCCCCATCAGCCAGTTTTCTGCCGGATTGGCTGAATCCCGATGTCTTCCTGCGCGACCCGGCACTGGGCCCATGGGTCATCCTGCTCATTTGCGGCATCGTGTTTGCCGAGACCGGGCTGTTGGTCGGATTCTTCCTTCCCGGGGATTCCATGCTCTTCACTGCCGGGCTGTTGGTCGCCACAGGTGCCCTGGACGTCAGCCTGCCGCTGTTCACTGCGCTGATTTTTGTTTCGGCCTTCGTCGGCGACCAGACCGGATACCTCATCGGGCGCAAGGCGGGACCACCGATCTTCAACAAGCCGGATTCACGCTTCTTTCGCCAGGAATACGTGGAGAAGGCCCACGCGTTCTTTGAGCGCTTCGGCGGGAGGGCCGTGGTGCTTGCCCGTTTCGTTCCCATCGTCAGGACGTTTGTTCCCGTCATCGCCGGGGTCGCGCACATGCAGTACCGGGTCTTCGTGTTCTACAACCTGCTGGGTGCCCTGCTGTGGGGCGTGGGGGTGACACTGCTGGGCTTCTGGCTGGGCCAGTATGAATGGGTTGGGAACAACATTGACCTGATCTTCATCGCGATCGTGCTTCTGTCTGTCATACCGATCGGCATCGAAATATTCATGGCCGGACGTCGCAGGAAGACCGCCGGCTAGGGGCGGCCGCATCGGACTTGAAATCGGACCGGTACCTTGGCGAAGCGATCCGCGGTAGTGGATTCCGCTACCCGCCGGCGGTGAAATGAAGCTGGATCCGGTGTGACTCCCCCTGTCGCGCAGGCGTGAACCGGGCCGGGGGAGCTGCCAAGATGTGGCGTTGGTCATGTTGGCGGTTTTCGATGTGCAATTTGTGCCAGCTATTGGGTAGAGTATTCTCTCGTTGCCCCCCTAGCTCAGTGGTAGAGCGCGTTCTTGGTAAGAACGAGGTCACCGGATCGATTCCGGTGGGGGGCTCGGAAAAAGAACCGCGGTTGAGCTCAGGAAACGGGCGCAACCGCGGTTCTTTGTTTGCCACGAAGGCACTACTTTCGCAGCGACGTGTTTCCGCTGACCCGGGAAACTATCCGGTCAATGAGGATGCCCAGGCCGATGGCCACTGCCACGGCCACCACGATTCCCAAGAGATGGTGTTCCTCGAACCATCGTCCGGCAAGTACGCCGATCAAGACGGAATAGGTAGCCCACCCGAGGCTGGAAAAACACGTCAGGATGATGAAGGTCCGGTGAGGGAACCCCGTGGCACCGGCCACCAGATTGACCGCGACACGGCCAATGGGAACAAAGCGGGCCACCAGGATCAGCGACACCGGGCGGAGCCGCAATTCATAGCCTGCCCAGGCAAAGGCATGTTGGAGCCGTTTTCGACGCATCCAGGAAAACCTGTCTGTGCCGATGCCCCGTCCCAGCAAGTAGGCCACATTGTCGCCGACGAAGGCACCAAGCCCGGCAACCACCCCCAAGATCCAGGGGTTCGGATTCCCCTGCGTGGGCACTAGTGAAGCCAGGGCCACGACCAGCGATTCGCTGGGCACCGGTGGAAAGAACCCGTCAATCGCGCAAAAGAGGAAAATCATCAGATACGAAAGTGGGTTTCCGGCCGCGGCAAGGATAAAACCACTGAGTGCATCCAACGCGGTGGAAATAAAGTCCAAGAGAGTTCCTGTTCATCCGATGTCCTGGGTCCCCAACGGGCGGATTTGAGCTTCCAGTTTCAAGGCTAACCACGTCCCACGGCATTTCCTACTTACGTACTCGCTGTGATCAATCCGACTCAATCCGGCGGTTCACATGGGTTGCCCGATAAGATGGACGAAGTGCGAAAGCCGCAATCATGTGTGCCCGGCCTTCTGGGCGGGTCTCGTTGGGGTCATTCGCTCGACGACCATGAACCTTCAGGAGAGGACGAAGCGCATGCCGAAAGCGGACTTCAACCAAGAGTTCCCGACCCGTGCTTCACTGCGGCGCGCTCGCGAGGCCGAATTGGCCGCCCAGCAAAAGACCAACGATGAAGCGAAGAAGGTTGTCGCAAAGCCGGGCGAAGCCGACGAATTCGATGCCGTTCCCGAAGGCAGCGAAGCCTCGACGGCGGCCGGCAAACGAGCCCCCGCCACGCCGGCAACTCCGGTGAAGTCCCCAGGGGCAACGAGTGCGAAAACGGCTCCGACTGCCGCCTCGGTCACCGGAGAATCCGACAAGACGCAGGCCAAGCCGGGTCCGGCAGCGCCGGCAGGCGCGAAACCGGCCGCCGCTCCGGCGAAACCGGCACCGGCCAAGGCCCCCGCAACGCCTCTCGAGACTTCGTCGCGGACAGCGGCGAAGCCAGGAACCACACCGGTCCCACAGGCCGAAGTGAAAACACCGGCAACGACCAAGGCCCCCGCCGCACCAGTCGTGCCGGCCAAGCCCGCCGCGCCTGCCGCCGCAACGCCTGCTGCTGCCAAGCCCGCCGCCCCGGCAGTACAGACCCCGAAGTCCGCTGCTCCGGCACCCGCGGCAAAGCCTGGTGCTACTTCCGCAGCAGCGAAGCCTGCCGCGCCTGCTCCCGCACCGGCCGCGAAGCTTGCCGCACCGGCACCTGCACCTACCTCGGGCGCGAAGCCTGTCGCACCGGCACCTGCACCTACCTCGGGCGCGAAGCCTGCCGCGTCTGCACCTGCTTCCAAGCCTGCAGCGCCTGCGCCATCACCGGCCGCCAAGCCGGCTGCTCCGGCCGCCAATTCCGCTGCAACCGCCAAGACGGTGACCCCGGTCTCGAACGCGAAGCCGGAGGCAGCTCCGAAGCCTGCAACCGCGCCTGTCGCGAAGCCCTCTGGCGGAGCCGCGAAGCCGGCAGCCACGCCGGCCGCCAATCCTGCCGTTGCGGCGGCCAAGCCGATCGCCGCCCCTGCCCCGAAGCCGGCACCGGCAGTAGCGAAGCCGGCGGCAGCGAAGCAGGAATCTGCTCCTGCTCCCAAGCCGGCTGCGTCGGCCGTAAAGCCGGCGTCGTCAGTGGAGGCCAAGAAGCCGGCGGACGCCAAGCCCACCGCAACTGCGGCGGTGCCCACAACGGCACCGGCGGCAACCTCCGCCGATTCTGCGGCGGCCGAGGACCTCTCGACGCCTGAAGGCCGCCGTCAGGCCTTCCGGGAAATGATCCCGGCCGCCGGAACCCGCGACACCTTCCTGCGCCCCGAGGACGAAACGACATTCCGTGCGGAGCGCGGCTTCCGCGGCTTCCTCTCGCGCCTGGGCTTCAACATGGCACCCTCGGCCGAGGAAGTCGAGGAGCGCAATTGGCGCCGCACCGTGGGAACCCGACTGACCGAGTCAAAGACCATCTCCGTGGTCAACGGCAAGGGCGGGGCCAACAAGACCCCCACCGCCGTCTTGCTTTCCGCCGTCTTCGGCCGCAACACCGGTGACCCGGTGCTGGTCTGGGACAACAACGGAACCCGTGGAACCCTGGGATGGCGCACCGTCCAGGGTCCCCACACGGCCCATTCCATGGACTTGCTCTCGGCCGCACCCCGGCTCAAGGACGTCAAGGTCGGCGAACCCATCATCCACGACTACACGCATTACCAGCCGGAAGACTGCTACAGCGTGTTGCGCACCGATCCGACCCTGTTGGCCAGCGAGCAATTCGTCAACGCGGCGGACTTCGACGCACTGCATGGAATCGTCTCGAAGTTCTTCTCCCTGACCATCGTGGACTCGGGCAACGACGAGTCGGCCGAACGCTGGATGCGCATGATCGATCACACCGACCAGCTGGTCATCGCGAGCACCACGGTGGAGGAACACGCCGAGGCGGGTGCCCTGCTGCTCGAGGCGCTGGCCAAGCGCGGCGGGCACTACGCGGACCTGGCCAAGAACGCAGTCGTGATCGTGTCCCAGCACCAGCCGCACGGCAACAGCGAACAGCTTGATCGCATTGCCCACGGGTTCCGCCGACTGGCCCGCTCCGTCGTGACGGTTCCCTACGACGCGGCGCTGGTCAAGGGTCAGATCCGCTTCGAGGGATTGCGTCCGGCAACACGCCGCGCCTGGCTCCATGCCACCGCCGCAGTGGCCGGGGCACTGCACGACTGAGTTGGAGAGCACTGCGCTGCTGTGCCGCGGCATCCGGTGGCCCGCGTCCCCCGGCAGCCCGCGCCTGGCGCTCGATGACGCCGAACACCGGGGACAGGATGTGGCCCTGGAACCGGCCACGCGGCTCGGCTTCACGGTGTTGCCCGGCCGCTGGTGCCTGGGCCACCAACTGATCCAGGACCGGAACCACCGCACCCTGGTGCCGTGTCCACATGAGGCGCTGATCGCCCACGGCACCCAGTGCGCCGCGTGCGAGGCAGCCGACCAATCCCGGGCCATGCACGATTTCCACCGCTCCGGCCGTGCCGGCCCGGGCCTGCGCGACTATCTTGGCCAGCCCCACTGGCTCTACGTGGCGACCTTCGCACAGGGGACCACCAAGGTCGGCACCGCCGCTGACCCCAGCAAGTGGCGGCGCCTGGCCGAACAGGGGGCGATCAGTGCCCGCTATGTCGCCTGGTGCCCAGACGGGGCCAGCGTGCGGAACCTCGAAGACCTGGTGACCGGCCAGCTGGGGTTCACCCAGCAGGTGCGGGCCAATTCCAAGGTGCGCGGGCTGCTGGAAAACCATGACACGACCGCAGGGCTCGATGCGCTGAACGCGGCCCGGGCAGCATCGGCGCGCTCGCTCGTTGCCGGGCTCGGTCCGGGAATCCTGGCGGGCTCACATGCCGTGGAGGAAACCTGGAGCGCCCCGGAACAGGGAAGGGTGCTGTTGGAGGGATTCGACGCCCACAAGCTTCAGCCCTATCCCGGTTTTCTTGGCGAGGCGGCCCACGGCTTCGAGGTGGCGGCAGTCTCCGGGCAGGTCCTGGGCGTGAGGCTGGGCGGGCAACCCGAGATCTTCGTGGCCAATGCCGCGCTGCTCAAGGGCCGGAAGCTCGCTTTGGGCGACTATGTGACCGATTCGCCGCCGGTCCAGGGCTCGCTGTTCTGAATCGATTTGCCTGCTGAATTAGGATTGGGTCATGACCAATACGCCCTGGGAAGCTTCGTCCGGACTCTACAAGAAACTGACCTTCGGTTCGATGGCGGTTTCCGGCACGGGCATCGTCCTGGCCTTCATCGGCGCCAACACCCACAACCGACCGCTGATGTACACCGCACTGGGAATCATCGGCATCGGGCTGGTGGCCCACGTCATCGGGCTGGTGGTGCGTGCCCGCGACGCCAGGGCCTGGCGCGTCTCCCAGGGCCTGGTTCCGGCCAGGCAGCCCCGGCGCGGGAAAAACGCGCCCCGCGACACCCCCTAGCATTCCCCGGCGGGCACCCGACGGCGGGTCCCGCGACCTTGCCCCAACGCCTCAACTCGTCCCACACAGGAGCGGTACAACAGATGAGCATCAATCCCGAACTGGCGGGCCGGATCTACCCGGCCCAGGACCCCTACGTGGTGGGCCGCGAAAAGATCCGCGAATTCGCGGCAGCGGTCAAGGCCACCCACCGGGCACACTACGACCTGGACGCCGCGGCGGAACTCGGCCACCGGGACCTGCTGGCCCCGCCGACCTTCGCCATCATCGTGGCACAACAGGCAGATGCCCAGCTCATCGCCGACCCGGCCAGCGGCATCGACTTCTCCCGCGTGGTCCACGCCGACCAGCGCTTCACCCACCACCGGCCCATCGTTGCCGGGGACGAGCTGGTCGCCGAACTTCACGTTGACACCGTGCGCCCCATGGGCGGCGGGGCCATGATCACCACCCGCTCCGAAATCAGCACGGTGGCCGGCGAATTGGTCGCCACCACCGTTTCCTCGCTCCTGGTACGCGGAGAGGACCAGTAATGATCGACTTTGACACCCTTGAAAAGGGCCAGCCCATCGGCACCGCCACCATCCGCGTGAACCGCGCCGACCTGGTGCGCTACGCCGGGGCCTCCGGGGACTTCAACCCCATCCACTGGAACGAGCGCTTTGCCACCGAGGTCGGGCTGCCCGGCGTCATCGCCCACGGCATGTTCACCATGGGATCGGCCGTGCAGCTGGTCTCCGACTGGGCGGGAAACCCCGGGGCGGTCATCGACTACCAGACGCGCTTCACCAAGCCGGTCCCGGTTGCCGACCCGGCCGGGTCCAACCCCTCCGATTTCGAGGGCACCGCGATCGAGATCAGCGGCACCATCGGTGCGCTGGATGCCGAGGCCCGCACCGCACGGGTGGACCTGACGGTCAGCGTCGAGGGAACCAAGGTCCTGGTCAAGGCCCAGGCCGTGGTGCAACTCTGAAAAAGGACCCCGGGCCCGCTGCGCGCCCGCGCGGCGCCGGCGGCAGCAGGCGCCCGAACCCCGAGGCGCTGCCCTGGCGCAACGGCGTCGTCGCGCTGTATTTTGCCTCCGGGCTGATCCTCTCCACCCTGGTCTCTCGCCTGCCCTCGGTGCGCGACGCCCTGGGGCTGAGCCACGGCGAGGTCGGCCTGCTGCTGCTGTGCATGACCGCCGGCTCCTTCGCCTCGGTCTCGGTCTCCGGGTTCCTGGTCATGCGCCTGGGTTCCAAACGCACCCTGGTGCTGGCCTCGACGCTGACCAGCGCCTCGATGGCCGTGGTGGGCCTGGCGGCCGCCGGTTTCCACTCGCTGGCGGCCACCGGCGTGGCGCTGGGGCTGATGGGGGCGGGAAACGCCGCCTGGAACGTCTCCTCCAACGTCCAGGGCGCCGCGATGGAACGGGCCCTGGGCAAGCCGATCATGCCGGTGCTGCACGGCTTCTTCTCCGTGGGCACCGTGGCCGGCGCCGGCCTCGGGGCGCTCGGCGCGGCGCTGGCGCTGTCCATCTCCTGGCACTTCGCCGCGGTGTCCGCGGCCGTGCTGGTGCTGATCTTCACCGGAACCCGCGTGTTCCGCGCCGACCCGTCCAACACCGGGGCCGGGGGATCGAACAGGTCGCTGCTCGCCGCGGCCTGGCGCGAACCCCGGACCGTGCTGCTGGGCATCCTGGTGCTGGGCATGGCCCTGGCCGAGGGCGCGGCGGGGGACTGGGTCGCCCTGGCCCTGGCCGACGGCTACGGCGCCATCAACTCCGTGGGCGCCATCGGCTACGGCATCTTCGTCGCCGCCATGACCGTGGCACGCCTGGGCGGTGGCGCGATCCTGGAGCGCTTCGGCCGCGTGGTGGTCCTGCGCGCCTCCGCGGTGAGCACCCTGGCCGGGCTGCTGCTCTTCGTCCACGGCCCGAACCTGGCCACCGCCTTCGCCGCCCTGGCACTCTGGGGCCTCGGGGTGGCGATGACCTTCCCGGTGGCCATGAGCGCGGCGTCCGACGACCCGATGCGCGCCGCAGCCCGCGTCTCGGTGGTCTCCACCATCGGCTACGGCGCCTTCCTGGGCGGACCTCCCCTGCTCGGGCTGCTCGCCGACGCGGTGGGCCTGCTCAACGCGCTGGGGTTCGTCGGCATCCTGGTCGTCCTCTCCTTCTTCCTGTCCCCGGCGGCAGCCCCGGTGCACCGCGCACCCCGCCGCACCCCCGCCACCGAGAATCCCGAAAGCTAAGGCACACCACACCGTGAACACGCACATGCTCGCCCCCCTGACCACCACCGGCGTCGGCGGCCCCGCCGCCACCTTCGTGCGGGCCGGCACGCGCGAGCAGATCGTTGCCGCGGTGGAGGCCGCCCGCGACGCGGGACAGGAGCTGCTGATCCTGGCCGGGGGCTCCAACCTGGTCATCGACGACGCCGGGTACCCCGGTACGGTGCTGCAGATCGCCACGCGGGGCGTGGAGATCGGCGGGGAGCTGGACGACGGGCGCGTGCGCGTCGAGATCGCCGCCGGCCATCCGTGGGACGACGCCGTGGCGCAGACCCTGGCCGCGGGGCTGTCGGGGCTCGAGGCGCTCTCCGGGATTCCCGGGTCCGCCGGGGCCACCCCGGTGCAAAACGTCGGCGCCTACGGTTCAGAGGTGGCACACACCCTGCTCCGGGCCACGGTCTACGAGCGCTCCACCGGGCGGATCCTGGACCTCGCGAACGCGGAACTGGGATTCGGCTACCGCGACTCGCTGCTCAAGCGCGGCACCGTGAACGGGTCGCCCGCCTTCGTGGTGCTCTCCGTGGCCTTCGCCCTGGAAAGGCGCCCGGAGTCGGCCCCGATCCGCTACGCCGAGCTGGCCCGGTCCCTGGGCGTGGAAGCCGGGGAACGTGCCGACGCGGCCGCGGTGCGCACCAAGGTGCTGGCACTGCGCGCCTCCAAGGGCATGGTGCTGGATCCGGCCGACCGCGACACCTACTCCACCGGGTCGTTCTTCACCAACCCCGTCGTCCCGGCCGCCGTGCTCGACACGCTGCCGGCCGGCGCCCCCGCCTTCCCGGTTGACACCCCCGGCCTGGTCAAGCTCTCCGCTGCCTGGCTCATCGACCAGGCCGGCTTCGCCAAGGGCTTCGGGCTGCCCGGCACGCCGGGGGAGGCCGTCGCCGGCGGCCGCGCCGCGCTGTCCACCAAGCACACGCTGGCCATCACCAACCGCGGGGACGCGTCCAGCGCCGACATCCTGGCCATTGCCCGCGCCGTGCGGGCGGGGGTCAGCGAGCGCTTCGGCATCGAGCTGCACAACGAACCGCTCTTGATCGGCTGCGCCCTGTAGGGAATCGTGGGGTGCACCATGGCAACCGATCCGCAGCACCCCACCGGCAGACAGGCAGCGGCAGTGGCGCGCCTGCGCCTGGCCGCCCAGGGCCTGCTGCCCGGTACCCCGGCCGCGACCCTGCCCGAACCGGCCGCCACGCCCGCCGACGTCGTCGGCGCGCTGGGCATGATGCAGGCCCAGGACCTCGCCCAGGCCTGCTGGGCCGTTGGCGTCCGGCTGCCCGGCGCCGGGCTCGGCACGATCCATGCGGCGCTGGCCGACGGGTCGGTCATCCGGTGCTGGGGAGCCCGCGGCACGCTGATGTTCATCACACCCCGGGCGCACCGGGCGCTGCTGGCGGTGACCGCCCCGCGGATGCACGCCAAGATGGCCGCCATCCGCGCGCAGGAAGGGATCACCGAGGCCGAAATCGGGAAACTTGCCGATGTCGCGGCCGGGCGCTGCGGAAGCCACGGCGCCACGCGCGCCGAATTGCTCCGGGCCTTCGCGGATGCCGGATCGAGCACCGAGGGGCAGCGCGGCTACCACCTGATCGTGGCGGTGAGCCTGCGCGGGGTCATTGTCCAGGGGCCCATGGAACCGGGAAGCGGGACCCGGCAACTGTTCATGGCAGCGGACTCCTGGCTCCCGGCCGGCGGGTCGCCGCCCGCAGCGAGCGACGCCCTGGCGCGGCTGGTGCGCGGCTACTTCGAATCCCACGGCCCGGCGACGGTTGCCGATTGCGCCTGGTGGCTCGGCCTGCCGCTGACTCCCGTGCGTGCCGCGGTTTCGGGGCTGGGCGCCGTGCTGGAGGGCCTGGAACTGGCCGGAACCACCTACCACCTCGCCCGGGAGCACCGGGAACGCTGGGACCATCCGCCCGGGGCCCGCAGCGTGCTCGCGCTGCCGGGCTTCGACGAGTTCCTGTTGGGCTACCGGGACCGCTCGGCAACCCTGGACGCGGACCACGCGCAGGTGGTGACCCCGGGGAAGAACGGGATCTTCCTGCGCACCGTGGTTGCCGGCGGCCGGACGATCGGGACCTGGGAGCCGGGCGCAGGCGGAACGGCCCCCGCGGGCCGCTTCGTCCCCTTCGACGGGGAACCCGGCCCCGCCCGCGCCCGGGCGATCGCCGACCGCATGGCGTCGTATCGGCGCTTTCGCCTCACGTAGCCGGTTCTCCCGGGACATGGAAAACGGCCGCCGGCCACCTGCTGTGCAGGTCGGCCGGCGGCCGTCGGGACAGCCCCCGCCCGCCGCTTGCGGCGCGCAGGGGGAGAGTCGATGCTAGAGGCGGCCCTGCGCGATGGCCAGCATGCGGCGCAGCGGCTCGGCGGCGCCCCAGAGCAGCTGGTCGCCCACGGTGAAGGCGGAAATGTAGTTCGGGCCCATTTCGAGCTTGCGGATGCGGCCCACCGGGATGTCCAGGGTGCCGGAGGCGGCGACCGGGGTCAGCGCCTCGACGGTGGCCTCCTTGGTGTTGGGCACGACCTTGGCCCACTCGTTGTCGTTGGCCAGCAGCTTCTCGATCTCTGCCACCGACAGGTCCTCGGTGAGCTTGAGGGTCAGCGCCTGGGAGTGCGAGCGCATGGCGCCGATGCGCACGCACAGCCCGTCCACGACGACCTTGTTGGCTTCGGTGTTGCCCAGGATCTTGTTGGTCTCGACCCCGGCCTTCCACTCCTCCTTGGACTGGCCGTTGCCCAGGTCCGCGTCGATCCACGGGATCAGCGAGCCGGCCAGCGGCACGCCGAACTGGGTGGCGTCCAGACCGCCGCGCTGTGCGGCGAGGACCTTGCGGTCGATCTCCAGGATCGCGGAGGCCGGGTCGTCCAGCTCGGAGGCGACATGCTCGTTGATGTGGCCGAACTGGGTCAGCAGCTCGCGCATGTGGCGGGCGCCGCCGCCGGAGGCCGCCTGGTAGGTCATCGAGGTGCCCCATTCGACCAGGCCGTTCTTGAACAGCCCGCCCAGGCCCATGAGCATGCAGGAAACGGTGCAGTTGCCGCCCACGAAGTCCTTGGTGCCGTTGCCCAGGGACTTGTCGATGACGTTGCGGTTGATCGGGTCCAACACGATCACCGAGTCGTCGTTCATGCGCAGCGTGGAGGCCGCGTCGATCCACAGTCCGTCCCAGCCGCGGTTGCGCAACTCGCCGTGCACCGCGGAGGTGTAGTCGCCGCCCTGGGCGGTGACAATGATCGGCAGCTTGGCCAGGGTGTCGAGGTCGTACGCATCCTGCAAGGCGGGTGCGCCCTCGGCGAAGGACGGGGCGGAGCCGCCTGCGTTGGAGGTGGAAAAGAACACGGGGTCGAGGTTCGCGAAGTCGCCTTCGTCCTGCATGCGTTGCATCAGGACGGAGCCGACCATGCCGCGGTAACCGACAAAGCCAACGGAAGAAGTCATGGTTCCAGCTTAAGGGGTGTCGGGCCCGCGCGTGGATTCGGTTACGCGCCAAGGCCGAACCGCGCGGTCCCCAACTCCAAACGCCCCTCCGCCGACCAGGGTCGGCGAAGGGGCGCCGGAGCCGCGCCTGAACCGGGGGAGCCGGTCGCGCGAACGTGTTATTTGCCGCCGTCGGCCAGCAGGGCCCGGCGCATGCCCACCAGCTTCAGCGAGCCGAAGGCAAAGACCTGGGTGAAGACCAGCAGCAGCACCAGGCCCATGACCTTTGACCCGGTCAGCACCAGGAAGAGGCCCAGCCCGGCGAAAATCAGGGCGAACAGCGGAAAGAGCATGTACCCGAGCACGAAGAGCGCCTCCGGGTTGGTCTTCAGCGCCTTGAGGGCTTCCTTCATGACTTCTTCTCCCACGCCTCGACGCGGTACTGGGTGCCGTTGGCGGCGGTCAGCCAACCGGCGTCCGGCTCCGAGAGCAGCTTGGTCCAGGCGGATCCCAGGGCAGGGGCCTTGGTGTCGCCCTTCGGGCTGGCGTTGATGACGGTCTTGACGGCCAAGTGGGCACCGCCGGCGAGGGCGGAGTAGATCTCGCCGCCGCCGATGACCCAGATTTCCTCTGAACCCTCTGCGGCCCGGGCGGCCTTCAGTGCCTCGTCGGTCGAACCGACGGGCACCGCGCCGGAGGTGCGCAGCGCGGTGTGGCGCGATGCGTCGCGGGTGATCACGATGTTGGTGCGTCCGGGCAGCGGGCGGAACTTCTCCGGGAAGGATTCCCAGGTCTTGCGTCCCATGATCACCGGGTGGCCGATGGTGGTGCGCTTGAAGTGCGCCAGGTCCTCGGGCAGGGACCACGGCATGGTGCCGTCTGCCCCGATGATGCCGTCCGCGGCCTCGGCCCAGATCATGCCGATGCGTTCGGGGGCGGTGGTTTCGGCGCGGTGTCCGGCGCTCTGGTTCGGGTTGCTCATACGGCGATGGGGGCCTTAATCGTCGGGTGGTGTTGGTAGTCCTCGATCACGAAGTCGTCGAGTCCGTAGTCGAAGATGGAATCGGGGGTGCGCGTGATGCGCAGGCGCGGATAGGGGTACGGCTCGCGCGTCAGCTGCTCGGTGACCTGTGCGACGTGGTTGTCGTAGATGTGGGTGTCCCCGCCGGTCCAGACGAACTCGCCGCGCGCCAGGCCGAGCTGGTCGGCCATCATGCAGGTCAGCAGCGCATAGGAGGCGATGTTGAACGGGACGCCGAGGAACATGTCGGCGCTGCGCTGGTAGAGCTGGCAGGAGAGCTTGCCGTCGGCCACGTAGAACTGGAAGAACGCGTGGCAGGGCGGCAGCGCCATGTTCTCGATTTCGGCGACGTTCCACGCCGAGACGATGTGCCGGCGGGAGTCGGGGTTCTCGCGCAGCGAGTCCATGACCTGGGAGATCTGGTCGATGTGGCGGCCGTCGGCGGTGGGCCAGGAGCGCCACTGCACCCCGTAGACCGGCCCGAGCTCGCCGTTTTCGTCGGCCCATTCGTCCCAGATCTTCACGCCGTTTTCGCGAAGATAGGTGGTGTTGGAGTCCCCGCGCAGGAACCACAGCAGCTCCACGGCCACAGACTTGAAGTGGACGCGCTTGGTGGTGATCAGCGGGAAGGAATCGGCGAGGTCAAAACGCATCTGGCGGCCAAAGACGCTGGAGGTTCCGGTGCCGGTGCGGTCGCCCTTGGCGGTGCCGTGGGCGAGTACGTCGCGGAGCAGGTCCTCGTATGGGGTTGGAATCGTCACCGCATCAGTCTAGCCGTGCACGTGTCGATCGGCCCGGGGTGACCTGCCCAAAGTTCCCAAATGCGCTCATGGTCACTCCGCGGGCAGGTTGGATCCAGGCCACAGGCAGGGATCCCGGTTCTGGCGCTGGCCCGCCGCCGCGCGCGGGCGACACAGCTAAATGGGCACGGTCGTGGGCGCGCGATTCGCGCCACTGCAGGCCGGACGGTCCGGGGAGGCGCCGATAGGTTCCCCCACGACCGGACCCGGCTTAGGCCAGGAGGTCGTTGTACTCCGGGTAGCGCCGCAGGTAGTCCTGCACGTAGGTGCATTCGGGGACGATCTTCAGCCCGCGCTCGCGCATCTGTTCCAGCACCAGCGTCACCAGGGCCCGGGCAAAGCCGCGGCGGCCGTATTCCTCGTTGATGATGGTGTGCTGCAGCGTCGCGATCTCTCCGTCGACTCGGTACCCGAGGAACCCCACATAGGTGGCGCCGTGCCAGAGCCCATAGCGGCCCCGGTCCGCATCGTGGTCCAACCGCAGTCCCTGGTGCACAATCTTTTCCTGGGTGGTGCCGTGATCCTGTTGGGCCATGATGCGCTCCTTAGCAAAGCCGGAAAACCATACCGGGCGCCGTGCCGCGGGGCGCCTACTTATGAGACTACCGCGAAGGGTGCGCCCTAGTCCTCAAACGCGTCGTAAACTTCCACCGAGACAAGTTTTCCCTTGCCAGATACCGGTTGGTGGACCACGATGACGGCGCCGGGACGCAGGTACGGGTCCTCGGAGGGAAGGAACGGCACCAGCGCGCCATTCATCCGCGCACGCAATTCGGTGAGCACCAGCGGCAGCACCGGGCGGTGCGTGCACAGCGCCTGGGACCGCCGCTTGTCCAGCAGCTTGGCCACGGTGCGCTGCGCCTTTTCCGGGCGGCGCGTGGCCGCATGCTCGGTGACGGAACCGAGGAGCTTGATGGTGAGGCGGTGCTGGTTCAGGTAGGGCGCCACCGTCTGCACGCAGCGCGTCCAGGGGCTGGAGGCAACCTTGGCCGGGCGCCAGGAATCCAACAGCCGGGCCACTGCCAGCGCCTGCCGCTGGCCCGTGGCGGCCAGCGGGCGCTTGCCTTCCTCGCGGGTCCAGTTTGACCGGGGCTTCGCCTTGGCATGGCGCACCACCACAAAGGGGTGCGTCGCCAGCAACCCGTCCCGGTGAGCGGCAACCAGGGCCTCAAGGGGCTCCAGGTCCCCCGGATTGGTGATCCACGCCCGCGCGGTCTTGGGTGTGACCCAGCGGACCGCGTCGGTTTCCTTCCCGTCGGGGACCGGCGGGGTGCCCGGGGCCCTGGCCGCCCAGTAGTAGACGACCTTGGGGCCCGAGCCCACCGGGTAGGTCATGGCCGGCAGCGGGATGCCCAGCTGGACATCCAGGCCGACCTCCTCGAAGACCTCCCGGGTGGCACACTCGGGCATGGTCTCCCCGTCATCGAGCTTGCCCTTGGGCCAGGACCAGTCGTCATAGCGGTCGCGGTGGATCATCAGGACCTCGAGCCCGGCGCCGTTGTCGCGCCAGACCAGGGCCCCGGCGGCACGCACCGCAAATTTTCCCTCGCGAATGGCGGCGGAATCGCTTGAACGCACGAAATGCACGCCGCTAGCGCCTGACCACGGTGCGCTGGCGGGCACGGGAATCAATGAGCCACGACTGGATGTCGGCCAGCGGATTGCCGTCCTCGTCCTTGTGGTGCCGGGTCCAGTCGCCGTCGGCGTCCAGGTGCCAGCTGGCGGTGCGCGGATCCATGTAGCGGTCAAGCAGGGCCACGAGGTCGTTGATGTCCTCGCGGCTGCTCAGCGACACCAGCGCCTCGACCCGGCGGTCCAGGTTGCGGTGCATCATGTCGGCCGAGCCGATGTAGACGACCGGTTCCCCGGCGTTGGAGAACATGAACACGCGGCTGTGCTCCAGGAAGCGGCCCAGGATCGAGCGCACCCGGATGTTTTCGCTCAAGCCCGGGACGCCCGGGCGCAGCGCGCAGATCCCGCGGACGATCACGTCGACGGCCACCCCGGCCTGGGAGGCGCGGTAGAGCGCGTCGATGACGGCCTCGTCGACCATCGAGTTCACCTTGATCACCACGCGCGCGGCCAGCCCGGCCTTGCGGTTGGCGATCTCCGCCTCGATCTTGTCGATCAGCCCCGAGCGCAGCGAACGCGGGGCGACCAGCAGGCGCCGGAACGTGGAGCGCGGGGCGTAGCCCGAGAGCTGGTTGAACAGCCGCGAGAGGTCCTCGCCCACCGCGTCGTCCGACGTCAGCAGGCCCAGGTCCTCGTAGTAGCGGGCGGTGCGCGGGTGGTAGTTGCCGGTGCCGATGTGGCAGTAGCGGCGCAGCTTGTCGCCCTCGCGGCGGATCACCAGGGACAGCTTGGAATGGGTCTTCAGTCCCACGATCCCGTAGACCACGTGCACGCCGGCCTGCTCGAGCTTGCGCGCCCAGGTGATGTTTGCCTGCTCGTCGAACCTGGCCTTGATCTCCACCAGGGCCAGCACCTGCTTGCCGGCCTCGGCCGCGTCGATGAGCGCATCCACGATGGGGGAGTCGCCGCTGGTGCGGTAGAGGGTCTGCTTGATGGCCATGACCTTGGGGTCAGCGGCCGCCTGCTCCAGGAACGCCTGCACGGAGGTGGAGAAGGAGTCGTAGGGGTGGTGCAGCAGGATGTCGCGGCGGCGCATCGCGGCAAACACGTTGGCTGCCTTGGATGTCTCGGACTCGTTGAGGAAGCGCGAGGTGTGGGCAAGCTGCTTGGGGTAGTGCAGGTCGGACCTGTCGATCCCGGCGATCACGCCCAGCCCGCGCAGATCCAGCGGGGCCGGCAGCGCGAAGACCTCGTCTTCCTCGATGCCCAGCTCGCGCACCAGCAGCGCGCGGATGTTCGGGGAAATGTCGTCCACGACCTCCAGGCGCACCGGGGGCCCGAAGCGGCGGCGCAGCAGCTCCTTCTCCAGGGCCTGGAGCAGGTTCTCCGCGTCGTCCTCCTCGACCTCGAGGTCCTCGTTGCGGGTGACGCGGAAGAAGTGGTGCTCGACGATGTCCATGCCCGGGAACAGGTGCTCCAGGTGCACCGCGATGACCTCCTCGAGCGTGATGAAGCGGGCGACCCGTCCCGCGGAGTTCCCGGCGCGGGGGCCGTCCACGGAGATCAGCCGCGCCATCACGTCGGGCACCTTCAGCCGGGCAAAGAGCTCCTTGCCGCTCACCGGGTTGCGGACCACCACCGCCAGGTTCAGCGAGAGCCCGGAAATGTAGGGGAAGGGGTGGGCCGGGTCCACGGCCAGCGGGGTGAGGATCGGGAAGACCTGGTCGATGAACCAGCGGCGCAGTTCCTCGCGCGCCCGTTCGTCGAGCTCGTTCCAGCCCACCAGCAGGATCTGTTCCTTTTCAAGGGCGGGGCGGACCTGCTGCGCGAAGACCTCGGCGTGGCGCAGCTGCAGCGCGTGAGCGTCGGCCAGCAGCATCTCCAGCTGGTCGATCGGGCTCAGCCCGGTGGCGGAGGGCACCGCGAGTCCGGTGGCGATGCGCCGCTTGAGGCCGGCGACCCGCACCATGAAGAACTCGTCGAGGTTCGAGGAGAAGATCGAGAGGAAGTTGACCCGCTCCAGGAGTGCCAGCTCCGGGTCCTCGGCCAGCTCCAGCACGCGGGCGTTGAAGTGCAGCCAGCTCAGCTCCCGGTCCAGGAACCTGTCGTCGGCGAAGTCGCCGTCGGGCAACGGCGAGGGCTCGAAGTCGGGCAGCTCGATCCGGTCCTGCGTGGCCCGGGCCGCCGGAACATCGGTGATGCCCAATGCGGAGGTGACTGGGTACGGATCCATGGCTGTTGCCCCTAGCGTGGATGAGGTGGAGATGCCGTGCGCCCGCGGCAAGGCCGGAAGGGCGCGCGGCATTGCGTCGATAACTACCTTACCGAAACCGGTGCGTACATGACGTCGACATCCCACTTGGTGAAGCCCAGTTTCCGGTAGAGCGAGACCGCGGCGGTGTTGTCGGCATCCACGTAGAGCATCAGCGCGTCCAGCCCCAGGGAGTTGAGGTAGTCGATGCCGGCCAGGGTGAGCACCTTGCCCAGCCCGGTGCCCTGCGCCTCGGGGACCACGCCGACCACGTAGATCTCGCCGATGGCCTGGTGTTCCCCGGTGGTGGGGGAGGACACCGCGGGGTGCACCTTGGTCCAGTGGAAGCCCCGGATCCTGCCCGCTTCGTCGACCGCCAGCAGGAAGCCTGCGGGGTCGAACCAGTCCTCCTCCATGCGCGCGGCCAAATCCTCGAGGGTCAGTGCGCCCTGTTCGGGGTGGTGCGCGAAGGCCGCGGCGTTCGCGGCAACCCAGCCGGGGCCGTCGGTGGCCGGGTCGAAGGCGCGGATGGAGATGCCCGCGGGCACGATCGGTGCCGGGACCTCGGTGCCGGCGACCATGCGCATGCGCCACAATTCGCGCATCGGGGCGAAGCCGAAGCGCTCGGCCAGCTTGGCCGCCGCCTCGTGGTTCCCGTGGGCCCAGGCCCGCAGCCCGCCCAGCTCGGTCTTCTCCGCCAGTGCCCCGAGCAGCCCGCCGGCGATGCCCGAATCCCGGAACGCGGGGTGCACCACCATCTCCAGGGTTCCCGGCGCGTCGGGAGTCCCGAGGGCCGCGACGGCCGCGCCCACCAATTCGCTCGAGGACGTGTCGGTCCCCTCGTCCAGGTAGGCGTAGGCGCCCAGCAGGGCACCGGATCCCGGGGCGGTGCGCAGATCGAGAAGGGTCTGTTCGCTCAGCGGCGGGTTGCCGTCGGCTTCCTCTCCGGCGGCCACCAGCAGGTGCAGTGCGGAGAGCACGCCGGGCGCCGGGGCCCCGGCAAGCATTTCGATGGTGACTTCGGGATTCGTCGCAGCGTTCATATCCCTAAGATAGCCGCAGCGGCGC
>NZ_JCAXDW010000011.1:0-153552 GCF_059759235.1 Paeniglutamicibacter sp. GQ140
TCAAGGCCCCGGCAAAGACAAGGACAACCACCGACCGTCTTAACCTTCGTGCCGGAACGAGCACGTCGACACGGTCGCTGCTGGTGATCCCAAAGGGCAAGAAGCTCACCGTCAAGGCAACCCGAGGAAGTTGGACGCAAACCAGCTATTCAGGGAAAACCGGGTGGGTTAGCTCCAGGTACCTTCGCTAGGAAAAGCCCGAGCAGAGTCGGCAGTACCGCATGAAAATAGGCCGTGGAACCAACCCAGGAGGTAGGTTCCACGGCCTTTTTCATGGACGGTTTCTAGGAACCTTTTGGACGATCCAGCGTGGACTCGGAGGCTGCCGCGCGCGCCGCGTTGGCGTCCTGCGCCTTGGCCGCCGCAGCGGCCTCTGCATGCGCCAAGAGCTGTTCCGGGGTGACGTCCTCGGGCGTTTCCTTTTTCTCCGAAGCAGCACCAGGGTCGAGCCCCGGCAAGTCCCTGTCGGACCAGATCTTCACGATCGCCCAGGCAACGGCGGTCAGGGGGACTGCCAGCACTGCGCCGACCAAGCCGCCAAGCACCGTCCCGGCGGCGAGCGACAGCAGGATAACCAGGGCGTGCAGGTTCAACGCGTGGGCCATGACAACGGGCTGCAGGAAGTTTCCCTCAAGCTGGTTCACCACGATCACCGCACCCAAGACAATCAGTGCAACCACGGGGCCGTTGGTCACCAAAGCGATCAACGTGGCCAGGATTCCGGCAAAGGTGGCACCCACCAACGGGATGAAGGAGCTCATGAAGACCACGACACCCAGAGGGATGGCCAACGGGACCCTCAGGACGAGCAGGGCGACGGTAATGCCGATGGCATCCACTGCGGCCACGGTAGCCGTACCGCGCATGTAGCCGCCCAGGGTCTCCACGGTGCGCGCACCGGTGGACAGCCAACGGTGCATCTGGTGGTCAGGCATCCAAGAGAGGTAGAAGCCCCAGATCTTGTCTCCGTCCTTCAGGAAGAAGAACAGGATCACCAACAACAGAGCCAGGCCTGTGAAGAAATTGCCGGCGGCGGAGAGCCCGCTCAGGGCCCCGGCGCCAAACTGGGAGCTTGTCAGGAAGCCTGTAACTTGGTTGACGGCGTCGTCGATTTGCTCCTCGGAAATGTTCCAGGGCAACTGGTTCAGCATCCCCTGGAGCTTGTTGAAGCCTTCGACGCCCTTGTCCACCAAGGTTTGCCATTCGGCCAGCACCGAATACACCAGAGCGGTTCCGATGCCGCCGAGCACAAGCAGCGACCCGAGGAATACCGACCATGCCGCCAGCAGGGGAGACATGACCTTGCGCAGGAGCCGGACCAGCGGCCACAGTGCGCAGGAAAGAATCAAGGCAATCAGGATCGGCAGGGCAATGACGCTCAACTTCAGGAGGCTGTAGACGACCGCCGAGGCCAGGATCAGAACCACCAGCAATTGGATCGAGCGCGTGGCAATGCGGCCCAAGGGATCGATCCATATTCCGGACACCGTGTGTGCCGGGTGTGCGACGGCGGGAGACGCTGCCTGCGGCGGCGCGGGCGGATCCTGGCGTGACCTTTTCTTGAAACTGAGCTTCGCTGACATCCAGTGACTCCTCGCAATTGGCAACAGGTCTACTCTATGCACTGTGGGCACAGAGCAGATCTCCGAAATAACCTCTTAGCAAAAAGGTTAGTCTAATAATGTACTAGTGGGCGTCGAGTGCCGGGCATCCGACATGAAGCGAAAATCTAGTGGTCGGGGGAGCAATGCAACGGAGATCAAAAGGAGCCGGTTCAACATCGGCTAATCGGGCAGGGACGGCGCTGTTTCTTGGTACGGCATTGGTCCTTGCCGGGCTGGTTCCGGTGCCGGCACTAGCGGCACCGATGGCGGCTCTGCAGCACCCTGCTGCATCGGCCGAACTTGCCACAAGCATCCTGCAGCCGCCGGAGGTGGTTCGCGTCGGCACCCCAAGGATCGTGCAGACCACCGCAAACCTGAACCTGCGTTCGGCCCCCTCAACCTCGGGCCAGAAGCTGGCAACCATGCCCAAGGGCACTCGGCTGAGTGTGACCGCCACCAGGTCGGGCTGGAGCCAGGTGCGCTACTCCGGAAAAACCGGCTGGGCTTCCAGCACCTACCTGCGCACGGTGTCCAGGGCCATCAAGACCGGGGAGCTTGGCAAGACCACGGCCCGGCTGACGTTGCGGCAAAAGGCAAGCAGCACATCCACGGCCCTGGCCACGGTGCCCAAGAGCGGCATCTACACGGTCAAGAAGATCTCCGGCGGATATGCCCGGATCACCAGTCGCGGCAAGACCGGATGGGTTCAGGGAAAATACCTTTCGATCGTCGCCAAGAAGCCCGGCCGGGAAATCTACATCGACCAAAAGTACACCTCCAACCGCGCAGGCCTAACCGACCGGTACTGGACCAAGGTTTCCGGTGGCGACCTGTATGAAAGCGTGAACGGTAAGAAGCGCATCGGGGACATCCCGCGGAATTCCGTCGTGTACCGGGATGCGAAGATGGAAAAAACGGCCGGGTCGGTCAAGGGCTGGATCTTCGTGCGGACGCAGGGCATGAGCGGGTGGATGAAAACCAGCCAGCTGTCCCGCACCTCGAGGGCGCACACCACTCCGGGGAAATATTCGGCGAAGCAGGTACGGGCACAGAAGAACGGCAAGATCCCGGAACGGATGCTGGTGGCGATCTCCTGGGACAAGGAAAAGACGCTCATTGCTGCCCCGGCGCTCAAGGACCTGAACCGGCTCAACACCGCGTTCAAGAAGAAGTTCGGCCACAACCTCGACATCGACCTGGCATACCGGACCCGTGCCACCCAGGAGGCGTACTGGGAAGAACTGGGCCCGTATGTCGCAGCGCGCCCGGGAACTTCAAACCACGGCTGGGGAACGGCCATCGACGTGCCCGAGACCTACGGCTATTCCTTTAGGGGCAAGTACTACAAGTGGCTGAAGGCCAATTCCAAGAAGTACAACTGGGTGCACCGCAAGATCCTTGAAGAGGGTTCGCCCTACGCCGAGGCCTGGCACTTCGAGTACACCGGGCGCTGACATTCCGCAGGGCCGGGCAGACTGACGCATCGGCGGGGCTTTAACGGCGCTGGCCGCGGTTGGCATCCATCGAAGGGGATGCCAACCGCGGCCAGCGCGATCAGGTGATGGCCTGGAATCAGCCCGCCACGTAGAAGAGGCGCTTGTTGACGAACTCCTCCATGCCCAGCGGGCCCAGCTCGCGGCCGAAGCCCGAGCGCTTCACGCCGCCGAAGGGCATATCCGCTCCTTCGGCCGCCGGCGCGTTGACGTTGGCCATGCCGACCTGCAGGCCCGCGGCAACCTTGGCAGCACGCTCGGGGTCGGTGGAGAAGACCGCGCCGCCCAGGCCGTACTGGGTGTCGTTGGCCAGCGCCAGGGCTTCCTCGTCGGAAGAAACCTTGTAGACCACGGCCACCGGGCCGAAGAGCTCCTCGTAGTACGCGCGCATCTCCTTGGTGATCCCTGAGAGCACGGTCGGGGCCAGGTAAGCGCCCGGACCCTCGTGCAGGGTGCCGCCGGCGTGCAGGGTTGCGCCCTTGTCGACGGCGTCCTGGACCTGTGCGGCCAGCGCCTCGGCGGCACCACGGGTGGAGAGCGGACCGAAGGTGCCCTCGAGCTCGGCGGCCGGGTCGCCCGGGGTCAGGCCGCCGGCCAGCTTGGTCAGCTCGCCGACGAAGTCATCGAAGATGTCCTCCATGACGATCATGCGCTTGTTGGAGTTGCAGGCCTGGCCGGTGTTCTCCATGCGGGTCGCCCACGCGGTGGCTGCGTCCCCGGCAATATCCGCCGAGTCGAGGATGACGTACGGGTCCGAACCGCCCAGTTCCAGCACGGCCTTCTTCAGGTTCCGTCCCGCCTGCTCGCCGATGATGGCCCCTGCGCGCTCGGAGCCGGTCAGCGAGACGCCCTGGATGCGCGGATCCTCGATGATCGTGGAAATCTGGTCGTGGGAGGCGAAGACGTTGTTGTACACGCCTGCCGGCACGCCGGCGTCGTCCATGATCTGCTGGATTGCTAGGGCCGAACGCGGGCAGGTCTCGGCGTGCTTGAGCACGATGGTGTTGCCGAGCATCAGGTTCGGGGCAGCGAAGCGGGCGACCTGGTAGTACGGGTAGTTCCACGGCATGATGCCCAGCAGCGGGCCGACGGGCAGGCGCTGGATGATGGCCTTGCCGCCGCCGATGGTCTTGATCTCGGTGTCCGCGGCCAGGGTCGGGCCCTCGGTTGCGAAGTACTCGAAGATGTCCTTGCAGAACTCCGCCTCTCCCTTGGACTCGGAGAGGGGCTTGCCCATTTCCTGGGTGATGATCGCGGCAAGCTCGTCGGCGCGTTCGGCGAAAAGCTCGCCCACGCGGGCCACGATCTTTGCACGCTCGTTGATGTCGATGTCCTTCCATGCCTGGTAGCCGGATTCGGCCGCGGCAATGGCGTCCTGGACCTCGGCGTCGGTGGCGGTGGCGAATTCCTCGACCACGTCACCGGTGGCGGGGTTGAGGACTCGGTAGCCGGTGGAAGTCGGCGTCTGGGCGTTGGCGGTCACAGCCATGCTCCTTCTGGTAGTCACTGGGCGGCGGGAATCTTCGTTGCGCCCCACGTACCCGTCCATCATGTCGTGAAAACGACGATTTGTGAAGCCCGTCACGCATCAGGCGTGGTCATATCCGCCGTGGGTGAACCCGGAAGCTTCGGTATTCGTCGTTAACGAAGCAAAACCCTGCGAAATTCGAATGCCGCAGGGTTTTGCCGAGGATTGTTCCGAGGACTTAGCTAGTGGAAGCCTTGCGCCGGGCATCGATGTCGGCCTCGCCGGCAACGATCCTGTCGATCATGTCGAGCTCCTCCGCGCTGAACGCGGTGTTGCCCAGGGCCCCGAGATTCTCGTCAAGTTGCGCGGTCGAGGACGCGCCGAGCAGGACCGAAGTCACCCCGCCGTCGCGCAGCAGCCAGGCGATGGCCAGCTGGGCCAGGGACTGGCCGCGTGACTCGGCGACCCTGGCCAGGCCGCGGGCCTTGGACAGGTTTTCCCCGGTCAGGTGCCCGGCAAGGGAATTGCGTCCGCCGGAGGGGGTGGCCGAATCGTCCTTGAGGTACTTGCCGGTCAACAACCCTTGGGCCAGCGGGGAGAAGGCGATTGAACCCATGCCGTGTTCCACCAGGGTGTCCAGCAGTCCGTCCTCGACCCAGCGGTTGAGCATCGAGTATGAGGGCTGGTGGATCACCATCGGGGTGCCCATCTCCTTGGCAACGCGTGCTGCCTGTGCGGTGCGTTCGGGGGAGTATGAAGAGATGCCGACGTAGAGCGCCTTGCCCTGGCGGACCAGGGTGTCCAGCGCGCCGATGGTTTCCTCGATCGGGGTGTCCGGATCCGGGCGGTGCGAGTAGAAGATGTCCACGTAGTCCAGGCCCATGCGGGCCAGTGACTCGTCGGCCGAGGCCATGATGTACTTGCGCGAGCCCAGATTGCCATACGGGCCCGGCCACATGTCCCAGCCGGCCTTCGAGGAGATGATCAGCTCGTTGCGGTAGGCCTTGAAATCCGTCCGGAGCATGCGGCCGAAGTTCTCTTCGGCCGAGCCGTAGGGCGGACCGTAGTTGTTGGCCAGGTCGAAGTGCGTGATCCCGTGGTCGAAGGCGTGGCGCAGCACCTCGCGCTGGGTGTCAAAGGGGCGGTTGTCGCCAAAGTTCCACCACAGCCCCAGCGAAATCGGGGGGAGGACCAAGCCCGAGTTGCCCACTCGGCGGTAGCCGGTGGATTCGTAGCGGTCCGAGGCGGCCACATAGGGTGCGTGGGTTTCGGGAACGGGGGCATACCGGAGTTCGTCGGCCATGGTGGTGGTGTTCTCCTGGAAATTGTGGATGAAAACTCACGGAAGCGGGTTCGGCTCCCTATTCCCATTCTTGTCCCCAGGAGCCCCCAACGTCCACGACATCGGGCCCCGGGGCGCGGCGCGGCCGACATTGCGACGGGGTGTGGCCCGGCGTGGGCCGGTGGATGGCGATTAAAAGCGAAGAACCGGTCGTGGCGGCTAAGGAGGTGAAACTCCGCCGCGACCGGTTCTTCTGATCACTCGCACCTTGAGAAGGTAGCTTCAGCCTATTTTGGATATCTGGATGGTTGCTGAAGATTCGTTGTTAGTCAGCCGTGAGTCAGTAGTTTGACGGCGGGTCCGAGGCCGGGAAGGATTCGTCTTCCCATTCCTCGACCAGCGCCTCGTCGTGCTCGCTGGCCACATGTTCCGGTTCTGCGGCAGTTTCTTCTTCGTCGCCGATTGGTTGTTCACTCATCACGCGTACTCCTTGGTCCGTAGAACGTGCCGCCCCGTACTCGCGGGGTGCGGTATCTTCAGTTTGGTCCGAAGTGCCGTGCTTGTCGAGGGGCCTGAAACCCACGGCACCCGACCTTGCCCAAAACCCGCGTTAAGAGGTTGAGCACCGGTCGGAAGGCTAGGGGGATTTGCCTTGTGCCCGACCGGCGCTCTCATCACTCGCACCTTCATGAGGTAATAAAAACTCTAGTGAACCAACCTTTGCACGGGCTGTATACCGCCGGGTAACAACGTGTGAAATCAGCGGCGCAGGATCAGCGCATCGCCCTGTCCGCCGCCGCCACACAGGGATACCACCCCGGTGCCGGAACCGCGCCTGGCCAATTCCATGGCCTGGTGCAGGACCAGTCGCGCGCCGGAGGCACCGACCGGGTGGCCCATCGCAATGGCCCCGCCCTCGGTGTTGATCCTGGCCGGATCCACGCCGAGGTCCATGGCGGATTGCAGGACCACCGAGGCGAAGGCCTCGTTGATCTCAATCAGGTCAAGGTCAGCGACGTTCATTCCATCCTTGGCCAGGGCGGCGAGGATCGACGTGCTCGGTTGGGAGTGCAGCTGGCCGTCGGGCCCCGCGGTCTGGCCATGGGCACCGATCTCACAGAGCCAATCCAGCCCTGCCCGGCGGGCTGCGCCCTTGGAGGCAACCACAACGGCTGCGGCACCGTCCGAAAGCGGCGAGGAGGAACCGGCGGTAATGGTTGCTCCGGGATCCGAGGAAAAGGCGGGGCGCAGCGTGGCTAGCTGTTCTTCCGTGGCGTCGGGGCGGATTCCCTCGTCCGCGGAAACGACTACTTCGCCCCCGCGTCGCTGCGGGATGGTGATTGGTGCGATCTCGGCGTCGAGATGCGCCTTGGCCGCCGCCGCGCGTTGGTGCGAAGCCGCGGCAAAGGCGTCCTGGGCCGCACGCCCAATGCCCAGCTTGGCATTTCCGCTCTCGGTGGCCGAGCCCATGAGCTCTCCGCTGAACGGGTCGGCCAACGCGTCGTGGTTCAGCGAGTCCTCCAGCGGTCGGTCGCCAATGGCCACGGGTGTTCGCATGCCGCGGACCAGGTGCGGGGCGTTGGACATGGATTCCTGGCCGGCGGCGACGATGAATTCGGCCTCGCCGGCCCGGATCATCCGGGCGGCATCGATGACGGCGGTCAGCCCCGAAAGGCAGAGCTTGTTGATGGTCACCGTGGGGACGTTCCAGCCGATGCCCGCCTTCAGGGCAGCCTGGCGGGCCGGTCCCTGCCCGGTTCCGGCCAGAATGACCTGGCCCATGATGACGTGGTTGATATCGTCCGCCGCCACCCCGCTGCGTTCCAGGGCGGCGGAGATCGCATGCGCTCCGAGATCGGTGGCGGGCAGGGAGGAGATGGCCCCGCGGAACTTTCCAAAGGGAGTTCGCGCACCGCCAATAAGCACGGGGGTCAGGTCGTCATTCATGGATGTTTCCTTCGCTTGGGAAAAGACCGGTTCGGTGCCATAAGCTCATTCTCATGCCCCATGCAGTGAACCCGGTTGATGCCCAGACTATCTACTTTGACGCCAGCGACACAGGGGCCCCTCCGGTCCTGTTGCTGCACGGCTCGGCGCTCTCCCGCTCGATCTGGCGCGGCCTGGGCTACGTAAGGGCGCTGGAACCGGAATTCGACACCATCCGCATGGACCTGCGCGGGCACGGACGGTCGGGTAAGCCGCACGATCCTGCCGCCTACGCCATGGACCTGGTCCTCGAGGATGTCAAGGCGGTGCTGGCGGCGACCGGGCACGAATCGATCCACATCGTGGGCTACTCCTTTGGCTCGCGCGCGGGCCTGTCGCTGGCCATCAAGCATCCTTCCATGGTCCGTTCCCTGACGATGCTCGGGGGCACCCACGCCATCGAGGCCCAGCACATCAGCACGCTCTTCTTCGACGGCTACCTCGAGGCCTTGAAGACGAGCGACATGGACGCGTTCATCGCCGGCATGGAGGCCGGCGGCGGGAAGCTTGACCCTGCAACCCGGCTGGCCTTCGCTTCCAACGACGCCCTGGCGCTGGCTGCATACTTCGAATCCACCGAGGCCGGAAGCGCAGTCAGCGAGACATTGCTCCACCAGCTGGCCACCCCGACGCTGCTGATGACCGGAACCAGGGATGTGCCGCGCATCGATCATTCCCGCGTCATGGCCTCGGTGATGCCCAACGCCCGGCTGGTGGAACTCGCCGGGCGCACCCACGGCGGGACGCTGTTTCCGCCGCAGCCGATCCTGGACGAACTGCTGCCCTTCCTGCGCGCAAATTCCTGACGAGTGCCCGACTGCCGCCGGAGCCCGGGCGAGGGTTCAGGGCAGGTACGGGGCCGGCGGCGGGGACCGCAACACCAACGGTGGGACCACCAGCACGGGAATCTGCCGACGGGACAGGACGCGGATCAGCGTCGAGGCACGGAGCCGTGGGGCGGCGAAGGGAAAGCGTTTTCGCCGCGGGGAACCCACGACCAGAAACGACGTGCCCAGCTCCACACCGTATTCGCCCAGGGCCCTGGCCGGCTCGCCCACCAGGATGCGCAGCTTCCACGGCACCGGATAGGCCGCCAGGACCTCGCCAAGCCGTAGTCGCAGGCCTTCGATGGCCACCGAACCGAGTTCCTCGCGCTCGTCGCGGTGCAGGGAATCAAAGTCGATTCGCGTCTTGACGTTCCATTCGGTCAGGTCAAGCCCCGTGAGGGCATAGGCACACACCAGGTCCTGACGCAAGAGCGAGGCAAGGCGGGCCGCGGTTTCCAGGACCTCGGGATGCTGTCCCGGGAAGACGCCCACAAGCACCGGGGCGGCCGAACGAAGGGTGCGGGATTCCTCTGGCTCGCGCATCGTTTACTCCTGGAAATCAACCGGGGCGGGGGTTGATGCTTGTCTTGCCTCCAGTATGCCCGGGAGACCGGGAACATCGGTAGGTGCGGCACCGCACCCGGGTAGGCAACCACACCTTGACCGGGGACGGAACAGGGGCAAGACTCAAGAAATGGACGCACAGGCGGCGGCAATCTCGATCACAGGTTTGAAGGTCTTGCGCGGGAAGCGACTCGTGCTGCCCGGCCTTGACCTGCTGGTCCCGCGCGGCGAGGTCGTCGGGCTGCTGGGCCCCAGCGGCTGCGGGAAATCCACTCTGATGCGCGCGATCGTGGGCACCCAGGTCATTTCCGCCGGAACGGTGACCGTGCTGGGGGACACCGCCGGGTCCGCGGCGCTGCGCCACCGTGTGGGCTACATGACCCAGGAAGCAAGCGTCTACGAGGACCTGCCGGTCGCGGACAACCTGTCCTACTTCGCCAAGATCGTCGGCGCCCCGCCCGCCCAGGTTGCCCGGGTCATTGAACGCACCGACCTGGGCTCGGAGGCCAAGTCCATGGCCGCGGACCTCTCCGGCGGCCAGCGCAGCCGGCTCTCGCTGGCCATAGCGCTGCTCGGGGACCCCGAACTGCTCGTCCTGGATGAGCCAACGGTCGGGCTGGACCCGGTGCTCCGGGTGGCGCTGTGGGAGCTGTTCGCCGAACTCGCCGCCGAAGGCACCACGCTGCTGGTCTCCAGCCACGTGATGGACGAGGCCACCCGCTGCGACAGCTTGTTGCTCATGCGCGAGGGCGAGATCATCGCCAGGGAAACCCCGGAATCGCTGCTGGCGCGCACCGGCACCGACAATGCCGAGGACGCCTTCCTCGCGCTGATCCGCGATGCGGGGCAGCCGGGAACATCGGGGGCCGAGCCGCACGTTCCCAAGCACCGCGCCACGGGGGGGACCCCATGAACATCCCGCGCATCCTTGCCACCGCCGCGCGCGTGCTGAACCAGGTGCGCCACGACCACCGCACCCTTGCCCTGTTGCTGCTGGTCCCCGCGCTGCTGGTGGGCCTGGTCGCCTGGATCTTCACCGACACCCCGGTCTTCCCACGCATCGGCCCGGCTATGATCGCGCTCTTCCCCTTCATCGTGATGTTTCTGGTCACCTCCATCGCCACGCTGCGCGAACGGCGCAGTGGCACCCTGGAACGCCTGCTCTCCCTGCCGCTGGGCAAGGCCGACTTCATCATGGGCTACGCGCTGGCCTTCGGGCTGCTGTCGGTTCTGCAGACCGCGATCGCCGTCGGCTTCGCCGTGTGGGTCTGCGGGCTGGAGGTCGCCGGGAACCTGGGCCTGCTCTTCGCCGTGGCCATCGCCGACGCGCTGCTGGGGACCTCGCTGGGCCTGCTGGCCAGCGCCTTTGCGCGCAGCGAGTTCCAGGTGGTGCAGTTCATGCCGGCATTCGTCTTCCCGCAGATCCTGCTGGGCGGGATCTTCCTGCCCCGCGGCGAGCTGCCGCAGGTGCTGGAGGACATCGGGGACTGGCTGCCGCTGAGCCACGCCATCGATGCGCTGAACGCGGTGGCCCGCGACGACCAGGACGCGGGCTACATCTGGCTGCGGATCGGGTTCGTGGCCGCGTGGATCCTGGCGGCCATCGCGGTGGGGTCGATGACGCTGCGCCGCCGCACCCCCTGACAATCAGTCCCCGGTCCGGACACTGGATCCGGACACTGGATAATGGGGCGGGTGAGCACGCAGCAGATCCGGCAGGAAAATCCCCCACCCGACCACGGCTTCGACCTGGCAGCCATCGGGCGGGGCCTGGTCTTTGCCCAGTCCCTGCCCGAGCTCGCCGCCGCGCTGGAATCGGGCAGGGCCGGCGCCACCGCCGTCATCCAGGCCCCGCCGGGCACCGGCAAGACCACGCTGGTCCCGCCGCTGGTCGCCAACGTCGTGGCCGCGCGCACCGGGGCACCTGCCCGCATCGTGGTCACGCAGCCGCGCCGCGTCGCCGCCCGCTCCGCGGCCCGCCGGCTGGCCTCCCTGGATGCGGGCGCAGCCGCGAAGCGCGTGGGCTTCACGGTGCGCGGGGAAAGCACCGCCGGACCGGGCACGGTCGTCGAGTTCGTGACGCCGGGCATCCTGCTGCGCCGGCTGCTGGCGGACCCGGGGCTGGAAGCCGTCGATGCGGTCATCGTCGACGAGGTGCACGAACGCGGGCTGGAAACCGACCTGCTGTTGGGCATGCTGCGCGAGGTCCACGAATTGCGCGGGGACCTGGTGCTGGTGGCCATGTCGGCGACCCTCGACGCCCCGCGCTTCGCCCGGCTGCTGGGGGACGCGACCGGGACCGGGGCCGCCCCGGTCATCGACTGCCCCGCCGCGCTGCACGCGCTGGAAACCCGGTGGGTGCCGGCCGCCGCACCGCGGCTGACCGACCGCGGGGTCTCGCGCACCTTCCTCACCCACGTGGCCGCCACCGCCGCCGCGGCGCACACCGAGGCGCTGGGCCGGGACGGGACCATCGACGCGCTGGTGTTCGTCCCCGGCGCCTGGGAGGTCGCCGATGTCGCCGCGCAGCTGCGCACCCGGGTGCCGGGCACCGAGGTGCTGGAGCTGCACGGGCAGGTGCCCCCGGCACTGCAGGACCGGGCGGTCTCCGGGCGCGAACCGGGCGGGGCGCCGCGCATCATCGTCTCCACCTCGCTGGCCGAATCCTCGCTCACCGTCCCCGGGGTCAGGCTGGTCATCGACTCCGGGCTGGCCCGGGAACCCCGCCGCGACGCGGCCCGGGGGATGAGCGGGCTGGTCACGGTCTCGGCCTCGCGGGCCTCGAGCATCCAGCGGGCCGGACGCGCAGCACGCCAGGGCCCGGGCACCGTGGTGCGCTGCTTCGAGGAGAAGACCTTCGCCGCGGCACCGGCGCACCCGCGGGCCGAGATCACCGTTGCGGACCTCACCGCCGCCGCCCTCATCCTCGCCTGCTGGGGCGCGCCGGGAGGTGCCGGCCTGCACCTGCCCGAGGCCCCTCCTGCCTCGAGCCTCCAGGCGGCCACCACGGTGCTCGAACAGCTGGGGGCGATCGAGGAACACGGGCACGCCACGGCGCTGGGCCGGACGCTGGCCGGCATCCCGGCGGACCCGCGGCTCGGGCGCGCCCTGCTTGACGGCACCGCGCTGGCCGGGGCCGCCGCCACCGCACGCATCGTCGCGCTGCTGGCCGGGGACCACCGTGCCCAGGGCGCCGACCTTGCGGCGCTGCTGGTGTCCCTGCGCAACGGAGGGCACCCGGGCTCCGGCCCCTGGAAGCGCGAATCCGCCCGGCTGGAACGGATTGCCAGGCAAACGCCGGGCACCGGCGACTCTTCCCGGGGCACCCTCACCGGGGACCCTCTGGGCCTGGTCGTCGCCCTGGCCTTCCCGGGGCAGGTGGCCCGACGCGTGGAGAACGCCTCCGGCACCACCTACCTGTTGGCCTCGGGCACCCGGGCGGGACTGCCGGCCGGAAGCCCGCTGGGGCACCACGCCTGGATCGCCGTGGCCGAGGTGGCACGGGCCGCGGGACGCGACGCTGCGGGCACCGGCGCACTGATCCGCGCCGCGGCGCCGCTGGACGAAGAAACCGCGCTGTTGGCCGCCGCCCACCTGGAAACCGAGGCCGTCAACACCGTCTTCGCCCACGGGAAGCTCACCGCCCGGGCCGAACACCGGCTGGGGGCCATCGAACTTTCCAGCACGCCCATGACCCCCACCCGTGCCCAGGGCCGCGCCGCGGTGCTCGAGGCCCTGCGGACCAACGGGCTGGGCATGCTGCGGTTCTCCTCCACCGCCACGGCATTGCGCAACCGGCTGGCCATGGTCCACCGCGAGCTCGGCGACCCGTGGCCGGGGATGGACGACGCCTCGCTGCTGGAAACCGCCGAGGCCTGGCTGGCCCCTGAACTCGAGGCCCTCGCCGCGGGCAAGTCCCCGGGATCCCTGCACCTGGCCGATGCGCTGCGCCGCCTGCTGCCCTGGCCCGAGGCCACGGCCCTGGACGAATTGGTCCCCGAACGCCTGACGGTGCCCAGCGGATCGAAGATCCGCATCGACTATCCTGACGCCGCCGACCTTACCGCGCCTCCGGTGGTCGCGGTGAAGCTGCAGGAATGCTTCGGGCTGGCGACCTCGCCGGCGCTGGTGCGCGGGAGGGTCCCGGTGCTGTTCCACCTGCTCTCCCCGGCCGGACGCCCGCTGGCGGTCACCGACGACCTGGCGTCGTTCTGGTCGGGGCCCTATGCCCAGGTGCGCGCGGAAAACCGGGGACGCTATCCCAAGCACCCGTGGCCCGAGGACCCGTGGACCGCCCCGGCCACCAAGCACGTCAAGAAGCGGATGGCCGGCGCCTAGCCAACGCACGACGGCCACGGCGGCTCTCAGAGGTCGGTCAGTCCCGTGCCGATGTCGTCCAGGCACGTGGCGCGCTTGCCGGACGGTTTGCCCATGGACCGCCGGCAGGTGCACAGGGGGCCCTTGGCGGCGGGCATGGCCGCCCAGATGAAGCGCTGCATGCGGTTGTGGTTGCCGAAGTCCAGCACCGCACCCTCGAGCCGTGCGGCCAGCTCATGGCTCACGGTGATCGAGATGCCCTGGTCCACCGCCGCCGGAGCGTCAAGGGTGGCGGCGAGGAATTTCTTGGGCCGGGTCCGCGAGAAATACAGCCCCTGGGCGTGGCAGCCGCCCGCCCCCTGGTAGCAATGCAGGGAACCGCCGAACACGCCGACCATCTCAAGGGCCGCGTCGGTGATGGAGAATGTAGCCTGTCCGGGAATTGACACCGTGCTCTGTCTGTCCGTGGAACCGGGGGCCATGCACGGTCCTAACTGTTTATGCTGGTTGGCCTCACCATCCTTCCCCAACGAACGCCGCCCGGCAGCCGCGACACGGCGGTCGGGGCATTACCGGGCCCCCGCCGGATGGCCGGACGCCAGACCCACGGCGCCGTTCGGCTGCTTCCGGCCGGGCCGCGGCTGCGGGAGGAATCCGCTGGAGAACCACGGTTCGGCGAGGCCGCGTCTCAAGGAATCCGCAGCATGTCCTCGGACCGGTTCCAGAGCGCCTCGGCAAGCCGCCGGTCCTTGGCCTGGGGATTGGCCCGGGCCGCCCTCCGCCGGGTGAAGTATTCTCCCGACGGCCACGTTCCGTCCCTCGCCGTCGAAGCCAGCCAGATGAGGGTGTCGGCTCCCTTCCGGGGTGTTGCGAGAAGCTTGGAGATCAGCCGGTTTCCGTAGACGCCTTCCATGGAGCTTCCGGGGGCACGGGAGAACCCGGTGCCGACGATCCCCGGGTGGAACGCCGCGGTGGCCAGGCCTTGGCCGCCCTGGCGCCGGTGCAGTTCCCGGGTGAACAGGATTTGTGCCAGTTTGGCGTTTCCGTAGGCGCGCGTGGGGTCGTAATGGCCCTCCGCGTTCAGGTCGGAGAGGTCAATCCTGCCGTACAGGCGGTTGGCCAGGCTGGAGGTGTTGATGACCGCACCCCGGCACGAGGTCAGCCGGTCGAGAAGCAGGTGCGTGAGGAGAAACGGGGCGAGGTAGTTGACCTGAAAGGTCATCTCGAACCCGTCGTCGGTCACCTGCCGGGCGGGCGTGAAGATCCCTCCCGCGTTGTTCGCCAGGACATCGATTCGGGGGTGTCTCTCGAGCAGCAGTGCGGCGAGGGACCTGACCTCGTCCAGCTCGGCAAAGTCGACGAGGTAGTGGCGTGCGTTCAGCTCGCGCGCAACGGCGGCGGTTTTTTCGCGGTTTCTTCCCACCACGACCACCTCGTGGCCCAGCCGGGCCAGTGCCCGCGCTGCCTCGGCCCCGATCCCGTCGCTCGCACCGGTGATGACGATGGTTTGCCGGTCCATGCGGTTCCTTTCGAGGGAGGTGGAGCAGGGCCTCCACCGTGAAGCCTACGCTGGCAAGCCAGATGCAAATCAACCACAATCCGCGGGACGCCGGGCAGCTTTGCGCGCGGACGGCGGACGGACAACCACGCGGCAACACGTTCCGCCCGGCCGGTCATGGCCCTGCCAGGGCGTCGCCACAGCACAGTCAAAGTGCCGATGCCCAGGGCGGGAAGCCAAAGCGCAAACCGGCAGCCACCAGCGAACGCTGACCTGACATGGCCCGGGTGTCCCTGGGAAGCGACAATGCGTTCGGCGACGGCCCCGCCCGCAGGTGGCTCCGGCAGGCAGGGCCGCACGCGGCGTTGGCCCGGGGCCCCGGGGCGACGGATCTAGGCGAAGGCGGAGATCCCGGTGATGGAGCGGCCGATGATCAGCGCCTGGACGGTCTCGGTGCCCTCGTAGGTGTGGATCGCCTCGATGTCCGCAATGTGCCGCGCCACCCGGTGCTTCAGCAGGATGCCGTTGCCGCCGAGCAGGTCGCGCGCGTTGGACGCGATGCCGCGGGCCAGCCGGGTGCAGGTGAACTTGGCCAGCGAGGCCTGCACCGGGCTCAGCGTTCCGGCCTCCTCGCGCCGCGTCGCCTGCATGACCGTGAGCTGCATGGTGGCCAGCTCGGAGTGCATGCGCGCCAGGCGCTCCTGCACGATCTGGCTGGCTGCCAGCGGGCGGCCGAACTGGATGCGCTGGGCCGCGTACTGCACCGCGGTTTCGTAGCAGGCTGTCGCGTGCCCCACCGCGGACCAGGCGACGCCCAGCCGGGTGGCGAAGAGGACCTTGGAGGTGTCCTTGAAGCTGTTGGCCCCGGGCAGCACGTGGGAATCGGGGACGAAGACGTTCTCCAGGCGGATGTGCGCCTGCCAGATGGCGCGCAAGGACAGCTTGCCCTCGATGGTGGTGCCGGTGTAGCCCTCCCACTCCTGCTGCACGATGAAGCCGCGGACCTTGTCCTGCTCGTCGCGCGCCCACACGATGGTGATCCCGCCGACCGACCCGTTGCCGATCCACTTCTTCTCGCCGCTGATCCGGTAGCCGCCCTCGACCCGGACGGCGCGGGTCTCCAGGGACACCGAGTCCGATCCGTGGGTCGGTTCGGTCAGCGCGAAGGCGCCGAGCACCTCGGCGTTGGCCAGCTTCGGGCCCCACTCGGCGATCTGCCCGGGGGAGCCGCACTCGGTGATGGAGCGCAGTGCAAGCCCGGCCTGGACGGCGGCGATGGTGCCCACCGAGCCGTCGGCACGCGAGAGCTCCATGTTCACCAGCCCGGCGGCCAGGACGCTCATTTCCGCGTAGCCCTCGAGGCCCAGCCCGTCGCGCAGCAGGTCGAGCTCGCCCAGGCGCTTGGCCAGGCCCAGCGGGTAGTCGGAGTTGTTCCAGTATTCGTCGATGACCGGGCGGACCTCGTCCAGCCCGAAGGCGCGCGCCCTGTCCCAGTAGGCACGGTCTGCCGCGTCGATGTCCTCGAAGAGACCGGCCGGATCGACGTCCACCTCGCCCCAGAGTTCGTACTCGGGTTCAACGACACCGGCGGGAAAATCGGTGCTCAGGCTGGCTTCAGTGCTCATGGCGCGGTGGTGCCCTTTCGTCGGCAGCGGAAAAGTCGCTAGGGCATCAGCATACTGGAACTCAGTGTCAGGTCAAGAAACTGCGGTTCAGCCGTTTTGTGTGGCGCGCCACTGGTCCGCAAGCAGTGCGTAGGCGTATCCGTCCCTCCAGGTGCCGTCGCGGTGCAGGGCGCCGGCGACCAGGTGGCTCTCCCGGCGCATCCCCACGCGTTCCATGAGCCGCCACGAGGGCTCGTTGGCGGCAAAGCAGCGGGCGTGGACCCGGCGCAGGCCCAGATCGACGAAGCAGAGGCGCAGCAGGAGGGACACCGCCTCGGTGGCAAGCCCGCGCCCGCCGGCCGCCGGGTCCAGCGACCACCCGAGCTCCGCCTCGGTGCCCGCTGCCAGGTGCGCGACCTCGCGCTGGGACCATGCGTCCCCGAGGCGAACTACCGCCTCCCCGACCACGCTGCCGGCGGATTCCAAGACGAGCCTGTCGCGCAGGTGTGCCGGGTCGGTAAAGGAGCGGCGGTAGTCCGGAAGGTCGTTCCACGCGGAGGTGACCCAGCGGGAGGACTCCGGCAGCCGGCGGTAGGCCCACGTGGCCTCGGCATCCGATGCGGCGGCGGGGCGCAGCAAGAGCCGTTCTGTCGCCCGCGGCCAGCCGGGGAGGGAGTGAAGCCTTGAGCGTGGGGATTCCACCGTGGGGTGCCTCGCGTCCGGCTCAGCCGTGGGGGCGGTCCAGGGCCTCGCGCACGCGGGCCAGCACCGTCTCGGTGTCGGGGGCGCCGCCGGCGATGGTGATGACCACCGTGGTCGGCTCGGGCGCCGGCGCCGCGGCCTGCGGCTCGAGGGCCGGGGTGAACACGGCGCCCAGGGCCAGCAGCTCGCGTTCCAGCTCGGGGCGTCGGGTGTCCTCGGGGTGGCGCAGCCAGCGGCGCAGGTGGTCGTTGTGCACCGAGACCACCCCGGCGGCGAACGCGATGGACATCGCCCGGCCGTTGGGCAGCGAGTACAGCCCGCGGTCGCGCAGGTGGTTGCGGAACACCCGCTCATAGCGGTGGATCGAGACCAGCTCGCGGTCGCGCAGCGAGGGCACGTCCAGCAGCAGCCGGTGGCGCAGGCCGGCGGCCTCGGGCCTGGCGGTGTGCTGGTCGAAGACCGTCAACCCCGCGTGCACCAGCGAGGCCACCGGGCCGGCCGAGGAGGTGGCAAGCACGGTTTCGAGGTGGTGGATGATCGTCTCCATGTCGGCGAAGACCATCTCTTCCTTGGAGCCGAAGCGGCGGAAGAAGGTGGAACGCGAGATGCCCGCCGCCTGGGCCAGCGCATCGACGCTCGTGGCGTCGAAGCCCTTTTCGACGAGCAGGCGCAGTGCGGCATCGGGCACCGCGGAGGAGGTGATCATGCACGAGAATCTAGCACGCCGCCGGTTTTCGGCGCCCCCTTGGCGACACCCGATTCCAGGAATGTGCTCCAAGCCACATCTGCCGCCGGTGCCCGTAGTTGTCCTGCGCCACACCGGGGGAGCTCTAGCCGTAGCGGAGGGCCTAACCATAGGGTGGGAAGAGAAGTAGCAGAACCGCGACCACGACCAGGAGAAACCACATGGGCTTCAACATTGCCAACGCCGCACTACGACTCGTCTCGGGGGCCTACATCCTCAACAGCGGCATCGGGAAGCTGCGGATGCCCGCCGAGTCGGCCGAGGGCCTGCAGTCCATGGCCTCCAACGCCATCCCGCAGGTCGAAAAGGTCGAACCAGCCGTCTTCGCCAAGGCGCTTGCCTTCGGGGAAATCGCCGTGGGCTCGGCCCTGCTGACCCCGTTCATCCCCTCGCGCCTGGCCGGCCTGGGACTGGGTGCCTTCGCGGCCGGCCTGGTCGCCACGTACCTGAAGACCCCGGGGCTGACCGAGTCCGACGGCATCCGCCCGACGCCCAACGGAGTGCCGATGGCCAAGGACTTCTGGCTGGCCGGCATCGCCGCCGCCCTGGTCTTCGGCCGCGGCAAGGCCAAGACCAAGATCAAGGAAGTCGCCGCCAAGAAGTAGCGCCGGCGCCGCCAGGGGCGCGCGCGGCTCAGTTGCCGCGCGCGCCCCTGCGGAACATCGCGGCCACCAGGGCCGCGGCCATGGCCACGATGCCCGGCAGCAGCAGGGACTGGCCCAGGGCCAGGGAGAAGGCCTGGTGTAGGAATTCGGGCACCGCTTCCCCGGTTCCCGGCTCGGCCAGGGGCCCGGTAGCCACGGCTGCGGGACCCTGCGCCTCAAGCGCGGCAACCGCCTTCTCCGATTCCACGGCGATGCGCGATTCCATCATCAGCGCGATCAGCGCCGAACCCAGCACCGCACCGACCTGCCGGGTGGTGTTGTAGATCCCCGACCCGGCACCGGCCTCGGCCTGTCCCAGGTCGCGGGTGGCGGTCAGCGAGACAGCGGGCCAGATCATGGCCGAGCCCAGCCCCATGACCACCGGCGGCAGCAGCAGCACCCAGAACGGGGTGTCGGCGCGCAGGATCAGCCCGTAGGCGGTGATCGAGGCGCCAAAGAGGAAGAACCCGGGGATCGCGAAGTACTTGGCCTCCACCCTGCCCACGTTCTTGCCGATCACCGGGGCCAGGCCGCCGGCGACCAGGGCCATCGGCGCGAGCATCAGCGCCGAAAGCGTCGGGGTGAGTCCGCGCACCGACTGCAGGTAGAGGATCATCGGGAAGCTCATGGCGGTGATGGACAGCCCCATGAAGGCGATGGCGATGTTGGCGAGCGAGAAGTTCCTGTCCCTGAACAACCCCAGCGGCACCAGCGGTTCGGCGCGGTTGGCCGCCTGCCACCAGATGAACAGCCCCAGCAGCACCAGCCCGCCGATGATCAGGTGCCAGGAGCCGACGGGTCCCAGGAACAGGCCCCAGTCATGGGTGTTGCCCTCCTGGATGCCGAAGACCAGCGCAAACATGGCCACGGCGCTGAGCCCCACGCCCAGCCAGTCGAAGGAGTGTGCGTGGCGCGGCAGCTCGGGCACCTTCAGCAGCACCCGCCAGATCGCCAGCACGCCCACGGGCACGTTGACGAAGAAGATCCATTCCCAGCCCAGGGTGTCGACGAAGACGCCGCCGGCGATGGGGCCCACCAGCGTGGCGATGCCCGCCACCGCGCCCCACACGCCCATGGCCGCGCCGCGGCGGGCATAGGGGAACATCCGGGTTATGAACGTCATGGTCTGCGGGCTCATCATGGAGGCGCCCAGCCCCTGCACCACGCGCGCAACGATCAGCGTGGTGATGTCGCCGGAGAGCCCGCACCACAGCGAGGCGAGCGTGAAGATGACCAGGCCGATGAGGTAGATGGTGCGCGGGCCGAACCTGTCCCCGAGGCGCCCGGTGATCAGCAGCGGCACCGCGAACGCCAGCAGATAGGCGCTGTTGACCCAGATGACCCCGTTGATGTCGGTGTCCAGCCCGTTCATGATCGCCGGCATGGCGGTGGAGACGATGGTCGAGTCGACCAGGATCATGAAGAAGCCGATCACCAGCGCCCACAGGGCGCCCCAGGCAAGCTTGTCGGTCTGGGCATCCGTCACGCGCTGGTTCACATTCACCGCCCGAGTGTACGCCCGGGCGCCGGCCCGCAACAGGGATTTGAGCCGCACCTCACAGTGAACTGTTTCTTCGGGCCTACGGCAGGTTGACGACGCCGTCGATGCAGGTCACCGAATGCCCGGCAATCCACACGCCCTGCGCGTCGGAATCCACGTGCAGGATCGCCGAGCGGCCCAGCCGGGTACCCTGGCGCACGGTGTAGGTGGCCGGGGCCAGCCCGGAGCCGGTCAGCCACGCCCCGAAGCCCGCGTTCAGCGACCCGGTGGCCGGGTCCTCCTGCAGGCCCTCGCCCGGGCAGAAGGCGCGCACCTCGTAGTCGGCCGGCGCGCCGGTGACCACGTTGCGGAAGCGCTGGGAGCCGCGCCGCTCGTCGGCGGCGGACACGGGGCGCAGTTCCTCGCGCGCCCCGGCCGGCCGGGCCTCGGGCACATTCGGGTCGTAGGAACGGGCGGGGACCCCGCCGACGGTGTGTGCGCCGATGACGCCGATCTCCAGCCCTTCCAGGGCCGAATAGTCCGGTTCCAGCGACAGCACCAGGTCCGCGTCGCGCAGCAACAGGCCGGCCCAGTTCGGGCCGTTGACCAGCCACTGGTGCGCCAGCACGTCCTCGCGTGCCAGCCCGAGTCCGCCCAGCGCCCATTCGAGCACGTCCTCCTCGAGCTCGCCGGTGCGCACCATGGGCGGGGCCTTGAACGCCAGGGACTCCGGGTCCTCGGGGTGCTCGCCGGGGACGCGGCGGACCTCGATGAGCCCGGCCCCGCATTCCTGGATCAGCCCGGCGGGGTTCTTGGGCTCCCCTCCGGCCTCGAGCCACGCGTGCGCAGCGCCCAGGGTGGGGTGGCCCGCGAAGGGGAGCTCGGTGGTGGTGGTGAAGATCCGCGCCCCGTAGTCGGCATCCGGATGCGTTGCCGGAAGCAGGAACACGGTCTCGGCGAGGTTGGTCCAATTGGCGAAGCCCAGCATCTGGGCATCGCTGAGCCCCTCGCCGTCAAGCACCACGGCCAGGCCGTTGCCGGTGTAGGGGGAGGATGAGAAGACGTCTACTTGCTTGTACGGGCGGGCGATACTCATGGATGAATCGTGTCACATCTGCCTGCGCCGCGTCCCGGATGACGTCATTTTGTCATCCAGCACCCGCACGCGGCGTCCCCGGCCCCCCTTGCCCGTGGCCGGGCCGGGGTGCGGCGGCACGCGAAAGGGCACCGGCCCCGCACCACGAAACCGTGGTGCGGGGCCGGTGCCCGCAGGATGCCCGCGCCGCTACCAACGATGGGCCACGTCGATCACCAGGCGGCTGGTGGACCCGTCGGCGGCGGTGAGCACGAAGGTGCGGAACGGAAGCCGGGCGCGGACGCCCAGGCCGAAGGAGGTCTGTCCCTCGTAGCTGCCCAGGAACGCGACCTGCCGGAAGGTGGTGTAGCCGGAAACGTCCTTGGCGTTGGTCCGGTTGGCCGGGTTGTAGGTCGGGACCCCGGAGCTGGTGTAGGCAGGTGCCTTCACGATGATGCGCAGGTCGGCGGCGCCCGCCAGCGGGACGTGCCGGCCCTCGCCCTCGGTGTAGACGGCGTTGACGTAGCGCACGTCGTAGCCCTTCACCCTGCCCTTGAGGTCGATGACCATCCGGTCGTAGCAGGTGTGGCGGCCGGTGCGGACGTTGGTGATGGTGGCGGACGAGTATCCGGCAACGGAGTCGGCCAGCGATCCCCAGGTGATGCCGCAATACGGCGCGGTGACAGCGGTGGCGGTCGCGGCCGGGGAAACCGGGGAGATGCCCAGTCCCGCAATGAGTAGTGCGCCGGCCAGTCCGGCGGCGATCCGGGATTTCATGATGTTCCTCGCTAGGGGCGAAATTCGGGTGGAGGGGGTGGTGAAATCAGCATGCGCGCCGGGAAATGGCGCCGCAAGAGGGGTTATGCACAATCCATGGCATTGCAACACGCAGGAGATGTGACGGAGGAATGGCGGGGACATCCAGCCGACACCCAACGGCGTATGACAACCTTGTTGATATGCAGATCTTTGCCACCGGAACATTGGACGATGCCCTGAACGAGGCCGTGGAGAACACGAACGCATTACCTGAGACCATCCGACCGTGGGTTGTTGTTGCAATCGGATTACTGGCCGCCGTGCTCATCACAGTGGTCGTGTCCTTCATCCTCAAGCGCATGCTCCGGCGGATCCAGGGAATGCCCCCCGAGCGCACCCTGCGCCGGATGCCGCTGCTGCTGGCCCTGGCCTTCGCGTTCACCAAGGTCACCGTGGGTGTCTCGTTTGCCCCCAACCAGTGGGTGACGATCTGGCAGTTCCTGCTGTTGCTCGGGCTGATCAGCTCCATCGCCTGGCTGCTGATCGCCGCGATCGGGATCCTCGAGGACATCCTGCTGGCCAGGTACGGGCAGGACGACGGCAACCCGCGGCGGCTGGCCAAGATGCAGACCCAGGTCGGCTTGCTGCGCCGGGTGGTCACCGCGCTGATCATCACCCTGGCAGTGGCCGGCGCCCTGCTCACGATTCCCGAGGTCAGGGCGCTGGGAGCCGGCCTGCTGGCCTCCGCCGGCCTGATCTCGGTGGTCGCGGCGCTCGCCGTCCAGTCCTCGCTGGCCAACGTCTTCGCCGGCCTGCAGATCGCCTTCACCGACGCGATCCGGGTCAACGACACCGTGGTGGTGGAAACCGAGCGCGGCACCATCGAGGAAATCACCCTCACCTATGTGGTGGTGCTGTTGCTTGACGGACGGCGGATGATCATCCCCTCGACCCACTTCACCACGACGCCCTTTGAGAACTGGTCCCGCCGCAGCACCGAGATCAGCGGCTTCGTGCTGCTGGACCTGAACTGGAACGCGCCCATCGAGCACCTGCGCACCCGCACCCGGCAATTGCTGGAATCCACCGACCTGTGGGACGGGCGGACCGGGGACCTGAACGTGACAGATGCCATCGGCGGCATCCTCAAGGTCACGATTGCGCTCAGCGCCAGGAACCCCGGGGACCTCTACGACCTGCGCAACTACGTGCGCGAGCACCTGATTGCCGAATTGGGCAGGGACTACCCCGATGCCCTTCCCAAGCCGCTGATGCCCGGCGCGGCCCCGGCCTGAGTCGAGGGGCTCGCCGGTCCGCCGACCCCGCGCCCGGGCAGCCTAGAGGTACAGTGCGGCGGGCCCGTAGTCGGCGCGCGCGCGGGCCGCGGCGGTGCGTTCGCGCAGGACCGCCACCATCTCATCGGCCTTGGCAATCAGGTCCCTGATCGCCGCGTCGTCCCGGTCGACCCAGCGGGTCAGCGGTTCGGCATGCGTCGGGACGAAGTCCTTGTGCGGCTCCCACACAAAAAGCGTGCGTTCGGCGCCGAGCACGTATTGCTGCCAGAAAACCTGGCGCAGGTAGTTCCGCGGGATCGTCTTGAACGGCTTGTTGGTGGTCTTGATCTCCGCCAGCTCCACCCGGCCCGTCTCGCGGATTCCCAACCCGTCGGGGGTGGCGAGGTGGATGTGGTTCTCCGCGGCGTGGAAGAGCTGGCTGGAGGGAAGGATCCCGAAGTTCTCCTGCACCCACGCGGCGATGACCGGTTCACGGGCCCGCCCGTGGTCGGTGTACGGGTTCCCGCCGAAGCCCGATCCGTGCAGCTTGTCCCAGGCCGCCGACTGGATGGACTTCGGGGTGGAAAGCTTGGCCACGTCGGTGGCAGTGATGCCCTGGGAACGGGCCCGCAGCCATGCGATCCGGTCCGAGGAATCGGCGACGATCCGTTGCAGGCAGGCGGCGGGGGCGGGTTCAACAGGCGAGGGGATCACCGACCCATTCTTCACAATAAAACCCCGCACCGCGAACCGGCGGCGCGCCGCGCACCGGCGGGCAGGGTCCCGGCCGCTGCGCACCGCCCCGCACTGGCAGGGGCAACCGGCCGGACGTAGCATGGGCACCAAGGGCATCGGCGCACGTTCCGCGCGCGCCCGGGGCAACCGATACGCAGGCCGACTGCAGGGGAGCAGGAACCATGGAACGCAAGCTGGGCGTGAGCACCCGGGTGTGGACCCGGCGGCTGGACGATGCCTCCCTCGCGGAACTGGCCGCCCATGCCGCGGGCCTGGGATTCGGGGCCATCGAGTTGCCGCTGGAAAACCCCGGCGACTGGGATCCGGCCGCCGCCCGGGAGATCCTCGCCGGCCACGGGCTGGCCCCGGTGGTGATCGGGGTGATGACCCCGTTGCGCAACCTGGTCTCCGCGCCGGCAGCGGAAATCGCCGCCACCGGGCATTACCTGGCGCAGTGCATCGACGTGGCCGCCGAGCTCGGCGCCGACACCGTGGCCGGGCCGCTCCACGCCTCCACCGGGCGCACCTGGGCGATGACCGGGGCCGAACGCGAGCACGCCTACCTCCAGCTGCGCACCAACCTCGCCCCGTTGGTCGACCGTGCGGTGGAGCGCGGAGTCACCCTGGCCATCGAGCCGCTGAACCGCTACGAAACCAGTTTCATCAACACGGTCGATCAGGCCTTCGACGCCCTCGAGCCACTGCTGGGACCGGGCCTCGGCATGCTCCTTGACACCTACCACCTGAACATCGAGGAAGGGAACATCGCCGCCTCGGTGGCCCGCGACATGGGGCACATCGCCCATGTGCAGGTCAGCGGGAACAACCGGGGAGCCGTCGGGGCAGACCACTTCGACTTCAACGCCTTCATCCACGCCCTGGACCTGGCCGGCTACACCGGGCCGCTCTGCGTGGAGTCCTTCGTGCCCGGCAGTGCGCACACCTGGCGTCCGCTGGCCAGCAGCCAGGATGCGCTCGCCTCTGACTCCCTCGGATACCTGCGGAACCTTCAGCTCGGCGGGCTGCGCTAGCGCCCTGCGCCCGCATCCGGGTGCGGGCGGAGCGGACCCGGGCGCCGGCGCAGAGCCGGTGCTAGTCCAGGGCCAGCGCGGCGGCGGCCAGCACCTGCTGCACGCTGGGCACCCCGGAGGCCCGGAACACCTCGGTGCCCTCGCGGAGCACCACCAGCGTGGGGGTCGAGAGGATGCCGGCGGACTCGGACTCCTCGAGGTTCGAGGGCACGTCCACTTCCCGGAAGCGCGCCTGAGGCAGCAGCTTTTCGGCGTTCCCGAGGACGGAACGGGCACGCACGCAGGGTGCGCAGAAGGCGGAGGTGTAGAGCACGAGTTCCATTACCGGGGTACAACCGATGCCGGACCCATTCGATTCCCGCGGGCCAGCCGTTGCGCCGCAGGGATCCCGGGAGGATCATCTGACCCAACACCAATTGAACGGGGCGAGGGACGATGAGAAGCACCATCATGGGAGCTGCCGCCGGACTGGCATGGTCGGCAACGATGCGCATCTACATGAAGCACCTCGTCGCGGACGGCTCGCGGATCAACGTCCGGAACACCATGCTGGGGATCATGCTTCCCGGGGCGGTCACCGGCGCGTTGCTGGCACACAGCGCCGAGCTGCGGGCGGCGAACCCGGGGCGAAACCTCGACTTGTATTCGGCCAGCCCGCTGGTTTTCACGGCCTGCACGCTGCCGCTGCCCGGGATCATGCGCAAGCTCATTGAAACGGGGGAGGGATCCAACGCCATCGCAACCCCCTTGCTGGGCATGGCCGGCGGCATGGTGTTGGCCGGCCGCGGTCCGCTCTGGGCACGGATCGCGGCGGGCACCGTCGTTGCCGGGCACATTCCGCTTTTGGCGGTTATCGGTCCGAAGTTCTTTTTGCCGTCCCCGCCCACCCCGCGCGAACGCGTGGATTTCGCCGTGAACAACCTGGTCTACGCTGCCTGCATGGCGGCGTTGGCCGCCGCATGCGCCATTCCCTTGCGCCGCGGCCGCCCCGATCCGGCCGGCCCGGGGCAGCCGCCGCTCTAGCCCCGTCCGCCCCCGGTCTCCACATGCGGTCTCCGCCCTGGGTAGGAGAGGCGCGCCCGACAAGTCATCACCTGCTCCGATGCCCCGCGGTCGCGGCCTTGAAAAACTGGTGGCATGATCGACGCAAATCCCGCACCCCACCCCGCCGCCGACCTGGCGGTCCACCCCTCGCCGGCGCCCGTGCTCTCCGCCCGGGCCCTGCGCCGCGCCTATGGATCGACCTTGGCGCTCGACGGCGTGGACCTGGACATCCGCGCCGGAGAGTCGGTGGCCATCATGGGTCCCTCGGGCTCCGGCAAGTCCACGCTGCTGCACACGCTGGCCGGCATCGAACGCCCGGACTCCGGGTCGGTGCTCTTCGCCCCGGCCAACGGCGCGGCGCGGGAGGTCACCGCGATGGGGGAAACCGAACGCTCGGCGCTGCGCCGCGGGTCCTTCGGCTTCGTCTTCCAGTCCGGGCTGTTGATCCCGGAGCTCACCGCCGTGGAAAACGTGGCGCTGGCACTGATGGTCAACGGGACCCCGCGCGCCGCCGCGATGCCGCGGGCCGCCGAATGGCTGGCAGCGCTGGGACTTGGCGGCCTGGAGGAACGGCGCATCGGCCAGCTGTCCGGCGGGCAGGCCCAGCGCGTGGCCATTGCCCGCGCCCAGGTCACCGGCGCGCAGGTGACCTTTGCCGACGAACCGACCGGCGCACTGGATTCGGGCACCGGGGCCGAGGTCCTGGCGATCCTGATGGATTCCACCGTCGGACGCGGGAACACCCTGGTCATGGTGACCCACGATGCCGGGGTTGCCGCACGCTGCGACCGGACCATCCGGCTGCGCGACGGACGCATACTTGCCGGGCACGATCCGGCCCCCGCCGCCGGAAGCCCGCGAACCGCGATCCCGGGAACGGCCAAGTGATGAGCGCGCTGTCCCTGGCCTGGATGCTGGGCCGGCCCGGCCGCGGGCGCCGCGCCCCGCTGCTGCTGACCATGGGGGCCTACGCCCTGGTCTCCGCGCTGGTGCTCACCGTCACCGCCGGTGCGCTGTCCTTCACCCGCGTGGACAACGAGTTGACCGGCATGTACCTGATGCTGGCCGGGCTCGCGGTGGTGCTGCTGCTGGTTCCGTTGGCTGTGCTCGGCGCGGCCGCCGCCCGGCTCTCGGCCCGCAGCCAGGACACCCGGCTGTCCACCGTCCGCCTGCTCGGAGGCACCCCGTCGCTGGTCGTGGGCATCACCATCCTCGAATCCAGCGCCACCGCCCTGGCCGGGGCCCTGGGCGGGGTGCTGCTCTACGCCGCCGCCGCTCCGGCGGTCGGTACGGTGCATTTCCAGGGCTCGGCCATCGGGTCCGCGATGTGGCTGGCCCCGGGGATCGTCGCCCTGGTGGTGGCGGCCGTGGCGCTCATCGCCGCGATCTCGGCGGCGGTGGGCCTGCGCAAGGTCATCGTCTCCCCGCTGGGCGTGCGCAACCGCACCACCACCCCGAAGCCGCGCTGGATCCGCGCGGTGGTCGTCGCGGCCCTGATCGCGCTGGTGTCCCTGGCCTTTTCGATGCTCTCGGCCTTCCCGTCCCTGGCCGTCATCCTTGCCGTGTTGCTCGGCGGCTTCGCGCTGGGCCTGGGCGCGCTGAACCTGGTGGGCCCGTGGGCCGTGAAGGTCATCGGCAACGCCAAGCTCAGGAAGGCCGAAGCCCCGGCCGACCTGCTGGCCGCCCGGATGATCCTGGAAAACCCGGCGCAGGCCTGGCGGCAGGTCTCCGGCGTCGCGATGACCAGCTTCGTCGCGGTCGTCGGCGGCAGCGGCGCGGCGCTGATGAATACGGCGGGTGCCGGGTCCGACCCCGGCAGCCCGGACGCGTTGCTGGCCGCCGACGTGATGACCGGCGTGCTGATCACCCTGGTCGCCTCGTTCATCTCGGTGGCCTGCTCCACGGCCATCACCCAGGCCGCTGCCACCCTGGATCGGGCCGACCTGTACTCCGGACTCCACCGGCTGGGCCTGGAACGGGCCACCATGGAAAAGGCACGCGTCGGCTCCGTGATGGCCCCGGTCATCGGGGTTGGGGCCGGAGCGGTCATCGTCAGCGGCGTGCTGGTCTTCCCGCTGGCGGGCATGGCCGTCATCGTCGCCCCGATCTCGGTGGGCATCATCCTGCTGACGCTGCTGGCCGGGGTGCTGGCGGTGCGCGGGGCCGTGGCCCTGACGGCCCCCGGCGGCGTGCCGAGGCCGGGAAACTCCGGCTAGGGGCGGCAGGAACCCACTAGAAACGCCGCTGCCCGGGCACCGTGAATCGGTGCCCGGGCAGCGGCGTGTGCGCGGCGTCTACTTCCGGAAGCCGTCCCAGCCTGCGGCGAGCTTCGAGTGCCGGCGCCCGTAGCCCAGGTAGATTGCCGCGCCGACGACCATCCACACCCCGAAGACCACCCAGGTGGTCACCCCGAGGTTGGCCATCAGGTACCCGCAGAACAGGATCGCCAGGATCGGGGTCAGCGGGTAGAGCGGCACCTTGAAGGTGCGCGGCAGCTCCGGCTGGGTGCGGCGCAGGATGATCACCGCCAGGGACACCAGCGAGAACGCGAAGAGCGTGCCGATGGACGTCGCGTCGGCCAGCTGGCCCAGCGGCACCAGGCCCGCGACCAGGGCCACGGCTCCGCCGGTGATCCAGGTGCCGGCCACCGGTGCCCCGTTGAGCGGGGAGATGCGGCCGAAGACCGCCGGCACCATGCCGTCGCGGCTCATCGCCACCAGGATGCGGGTCTGCCCGTAGAGCACGGTGATCACGATGGAGACGATGGCCAGGACCGCTCCGGCGGCAAAGAGCAGCGCCACCCAGCCCTGCCCGGTCACCTCCTCGAGCAGCTGGACCAGCGCGGCGGACTTGCCCTCGAACCAGGTCCACTGGCGGGCACCGATCGCGGAGACCGCCACCAGGATGTACAGCGCGGTGATGATGACCATCGACAGCACGATGGCCCGCGGGAGGTCCCGCTGCGGGTTCTTCGCCTCCTCGCCGGCGGTGGAGGCCGCATCGAAGCCGATGTAGGAGAAGAACAGGCGGGCGGCCGCGGCCGAGACCCCGGCGGTGCCCATGGGCAGCAACGGGTCGAAGTTCCCGGAGGTGAACGCGCTGAAGGCGATGACGATGAAGAAGAGAAGCACGGCGATCTTGATGAACACCAGCACGGTGTTGACCACGGCGGATTCGCGGGTGCCGCGCACCAGCAGCACCGTGGCAAACAGGACGATCAACAGGGCGGGGATGTTGAACACCCCGCCGTCGGTGCCCGGGGGATTGGTCAGCGCGGCGGGCAGGTCAAGACCCAGCGAGCGGGCCATCTCGTTGAGGTATTCGCCGGCTCCCACCGCGATCGCCGCGACGGAGACCGCGTACTCGAGCACCAGGCACCACCCGCAGATCCAGGCCAGGCCCTCGCCCATGGTCGCGTACGTGTAGGTGTAGCTGGACCCGGAGACGGGCACAGCGCCGGCCATTTCCGCGTAGGACAGCGCGGCGAAGAGGGCGGCGAGCCCGGCGATGGCGAAGGAGATCCAGACGGCGGGCCCGGCCATCGGCACGGAGGAGGAGAGCACCACGAAGATGCCGGTGCCCAGGGTGGCGCCGACGCTGATCATGGTCAGGTGCAGCAGCCCGAGCGTGCGGCGCAGCTTGGGACCGTCCCCGCTGCCGTTGCCGGCCTCGGCGATGAACGACTCGATGGGCTTGCGGGCGCCCAGTTGCTGGCGCAGTGTGGGCCTCGCGGTGCCCGATGCAATATTTTGCGTGGTCATGCATAAATCTTTGCATTATTCGGTGAGCTGCCGAGCGTGGCGGCCGTCCCGAATGACCCTCGAAATGATCGTTAAAGTGCAGGTCAAATAGCGAATTGTCGAAGTTTCCGGAATCGCCCGCTGTGGCTAAACTTACCCCGGGGACAGCGGAGCCCGGGCGCTGAAACACTCACCACGATGAATTGTTTTGCATCGGGGTGCGGACGTGGATCGCCGGGGCACCGGGGTGCGGCGGCTCAGGCGAAGTACACGCCGATCCGGTTGCCGTCGATCTCCTCGATGCGGATGTCGATGTCGTACACGTCGCGCAGCACGTCCCCGGTCATGATCTCCGCCGGGGTCCCCTGGTGCACCAGCACGCCCTCGCGCATGGCCAGGATGGTGTCGGAGTAGCAGGAGGCGAAGTTGATGTCGTGGATGACGATGACCACCGTCTTGCCCAACTCGTCGGCCAGCCGGCGGATCATGCGCATCATCTCCACCGAGTGCTTCATGTCCAGGTTGTTCAGCGGCTCGTCGAGCAGCAGGTAGTCGGTGTCCTGGGCCAGCACCATGGCGATGTAGGCGCGCTGGCGCTGCCCGCCGGAGAGCTCGTCCAGGAAGCGGTCGGCCAGCTGCGTCAGGTCCAGCTGCTCCATGGCGGCAAGGATGTGCTTCTCGTCCTGCGCGGTGGGGTGTCCGCCGGAGTGGGGGAAGCGGCCGAAGCCCACCAGGTCGCGCACGCGCAGGCGCATGGTGATGTGGTTTTCCTGCCGCAGGATCGCCATCGACTTGGCCAGCTGCTTGCTGGGGGTGCGTCCGATGTCCAGGCCGGCGATCGACACGGCACCTGAATCCATCGGGACCAGCCGCGAAATCAGCGAGAGCAGCGTGGACTTGCCCGCGCCGTTGGGGCCGATGATGGAGGTGACCCCGCCGGCGGGGATGGTGGTGCTCACGGCATCCACCACGGTGGTCCCGGAGTAGGACTTGGTCACCGAATCAATGCAAATCACTTCAGGGAGCCCTTCAGCAGCAGGTAGAGGAACAGCAGTCCGCCGGCGAACTCGATGATCACGCTCAGCGCGGTGGCGAAGCCGAAGACGCGCTCGAGGACCAGCTGGCCGCCGATCAGCGTGATGGCCCCGATCAGGCAGACGATGGGAATCAGGGCGGCGTGCGAGAACTTGCGCACCATTTGGTAGGCAAGCGAGACCACCAGCAGCCCGAAGAAGGTCACCGGCCCCACCAAGGCGGTGGAGATCGCCACCAGGATCGAGCAGAGCACCAGCACCAGGGTGACGATGCGCCGGTGGTCCACGCCCAGGTTCACGGCCGTGTCGCGCCCCAGGGCCAACACGTCGAAGGTCTTGCGCAGCTTCCACACCACGCCGGCCACCAGTGCCACGATGACCGCGGAGATAAGCAGCAGCACCGGGTCGACCTGGTTGAAGGAGGCGAAGAACAGATCCTGCAGCACGATGTATTCGCTCGGTTCCATCAAGCGCTGCAGCAGCGAGGAGAAGCCGCGGAAGAGCGTGCCGATGACGATGCCCACCAGCAGCATCAGGTGCAGCGAGCCGGTGCCTCCGGTGAACAGCCAGCGGTAGAGCAGCGCGGAGAACACGACCATCAGAACCACCTCGATGGCGAACTTCAGCGCCGGATCGGCGGTGAGCAGCGTGGAGGATCCCAGCACGAACACCAGCGCGGTCTGGATCAGGATGTACAACGCGTCGAACCCCATGATGGAGGGGGTCAGGATGCGGTTGGCCGTCACGGTCTGGAACATCAGCGTGGACAGGCCCACCGCGACGGCGACCACCAGCATGGCCCCGACGCGGATGCCGCGGCGGGTCAGTGCGTAGGAGAGGTTGCCGCGCAGCTCCAGGGTCATGAAGACCGCGATGCAGGCCACGGTGGCCAGCGCCATGACAATGATCAGCGTGCGCGGCGAAATGGTCTTCGGGGACAGCGAGCGCAGCGAGAAGCCGGTGCGCGCCCCGGCCGGACCCGGGCTCCGGGGGGCGGAAGCGGATGAGGGGGAGAGGGTCTTAGGCATTGCGTTTCCTGGTTCGCAGCAACAGGGCCAGGAAGATGGTGGCGCCAAGCACGCTCATCACCATGCCCACGGGGACCTCGTAGGGGAAGCGGATGGTGCGGCCGATGATGTCGCAGAGAAGCACGAAGCCGGCCCCGAAGAGAGCGGTCCAGGGCACGGCGCGGCGCAGGTTGTCGCCGAAGAGCAGCGAGACGATATTCGGCACGATCAGCCCCAGGAACGGCACGGCGCCCACGGTGGTGACGACCACGGCGGAGATCAGTGAGACGAGCACCAGTCCCAGGCGCATGATGGCCTTGTGGTTCATCCCCAGGTTGGTGGTGAAGTCGGCGCCCAGGCCCGCGACGGTGAACCTGTCGGCGGCCAGGTAGCCGGCCAGCGTGAGCGCGGCGACGATCCACAGCAGCTCGTAGCGCCCGCGCAGGACGCCGGAGAAGTCGCCGATCATCCAGTTGCTCAATGTCTGGAGCAGGTCGTAGCGATAGGCGAAGAAGGTGGTCACCGAGCCGATGACCCCGCCGAGCATGATGCCCACGATGGGCACCAGCAGCGTGTTGCGGGCCGGCAGCCTGCCCAGCACCGCGAGGAAGAGCGCGGTGCCGCCGAGCGCGAACACACCGGCCACGCCCATCTTCAGCATGATCGGCGCCGCGGGAAGCGCGACGGTGACCACCAGGATGCCCAGCGTTGCCGACTCCACGGTGCCCACGGTGGAGGGCTCGACGAAGCGGTTGCGCACCATCAGCTGCATGATCAGCCCTGCCACGGCCACCGCGGTTCCGGCAAGCACCACCGCCAGGGTGCGCGGGACCCTGGAGATCCACAGCAGGTCCCAGGCCTCGGCATCGCCTGCCAGCAGCTGCGGCAGGGTGACGTCGGAAACCCCGACGAACAGGCTCACTGCCGCAAGCAAGAGCACAGCGAAGGTGCCAAGCAGGAGCCAGGTGGTCTCCGCGGGTTTTCCGGGACGCCGAACGGCCACCGCGGGATCTTGCTCCGCGGCGGCCGGCCGGTTGAGTACTGGTGCGCTCATGGTGTTGGAGGTATCGGTTGAGGCGGTGCCTACAGGGCCGAGGCGACCTCGTCGATCATCCGTGCAGTGTTGTCCAGGCCGTAGCCGACCATGTACCAGGCGTTGGAATCCAGGTTGACGACCTTGTCGTTCTTGGCGGCGTTGGTGGACTTGACCAGCTCGTTGTCCAAGACGGCCGTGGCGGCCTCGCCGGAGGTGCCCATGGCAGAGTCGCGGTCCACGACGTAGAGCGTGTCGGGGTTGTTGGTCTTGAGGAACTCGAAGGAGATCGATTCGCCGTGTGATCCCTCGGACTTGATGTCGGCGACGGTGGCCACGCCCAGCACATCGTGGATCAGGCCGAAGCGCGAGCCCGCGCCGTAGGCGGTCAGCTCTCCGCCGGAGGTCATGATGATCAGGCCCTTGCCGGCGTTGGCACTCTTGGCCTTGGCGGCGGTGATCTTGGTGTCGAGTGCCGCGAGCTTCTCATCTACCTTGGAGTCGAGGTCGAAGATCGTACCCAGCTTGCCGGCCTGCTCCTTGAAGGATTCCAGCGGCTTGGTGGCATCCACGGTCAAGTCGACGGTGGGGGCGATCTTCGACAGTTCCTCATAGGCCGGGGCGGTGCGGCCGGTGATGATGATCAGGTCCGGGTTGCCGTTGGAGATCGCCTCGAAGTCGGGTTCCTTCATGGAACCGATCTTCGTGACGGAGGCGTCGTTGTACTTGGCCAGCGCTTCGGGGTACTTGGCCTCCGGAACGCCGTCGGCTTCAAGCCCGAGGGCCGTCATCGAGTCAAGCACGCCCAGGTCGAAGGTGTAGACGGTTTCGGGGTTGACCGGAACGTCGGTGGTTCCCTGCGCGTGGGTGATGCTGACAGTCTTGGCATCGGCGGCATTCGCGCCGGCTTCGGTGGAGCCCCCGCAAGCGGTGAGTGCCAACAGGGATGCGCCGGCGGCAAATGCGCCAAGGACGACGCGAACAGGGGTCTTCACGATGTTTAACTCCGATGGTGGGTGCGTGCCCGGGGCGTTCGGCAATTAGCGAAGCACCTCGTTGCGTAAATGAACTTGGTTCAAACGCTATAGATAAGGCAGACCTATGAGCAAACCCGACAACCTCCATGAGTTGTTGTAGCCGTCCGACCGGCAGGCAAGGGTAGCCTAATGAGAGCTGACATCACGCGAAAACTGCTCGGTTTTCGGTGTTGAAAGTAATCTCCGTCATATTGCCGCGCGGGGCCGACGTGACGTTGCTTTACGCCTTGCCCGATGTGGATTCGCGGCTCCGGTGTCGACCTGCACCCGTGCCTCGGGAAGCGGCAACCGGTGGCCGCCGGCGGGCTGCAGCCGGGAGTCGGGTCAGCGGCCGCGCCGGGCCAGGCGCTCCACCCAGGCATCGGGTGCAAAGCGCGCCACGGCTACAGCAAGCTTGTAGCGCGCGGACGGGATCGAGAGGGATTTCCCCGCCTGGCTGTCCCCTAGCCCCTGGCGCACCACGTCCGGAGCCGTCAGCCAGCCCCACGCCGGAATCCCGGACTTGTCGGCCCCCATTCGGTCGTGGAATTCGGTGCGGACAAAGCCGGGGCACAGGGCGGTGACGGAGATCCCGCGGTCGGCATAAAACAGGTTGGCCCACTTGCTGAAGTTCACCATCAGCGCCTTGGCCGCAGAATAGGTGCCGCGCGGGGTGAACGCGGCAACCGAGGCGACATTGATGATTCGCCCTCCGCCGCGGGTGGACATTGCGTTGATTGCCGCATGCATCAGGACCAGGGGCGCTTGGGTGTGAATGCGCAAGTGGCCGAGTTCGCCGCCGAGGTCGTTGTCGGCAAAGTTGCCCGGCAGCCCGAATCCCGCGTTGTTGACCAGCATTGAAACCGGCCTCGAGTCCCGGGCGAGACGATTGGCGACGCGTGCGGCCCCTGCGTCGGAGACCAGGTCCGCGGGCAGCACCTCCACGTCGACTGCGAAGCGGGCGTGCAGGCGCGATGCCACCTCATCGAGGCGTTCTTTGTCGCGGGCCACGATGACAAGATCGTGGCCCTGGGCCGCCAGCTGGGTGCAAAATTCGGCGCCCAGGCCCGACGTGGCTCCGGTGACCAGGGCCGTGCCGCGACTGCGGTGCGGGTTCGTGGATTCCGGCGGAAGGATTTCGTTCATAATGTGAGCCTAGTCACCAGGGGTGGGGTCGGGATGCGAAATTACGGGGGTTTGTCATCCAGCGTCGCGTCACGTGAAGACCAATTAGGGTCGATCCATGTTGCGTATTTGGTTTTAGTGAGGTTAGCCTTACTCGGCAGGTGCTTGTGAATTGGATCATCTCGTTCACCGTGAAGCAGGCACCGATTCCTCCGCTTCCATCGCTTTCCCACGCTGAATCGCAAAGGATTCCACACTCACATGAAGTTCACTCGACGCGCAGGCCTCATCGCCGCAGCAACCACCGCCCTTGCCCTGACCCTCAGTGCCTGCGGCGGAGCCGCCGACAGCGCCCCGGCCAGCAGCACCGAAGCCGCTGCCGCCTCCTTCCCGGTCAGCGTCAAGCACATCTACGGCACCACCGAGATCACCGAGAAGCCCGAGCGGATTGCCACGGTTTCCTGGGTCAACGCCGACGCCGTGCTGGCGCTGGGCGTCGTCCCGGTGGCCATGGCCGAGGACACCTGGGGCAACAACAAGCAGGGCTCCACCGATTGGAAGGACGCAAAGCTCGCCGAGCTCGGCGCCTCGATCGGCAGCGAGAAGGCGCCGGTGCAGTACTCGGAGAAGGACGGCGTGAACTTCACCGCACTGGCAGAGGCACAGCCCGACCTGATCGTCGCCGGCTACTCGGGCCTGACGAAGGACGAGTACGACAAGCTCTCGAAGATCGCCCCGGTCATCGGCCCGGTGGCACCGAACTACACTGCCGGCTGGCAGGACGTGACCACCGCGGTCGGCCAGGCCCTGGGCATGGATGCCGAGGCCAAGGACGTCATCGCCGGCGTCGATGCAAAGATCACTGCCGCCGCCGAGGCGAATCCGGTCTTCAAGGACACCACGTTCATCGCAGGAAACCTGGAGCCGTCCGACAACACCATCAGCCTCTACGCCACGGGCGACTCACGCCCGCGCTTCCTCACCGCCCTGGGCATGACCCAGGCCGAAATCGTTGACGCCAACGCCAAGGACGGCGAGTTCTACCTGCCGTGGGCCGCGGAACGCGCCAACGAGCTCGAGGCCGACATCTTCTTCACCTGGGCCGCCGAGGGCACGGGCACCGCCGCCATCGCCAAGAACAAGCTCTTCGCCCAGATCCCCGCCGTCTCCAAGGGCGGATTGGTGGCCGCGGCCAACGACATGGAAGTCCTCGCCATCTCGGCGGCCTCCCCGCTGTCGGTGCCCTACGCCATCGACAAGGTCGTTCCGGCCTTCGCAGCAGCCGCCCAGGCAGCCGCCGGCAAGTAGCCTGCACCCACCACCCACGCACCGGCACCAATCAGGCGGGACCCACACGCAATGTCAGGAAGCTCCGGACTCCTCAAGGTAGTGCAACTGCGCTGCCACGGAGATCTCGGCGGCCCGTCGCACCAACGGGTCCACGTCCGCGTAGACCGCGTCGGTGACCTGGGCAACGGTGGGACCACCGGCGGCAACGGCCCGGATCTGCGCCAAGGCGGCGCGGATCTGGGCCAGCCGTTCGTGCCGGTGCGCCCGGTATTCGCGCACGACCGCGTGCAGCGAGGGGAGCACTGGGCCGTGCGCCGGCAGCACCATCGCATCGGGGCCGGCCTCCAGCTTGTCCAGCGAGGACAGGTAGTCGGCCAGCGTCCCGTCGGGGGCATCGAGGATGGTGGTGCCGCGGCCCAGGATGGTGTCCCCGGTGAGCATCGAGCCGTTGGCCCCGTCGTCGGGCAGCAGGAAACAGAGCGAATCGGAGGTGTGTCCCGGAGTGCCAAGCACCCGCAGACGCAGGCCCGCCGCGTGGATTTCCTCCCCGTCGCGAAGCACCTCCCCGCCGCGGCAATGTTCCGGCAGGACGGCGCGCACCGGGGCCCCGGTGAGCCGGTGCAGCGTGTCGATGCCCTCGGTGTGGTCGTGGTGGCGGTGCGTGATGAGGATCAGCTCCACGGATTCTGCGGCCAGCGCCGCCAGGTGCCCGGCGTCGTCGGGCCCCGGGTCCACGATGACGCAATGCTCGGAACCGGGCGCGCGCAGGACCCACGAATTGGTTCCCTCCAGCGACATGGGTCCGGGATTGGGAGCCAGGTAAAACTCGGCCGCCTCGGAGGCGCGGGTGGCTTGCTGCTTGGTCATGGCCACCAGTCTAGATCCACGACGCCAACGACGGACCCAAACCAGGTGGTCAATCCATGAGCACGCGCCCTTCCTTCCCCCGCCGTCCCGTGGCACCACCTCCGTCGGCGGCCCCGGCCACTGCCGCGCCGCCCGCCCGGGATGCAGGTTCGGCTGCGGCCGGCCGGCGCCCCGGCCTGATGCCGGCGCCGCTGCTGGGGCTCGTCCTCGCGGCGGCGGTCGCCGCGATGGTCTTCCTCTCCCTGCTCATCGGCGCCCGGCCCATCGCCCCGGCCACCGTCCTTGACGCCCTGGCCAACCTTGACCCGTCCAACGGCGACCACGCCGTGGTCGCCTCGCGCATCCCGCGCACCATCGCCGGCCTGCTCATCGGGGCCGCGCTGGGGCTGGCCGGGGCCGGGATGCAGGGCATCACGCGCAACCCGCTGGCCGACCCGGGCATCCTCGGGATCAACGCCGGCGCCGCGCTGGCCGTGGTGGCCGGCATCCACTTCTTCGCCGTGACCACGCTGCACGGCTACATCCTTTTCGCCTTCGTCGGTGCCGCGGGTGCCGCGCTGCTGGTCTATGTGGTGGCTTCGCTGGGCCGCGACGGCGCCACGGGGCTGAAGCTGGCCCTGGCCGGCGCGGCCATGGCGGCGGGCCTCGGGTCGCTGACCAACGCCATCTTGATGATCGGACAGGAGGCGCTGGACCGCTTCAGGTTCTGGCAGGTCGGCACGCTGGGGGCCCGCGAGGTGCCCGAGATGCTCGCGGTCGCGCCGTTCCTGGCCCTGGGTGCCGTTGCGGTACTGGCCGGCGCCCGGCTGTTCAACGCGCTGGCCCTGGGCGACGACTCGGCCGTGGGGCTCGGGTTCCGCGTGGGCCGCGGGCGCGCGGTGTCCGCGGCGGGTGTGGTGCTGCTGTGCGGCGCCGCCACCGCGCTGGCCGGGCCCATCGGCTTCGTCGGGCTGATCGTGCCCCATGCGATCCGCGTCCTGGCCGGCGGGGACTACCGCTGGCTGCTGCCGCTGTCCATGTTGGCCGGGCCGGTGCTGCTGCTGGGTGCCGACGTCGTGGGCCGGGTCATCGCCCCGCCTGCCGAAATCCAGGTCGGTGTCATGACGGCGGTGCTCGGTGCGCCGCTCTTCCTCTGGCTGTTGCGCCGCGGAAGGAAGGTCACGCTGTGAGCCGCCCGACGCTGGCCGGGCGGGGCGTTGCCCCAAACCCCCCGACCCCCCTCGAACCCGCCGAAGATTCCGCCGCTGCCGACCGGACGGTCCTCGTGCCCGCCGCCGGGGCCGAGCCGGCCGCCGTTTCCGCCACAACCGCCGTCCCGGGCCCCGGACACACGCGCAGTGCCGGCCCCGCGTCCGGCCCTGGCACCCGGAAAACGCCGGGCAACGCGGTGCGCCGCCCCCGCGCCGGGCGCCGCCTCGGCCCGGTGGCCCGGGTGAACCTGCTGGCCGCCGCCGGCATCGTCGTGGCCGTCATCCTGAACCTGGTGGCCGGGCGCCACCCGATGGCGGTGCCCGACCTGCTGCAGGCCCTGGCCGGCCAGCGCGTTCCCGGGGTCTCGTTCATGCTCTGGGAGGACCGGCTGCCCCAGGCCGCCGTCGGGATCCTGGCCGGGGCCGCGTTTGGCGCCTCCGGGGCCATCTTCCAGCGCATGCTGCGCAACCCGCTGGCCAGCCCCGACGTCATCGGCGTCGGCTACGGCGCCAGCGCCGCGGCCGTGGCGGGCATGCTGTTCCTCGGCGCCCAGGGGATCGGGCTCTCACTGATTGCCTGCGCCGGCGCGCTGGCCGTGGCGCTGCTGATCTACGCCATCGCCGATGCCGGCAAGCACACTGGGGCGCGGCTGATCCTGGCCGGAATCGCGGTCGCCGCCATGCTGCAGGGCATCATCTCCTACCTGCTCACCCGCACCGACATCCGCATGGCCTCCGACGCCCTGCGCTGGCTGACCGGGTCGCTGTCCGCCAGCACCTGGGAGCGGGCCGGGATGCTCGGGGCGGCGCTGGCGATCCTGCTGCCGCTGCTGGTGCCCGCCGCCGCGAAGCTGCGGATCCTGGAACTGGGCGACGACACCGCCGCCGGGCTGGGGCTGGGCGTGCGCGGCACCCGGCTGGGGCTGATCCTGCTGGGGGTCGGACTCACAGCGGTGGCCACCGCCGTTACCGGCCCGCTGGCCTTCGTCTCCTTCCTGGCCGGGCCGCTGGCCCTGCGCCTGTGCGCCGGCCGCAGCCACCTGGGTTCCGCCGCGCTCGTGGGAGCGCTGCTGGTCACCGCGGCGACGTTCATCGCCACCAACATCCTGCACGACATACAATTGCCAGTCGGCGTCGTCACCGGCGCACTGGGAGCACCATTCCTGATCTGGGTCTTGGTGCGCGCCAACAAGGAAGGAAGCTGAGAGCACGCATGGCACTTCTCGAAGCACAGGACCTCACACTCGCCTACGATTCGGTGAGCATCGTTGACGAGCTTTCCCTGCAGCTGCCCAAGGGCGAGGTGACGATCATCGTGGGGGCCAACGGCTGCGGAAAATCCACGCTGCTGCGCGGGCTTTCCCGGCTGCTCAAGCCCGCCGGGGGACAGGTGCTGCTGGACGGGGAGGACATCCACTCCCGGCCGGCCCGCGAGGTTGCCAAGATGCTGGGGCTGCTGCCGCAGACCCCCACCGCGCCCGACGGAATCACCGTCCGCGAGCTCATCGGCCGCGGCCGGTACCCGCACCAGGGCTGGTTCAAGCGCTTCTCCGCCCAGGACGAAGCGGCGGTGGACCGCGCGATGAACCTCACCGGCACCACCGAGTTGGCCGAACGGCCCATCGACGAGCTCTCCGGCGGGCAGCGCCAGCGGGTCTGGATCGCCATGGCGCTGGCCCAGGAAACCGAGCTGCTGCTGCTTGACGAGCCGACCACCTACCTGGACGTGGCACACCAGCTGGAGGTGCTCGACGTGATCTCCGAGCTCAACCGCTCCCGCGGCACCACCGTGGTGATCGTGCTGCACGACCTCAACCTGGCCGCGCGCTATGCCGACCACCTGGTGGCCCTGAAGCACGGCAAGATCGTCGCGGCCGGGCACCCCGCCGCGGTGGTCACCGAAGACATGGTCAAGAACGTCTTCGGCATGCCGTGCCGGGTCATCCCGGATCCGGTGGCCGGAACCCCGCTGGTGCTGCCGATTGGCCGGCACCGGGTGCTGCGCGCCGAGTCCGTGCTGGCGGCCCGGGGCATCTACCGCACACAGAACCCCGACGCCGACCTGGAGGCCGGCCCCGTGGCGGCCGCCCCGGTCATCCAGGTCCCCGCGGTCGCCGTGGCGGAAGGCTCCGGCGCGGCGCCCGGGATGGCCGACGCCGCGGAAACGGCCCCGGCCGAAGGGCTGCAGCGCGCCGAGGAAATCAGCGAAATGCTGGCGTTCTCCACGCGCGTGCTGGCCGCCGAGGCGCTCAGCGACAACTACCGGCGGATCACCCTCACCGGCGTGGACCTGGCGCACTTCGGCGCCGGGGCCGTGCCGCTGGACTTGCGCATCAAGCTGTTGATCCCGCCGGCCGCCGCGCCCGGTGCCGAGGCGCCGGAGCCGCCCGCAGAATTCGCGTCGCTGCGCCCGGGCGCCTGGCTCAATGCCGAGGACGCCGGCGGATGGTACCGCCGCTGGCTGGCGCTGCCGGCCGAAACCCGCGGGGACATGCGCACCTACACCGTGCGGGCGCTGCGCCCGGCCGGGCACCGGGACAACCGCGGCGAACACGCTGAAATCGACATCGACTTCGTGCTGCACCTGCGCACCGAAGGCGGCAAGCTGGTCGGCGGGCCCGCGACGGTGTGGGCCGCGCAGGCCCGGGCCGGGGACGCGATGCTGCTGCTGGGACCCAATGCGGGGCTGTGCGACGAAAACTACGGCGGCATCGAGTTCCGCCGCGGGGCGGCCAAGCGCGTCCTGCTGGCCGGCGACGAGACAGCCGCCCCGGCGATCTGCTCCATCCTGGAGTCCCTGCCGGCCGGGGTCACCGGACATGCACTGATCGAGGTCCCGGACACCGGGGACATCCAGGGCTCCTCGACCCGATCGGGCGTGTCGGTGCAGTGGCTTCCGCGCGGATCCCACCCGCACGGCGAGCTGCTGGCCGCCGCGGTGCGCGACATCGTGGCGATTCCCGCCGCCGGTGCCGTGATGACCGGGGCGGAGCCCGAGGACGTCGACATCGACGAGCAGATCCTCTGGGAGACCGCGACGGTGTCCACCCAGCCGTTTTACGCCTGGCTGGCCGGGGAAGCCGGGGTGATCAAGGAGATGCGCCGCTACCTGGTGCGCGATGCCGGCATGGACCGCAAGCAGGTCGCCTTCATGGGCTACTGGCGCCGCGGCAAGTCCGAAAACTAGCCGCCGCGGTTCCGCGCGCCCCGGGCCTCCGGACCCCGGTTCCCGTCCGCCGTGCGCGGCCCGGGGTCCCTAGCGTTCGGGGGAGCCGGAGAGCTTTTCCAGGATGCGCGCAAGCTCCGCGCGTTCCTGGGCGTTGAGGCGCCCGAAATATTCCTGGGTGTGGCTGCGCCGTGCCGCGCGCACACGCTCGCTGAGCTGCAGTCCTTCCTCGGTCAGGCACACCAGCGTGGCACGCCTGTCGACGGGGTCGGATTGCCGCAGGACCAGCTTCTTGGCCTCGAGCTGGTCGATGACCTCCGTGGCGGAACGCGGGGCGATGCGCAGGTGCTCGGCGATGTCCTTCAGCCGCATGCCGGCCCTGGCCGCCGGGTCAGCGGAGTTGCCGTGCTGCGCCAGGGACCTCATGGCGCGGGACTGGTGCGGGGTCAGCTCGAACGGGGCCAGCCGCGCCGACCACGTCTGGCGCAGCGAGCGGGAGGCGCGGTGGAAGAGCTCGGACAGGTCCCCGGGAGGCACGAGATTGCTGCTGATGGGCATGCCCCCAGACTACAACAAAGTTGACTGGCAACCACATAGTGAGGTAACCTCATCGATGACGCGGTGCCAACCCCGCACCCACAACCACCACGAAAGGTGGTGCACATGTCGGAATCGAGATCCTCTTCCGGCGCGGCCCGAACGGGCCCCTCCACCGGCAAGCAGCACGGCTCCGGCGAGTCCGGCCGCGGCGGCGGTCCGGGCGGCCCCGTCGCCCGCCTGAACCCCGCGGACCTCAAGCAGGTCAAGCTCCACCCGGTGAAGCCCTCCCGGATTGCCGCACTCTTCGCCCCGCACAAGCTCGCCATCGCCCTGGTCGTCCTGCTCATCTCCGCGGCCTCGGTCATCGGGCTGGCCCAGCCGTTCCTCATCCGCGCCATCATCGACGATGCGCTGCCGCACCGAAACACCGCGCTGCTGGCCTGGCTGGCAGGTGGGCTCGTGGCAGTCGCCGCCGCCACCGCGGCCATCGGCGTGGTGCAGACCTGGGTGGCCACCAAGATGGGCCAGCAGGTCATGCACGCATTGCGCACCCGGCTCTTCGCCCACCTGCAGGCCCAGTCGCTGGGCTTCTTCACCCGCACCCGCGGCGGGGAGGTCCAGTCCCGGCTGACCAACGACATCGCCGGGATGCAGGGCGTCATCACGTCCACCGCAACCTCCATCGCCTCCAACCTCACCACCGCGGTGGCCACGGCGATCGCGATGGCGGCGCTGTCCTGGCGGATGAGCCTGATCTCGCTGGTGGTGCTGCCCCCGGCGATCTGGCTCTCGCGCAAGGTGGCGCTGCTGCGCCGGGACATCACCAGCGCACGGCAGGCCGAGCTGGCCGGAATGTACACGCAGATCGAGGAGGGCCTCTCGGTCTCGGGCATCCGGCTGGCCAAGACGCTGGGCACCACCGGCCGCGACGTCGAGCGGTTCTCCGGCTCCTCGCACCGGCTCATCGGCCTGGAGATGCGCAGCCAGCTGGCCGGGCGCTGGCGCATGGCCACCATGGGCATCGTCTTCGCCGCGATCCCCGCGGTCATCTACCTCGCGGCGGGGTTTCCGGCCACCTCCGGTTCGATGACCATCGGCACGCTGGTCGCCTTCACCGCGCTGCAGGGTGCGATCTTCCGCCCCGTCATGGGACTGCTGAACGTCGGGGTCCAGTGGGTCACCGCCATGGCGCTGTTCAGCCGGATCTTCGAGTACCTGGACCTGGACCCGGAAATCAAGGCCCCGGCGAACCCGCGGGAACTGGACCCCGACAGCGTCCGGGGACGCGTGCGCTTCGAGTCCGTGTCCTTCTCCTACCGCGACGGCGCGCCGGTGCTTCGCGGCATCGACCTGGAGCTGGCTCCCGGGACCACCACCGCGATTGTCGGGCCCACCGGATCGGGCAAGTCAACGCTCGGCTCGTTGCTCCCGCGGCTCCACGACCCCAGCGGCGGGCGGATCACCATCGACGGGATCGACATCCGGGACCTGGCGCCCGCGACGCTGGCCCGGATCGTGGGCATGGTCTCCCAGGAGACCTACCTCATCCACGCCTCGATCCGCGAGAATCTGCTGCTGGCCGACCCCGCGGCCGACGACGCCACGCTGTGGAGGGCGCTGGCCTCCGCGCAGATCGCCGACCTGGTGGCGTCGCTGCCCGAGGGGATTGACACCCTGGTGGGGGCGCGCGGGCACCGTTTCTCCGGCGGCGAGCAACAGCGCCTGGCCATCGCCCGGACCATCCTGCGCAACCCGAGGGTCTTGGTGCTCGATGAGGCCACCAGCGCGCTGGACAACACGACCGAGGCGCTGGTGCAGGAAGCCCTGGACCGGTTGGCGGTGGGGCGCACCACGCTGATGATCGCCCACCGGTTGAGCACCGTCGAAAGCGCGGACCGGCTGGCGGTCCTCGAGGCGGGACGGATCGTTGAACGCGGCACGCCCGCCGAGCTGCGCGACGCCGGCGGTCCCTTCGCCAGGCTCGTGGCGGCGGGCGAGGAGAAAACGACCGAACTCGTCCGCTGAGCAGGCAGCGCCCGGGAGCGGCCGAAGCCGAAATTCACGCCATGCTGCCCATCCGGCGGTCACCGCCGCCCTTGGCACTCGGGTGCCTTGGCGGCGGGCCGCGCATGGGTGCGGCGTTCCGGTGATGCGCGGGATTTCTGGCGTATCAGGTCAAACGGGGGCGTTCGGTAGGCCGGCACTCAAGGGGAGGGCCAGGTGCCTACCTGCCGACGCAAGGGAGCGCCGCCGTCACTGCGCGCGCAGCACGAAGAAGATGAAGCTCAGGAAGGACGTCCGGCCCGTGAACTGCGGCGGGATGATTTCCGGCGGCGCGTCGGTCGAGTACGGCGGTTCGCTGACTGTTTCGATCCGGAACCCCGCCGCGGCAAACGCATCCGTCATGGCGTGCAGCGGCCGGTGCCAATACGTGAGCGTGGCCGATTGGCCGTTGAACGTGTGCTCGTCCGAATACCTCGCCGGCACGAAGTAGTCCGTGCCGGGGCGCGTCCAGGGGTAGAGAATCGGATGGTTGACGGACATGATGAGCCTGCCTTCCGGCCGCAGGACGCGCCGGATCTCCTCCAGCGGGCCCACCCAGTCCTCCAGGTAGTGGAACACCAACGAGGCGACGACGTCGTCGAACGAATCATCGGCGAAGGGAAGGGGCCGGGCCAGGTCGGCGGTGAGCAGGTCCGCCCCGGCACCCAGCCTTTTGCGGGCCAGCCGGATCATCGCCTCGCTGGAGTCGAATCCGGTCACCTGGGCACCGCGGTCACGCAGCGCCGCCGCGAGCGGCCCGGAGCCGCAGCCCGCGTCAAGGATCCGGTGATTGCTCACGTCACCGGCGAGTTCCAGCATCGCCGGCCGTTCGTAGAACCCGTTGAGCAGGCTGGTTTCGTTTTCGGCCGAGTACGCCTCGGCAAAGGTGTCGTAATTGGTGTCCTGCGGCATTTGGCATTTCCTCCGGGTCTCGGAACGGGGGCACGCTTTTACCCGAGGCTAACAGCACCGGCACGCCATCCCGGGCAGGCCCTGGACCGTGGCTGGCGGGCAGGGTGCCGCGGTGCCGCGGGGTGGCGGCTACAGGCCCAGGTCGGTGAGCGTCGGCAGGTGCTCGCGGACGGTGGCACGAGCAGCTTCGGCGCTCGGCGCGGCCAGGGCCAGCTGTGCCAATTCGCCGGCTCGCTCCAGGGTGACGGTCTTGAGCACCGCTGCCACGGAGGCCAGCGACCTGGGGGACATCGACAGCGTCGAGACGCCCAGCCCGACCAGCACCACTGCCAGCGCGGGGTCGGCCGCGGCCTCCCCGCAGACGCCGACGGGCTTGTTGTTGCCCTCGGCCCGGGAACCGGCGACGGTCAGGTCGATCAGGCGCAGCACCGCCGGCTGCCACGGGTTGTTCAACGCGGCCAGCGGGCCGAGCTGGCGGTCGGCGGCCATGGTGTACTGCGTCAGGTCGTTGGTTCCCAGGGAGGCAAACGAGACGGTGGAGAGGATGGGGGCGGCGCTGAGTGCTGCCGAGGGGACCTCGACCATCACCCCGGGGGTTGCCAGCCCCGCGTCGGCGCACATGGCGGCGAAGTCGGCCGCCTCGGAAGGCGTGGAAATCATCGGGGCCATGACCCACACCTCGGCTCCGGAACCGTTTGCCGCGGTGGCGACCGCCGAGAGCTGGCGGGCCAGCACGCCGGGGGAAGTGGTGTCGGTGCGGTAGCCGCGCACTCCCAGTGCGGGGTTCGGCTCGGAGGCGTCGGTGAGGAACGGCAGCGGCTTGTCGGCGCCGGCATCCAGTGTGCGCACCACGACCTTCTTGCCCTCGAAGGCATCGAAGACAGCCTTGTATTCGGCGACCTGTTCCTCGACGGTCGGCTCGGCGTCGCGGCCCAGGAAGCAGAATTCGGTGCGCAACAGGCCCACGCCCTGGGCGCCGGCCGCCGCGGCCTTCACGGCGTCCTTGCCGCCGCCGACATTCGCCAGCAGCGGGACCGGGTGGCCATCCGCCATCACGCCGTTTCCATCGAAGACCGTCAGCAGTGCGGCGTTTTTCAGCCAGGCGGCGACGGCCTCGCGCTCGGTCTCGCCCGGCTCGGTGGAAATCGTTCCTGCGGCGCCGTCGACGAAGACCTCGGTGCCGGTTTCCAGCGACTCGAGTCCGGGAGCCGCGACCACAGCGGTCAGTCCCAGGTCCCGGGCGATGATGGCGGTGTGCGATTGCGGTCCGCCGCCGGTGGTCAGCAGCGCAATGACCTTTGCCGGGTCAAGGGTGGCGGTGTCGGCCGGGGCCAGGTCCTCGGCGATGAGGATGAACGGGGTCTCGGAATCGGGGATGCCGGGCGCGGGGACCCCGCGCAGTTCGGCCACGATGCGGGCTCGCACGTCGAGGACGTCGGTGGCGCGTTCGGCCATGTACCCACCCAGGGTGATGAGCATCTGGGCGACGGTGTCGCCCGATTGCCAGATGCTGCGTTCGGCGGAGAGCCCGCCGTTGATCATCTTGTTGGCGCCCTTGAGCAGCATGGAGTCGGTGGCCATCAGGGCCGTGGCCTCAAGAACGGCCTTGGCCTCGGGACTGGCTCCGGCCGCGCGGGTGCGCAATTCCACCTGCACTCGCACCGCCGCATCCTTGAGTGCGGCGATGGCCTGGTCGGCCGACATCAGCCCATCGAGCGGATCCCCCGCGGGAGGTTCGGTGAGCGCCGGGGGCATGTGGCGGATGGTTCCGATGACGCGTCCGGGCGTGACGCCCACTCCTGCGAAGTTCAGCACTTGGGTTCCTCGATCCGGTGGGTTGCTCTGGTGGTTGTCCGATGCGCGCGGCAGCCGTCGATCACTCCAGGACTCGAGCATGGGCATAGGTGTGATCCCCTTCATATAGCAATGCTATAGGTGATACGGTAGCAGTCATGAGTCTTGACTTCCAGCTTCCGCCGAGAGAGAGGCTGCTGCAGGCCGCCGTCGAGCTTCTGGCCAATTCTGACGGGGCCGCCGTTTCGACCCGGAAAATCACCGAGTTGGCCGGGGTGACGGCGCCGACCCTGTACCACCACTTCGGGGACAAGGAAGGACTGTTCGACGCGGTCGTAGCCGTGGGCTTCGAACAGTATTTTGCCCGGGAAATCGGTCGTGCCAACACCGAAAAGCCGCTCGACGACGTGCGGCGCATGTGGGACCAGCATGTGCGCTTCGGCATCGAACAGCCCCACCTGTACCTGGTGATGTTCGGCAATGTTCGGCCCGGGAGCCGCTCCAACCGGGTCGCCGAGGCCGAGGCATTGCTGCGCGAAAAGCTGGATCGGGCCGCGGAGGCAGGGCACCTGAACGTGGCGCCGCCCGATGCGGTGCGCAGCATCCTGGCGGCGAACATCGGGGTCACCCTGATGCTCATCGCCGAGCCAGCGGCCGAGCGGAACTTCGAGCTCTCCGACATGACCCGCGATGCCGTCATCACCGCGGTGTCATCGGATGCGGGCATTGCCGACTCCGCAACGCCGGTGGAGACCTCCTCCGTCGTGGTGGCCGCCATCGCCCTGAATGCCGCCCTCGAATCCTCGAACCCGCAGCAGCTCTCCAGCACCGAGATGAAGATGTTCCTGGAATGGCTGCATCGCATCTCCAAGACCTCGTAGGCATCCAGGCGTGCCAACATTCTTTTCCTGCGGCGCTGCAGGACAACTGATTAGGAAAAACCATGGCCACTCACTCTGAATCCGCCGCGCATGTCGACCCGCCGGTTCCTCCCACGGCCGCGAAAGCCGCGCAGGAATCCGCTGGCGCGGCACGCACGCAGGTCCTGGTCCTCGACAGCATCGTGCTCACCGGCACCGCGCACTCGCGCGACGGTGCCATCGACGAGGCCGGGGACCTGCTGCTTGGCCGCGGGTCCGTGAAGGAACAGTACGTGGCCTCGATGCATGCCCGTGAGGCCACGGTGTCAACCTACATGGGCAACTTTCTGGCCATCCCGCACGGCACCAACGAAGCCAAAGGGCACATCACCAGCACGGCGGTGTCGATCATCCGCTATCCGGAAGGCATCGACTGGAACGGCCAGGAGGTCAGGTTCGTGGTGGGCATCGCCGGGGTGAATAACGATCACCTCGCCATCCTGTCCTCGGTTGCCAGGGTCTTTGCCGACCGGGAACTGGTCTCGCGGCTGGAAAACGCCGTCACCCGCGAGGAGATCCTCCACATTTTTGGCAAGGTCAACGAATCCTAATGGGTTGCGCAATCGGGTCGGCGGCAGGGGGCCGGTGGTCCGTCACCACGTTGCCTGGGGTTGTTTGCTTGTCGGCCGATGGCCGTGCCCGGTAAGGGGCGGGGACTGGGATTTGGTGGTATTCGCACCTAATCGCTGAATCTCCCGGAAAACCTGTACCGAGGCGTTGCCCGCACGCTGACTGCGGACAACAATGCTCTCGGGAGTATTAGAACAGCGTGGCTTCGGGGCGCTGCCAGAAGGCGTTGCGGCGAGGCAACTGTTCGGGGTCGAGATGCTTGGGCAGGATGACATGCGGCAAGCCGTTGTGGACGAGGAGTGTGAGCAGTCCGTTGTCGGCCATGTGGTGGTGGCAGCTGCACCCTCCGGTCATTCTGCCGACGCTGGTGCGGCCGCCTTGGGCGTATCCGTCGATATGGCACATTTCCAGGAGCTCGGGCGGGACCGTGCAACCGGGGTAGAAGCATCCTCCGTCCCTGGCAAGGATGGCGCGCCGCATGTAGTCGGGTGCCAGACGCATCTCCTGGCCGAGATCGAGAATTTCGCTTTGGCCGCCCAAAACCAGCGGGATCACACCGTCGGTGGCCAGCCGCCTTCGGACCTCGCCGATGGGGATTTCCAGGCCGTGCGCGCTCCAGCCAGCTCCCTTGGCCAGTCCGAGGAGGGTGTCGAGCCGGCAGTGAATGACCAATTGGGCGCTGGGCAGCCCGGTGGTTCCCTTACCCGGCGGCTTGTTCGGTGCACGCATGAGGTTGAGCAAGGTCTGGAGATGCCGTTGGGGAGGCGTGAGGCCATCGGCGCCAGGGACAGTGCCGTTGAGCGGGTCGCCTGGTCCGGGTGCAGGTGCCTCCAGAAAGTCGTTTTCGGTGTTTGCGGGGCGGGTGAACCAATCCGGGCCGTCCGGGGTTTCCGCGGAGTTGCCGCCCGTGGCGGCACCGTTGGCGTCGGCTAGGGTTCCGGCCGCGGGGGTCATCCCGGTGGCCGCCGAGGCCAGCGCCTCGCGGTTTCCGGCGAGGGTTCGGGGGTTGCCCGACGCGGCGAAGTGGGAGAGGAAAACCTCTGCGTCCGCATTCAGCATGCACATCGACATCCAGGTGTAGTGCCGCGTGCGTTTGGTGACGAAAATTCCCGTCTTGGCACGGATTTCATCCGGTGAGGGTTCCTGCTCGGTGGCATTGTCGAGTTCGTCGGCCAGTGCATCAAACAGCATGTTGGTGGCGCGCGGGATTCCGGCGGCGACGGATTGGGCAACCTGTTCCTCGAGGCGCCCGGCGAGGTCGGGCATCTCCGGATGGGCGGCGATCGAGGGGGCGAGCTTGTCAAGCTTTCGGGCCGCGGCCGTGGCGGCGCCCAGGCGGGCAGCGCCGGCATGCACCTGCTCGGCGAGCTTGGGATAGCGCGGACCGCAGGCGTTGCCGTGGATGTCCGTACGGGGGAGCAGGCTGTTGGCCGCGTGCAGGCGGTCGCGGGCGGCAAAGTGGCCCAGTCCCAGGGCTCCCTGGAGAAAAGCGGTGGTGTCCTTGAACGGCATCAGCCCACCGGGCACCGTGGCCGGGTCGGCAAGAAGCGCGGTGCGGCCACGGATGAACGCGTCCGGGTCTTCGGCAATCGCCCGCACCTGTTCGAGGTTCTGCGTCGGCAGGTCCTGGACCAGGGTGCGTTGGGCGGTGTGCGCCGCGCGGATCTGCGAGAACTCTGTCTGCCGGTGGGTGCGTTCGACCGTGTGGGCCAAGAGCGCCGCCTGGGTGGGGGAGGAGATCTCAGTGGACAGCTGGCCGGCGAGTTCGTCGGCGCGTCGGGACAGGGCATGGAGCAGGCGCAGCTTCTCCACCGGCGACACTGGGTGTCCCGGATCGCCACCGTCGCCGGTGAGTGCCTCAATGAGCTCCTGCGTATCCATGCCTCCCATTGTGGACGCCCTTGGAAGCGGCGGGGCCAAGGTGCGCGGGGGTGTGGAAAACCTGTCGCGCGGAGGGCAGCGATGGACCGCGGGGCAGCGGTCCCGGGTGTCTGGGTGGCGGGCACCGGGCCGTTGTCTTCGAGACCGGGCTTCTTGGGATGTCTTCGCTTTCGAAGGCCACGAACGTGCTTGCCGTGGCAGAATTGCCGCATGGACCCGAACCAAAAACTCGTTGAAGCCGCCATCGAACAGCTACGGACCAGGTGGCCCGGGGCCCGGGATTCGGTTGCGGCCGCCGCCGTGGTGCTGGAGGACGGAGAAATCCTGACCAGCGTCAGCTTCGACAATTTCAATGCGGCCGCGACCTTGTGCGCCGAGACGGGCGCGGTGGCTCAGGCCTACACGCTGGGGAAACGGGTGGTGGCGTCGGCCTGCGTGACCGGGGGAACCGCTGAGGGAACCTACCAGGTGCTGGCGCCGTGCGGAATCTGCCAGGAGCGGCTTGCCGTGTGGGGGCCCGGGGTCCTGGCGGCCGTCCCGGGATCCGCCGGCGGAGCCGAGTGGGAAATGCGCACGCTGCGGGAGTTGAATCCGTACTACTGGGCGACGTCGTTCACTGCCCAGGGACAGTGGCCGTCCACCGCCGAACACGGGGAATAGGCCCGCCGCGCCGATCCGGGAAACCCGCGTCCGTGGCCCGGCGGGGTCACCAGAGCTCGCGCTCGACCGCCGCCGACCGGATCTTGGCGAGCATGGCGCGAAACCGCTCCCGTTCGTCCCCGGAGAGTGAATCGAAAAGGGTCTCCCGCACGAAGGACACATGTCCCGGTGCTGCGCCGCGGATGGTGTTCCAGCCGGCATCGGTCAGCTTGATGTCCTGGCCGCGGCCATCGCAGCTGGAGGCGCAGCGCTCGATCAGGCCCTTGCCCTCCATGCGGCGCAACAGGTGGGACACCCGCGAGCGATCCCACTCCAGCGAGGTGGCCAGGTCGCCGGGGCGCAGGGCGTCGGGCGCGGCCTGCGAAACGGCCGCAAGGACCGAGTATTCGCCGCTGGACATCCCGGCATCGCGGGCGAGCTGGCGGTCCATCGAGCGGGGGAATCCCCAGAGGAATTCGCGGAACTCCAGCCACAGCTGTTGTTCTTCTTCGTTGAGCCATCGGGGCTCGGACATGGCATGCCTCACACTTCGGGAAATTTAGTTGACACGTCAATCTTCTCGCGGCAGGATGTAAATATCAAGTTGTAGTTGACGCGTCAGCAAACAGGGCGCGCCTCGTCCCAATTCAAGGAGATCACGCATGACCAAGATTGCCATCATCACCGGTTCAACCCGTCCGGGCCGCAACAACACCGGCGTGGCGCAGTGGGTACTGGAACAGGCACAGCTGCGCGGCGACGCCGACTACGAGCTCGTCGACATCGCGGACTTCAACCTGGCGCTCCTGGACGAAGCCTACCCGGCCGCGTACCAGAACTACCAGAACGAGGCCACCAAGGCCTGGTCCGCCAAGATCTCCGAGTTTGATGGCTTCGTCTTCGTCACCCCCGAGTACAACCACTCGGTCGCCCCGGCCCTGGCCAACGCGCTGTCCTACCTGAACGCCGAGTTCGCCAACAAGGCCGCAGGCATCGTCTCCTACGGCTCGGCCTACGGCGTGCGCGCCGTCGAGCACCTGCGCGGCATCCTCTCCGAGCTGCAGATCGCCCACGTCCAGAAGACCGGCATGTTCTCGCTGTTCACCGACTTCGAGAACTTCTCGGTGTTCAAGCCCACCGAGATGCAGGCAGCCTCGCTTGCCCCGGTGCTCGACCAGCTGGTGCCGTGGACCGTTGCCATGAAGTCGGTTCGCGACGCAGCCCTGGTTTCCGCCTAGGGCCTTGCCTCCACGTTTCGGATGACCCGTCCCGCGCACCTTGGGGTGGCGCGGGGCCGGTCATCCGCTTCCCCCGTCCGGGCCTGCCGCCGCGTGCTTCCATGCACGCGTGCGCAGGCCGGACGGGACCAGGGCCTGCCCGGGATCTTTCCCTCCCGGGCGGGCCCATTCTTTTTCTCCTTGGTGCATCAGGCACACGAAACTAGGGTTGGGTTATGAGCGAAAACAAGCACAGCACCGCCGGTGCGTATGTGACGGGCGCGGAATTCACGCGCGACACCAACTACATCCAGGACCGGATCGTTGCAGATCCAGAGGCGGTGCGCGCCTCCGGCGGGCCGACCGAGGGAAGCATCGGCAACGTGCACGCGGGCATCGCCGAGGGTGCCGAGCTCTGGCCGGTCGAAGCCGGACGCTACCGCCTGGTCGCCGCCCGGGCCTGCCCCTGGGCCAACCGGGCCATCATCGTGAGGCGGCTGCTGGGGCTGGAGGACGCGATCTCGCTGGGCACCCCCGGACCGGTGCACGACGTGCGTTCCTGGACCTTCGACCTGGATGAGGGCGGGGTGGACCCGGTGCTGGGCACCGAGCGCATCCAGGAGAACTACTTCAAGCGCTTCGCCGACTACCCGCGCGGCATTACCGTCCCGGCCGTCGTCGATGTGCCCAGCGGTGCCGTGGTGACCAACGACTACCCGCAGATCACCCTTGACTTCTCCACGCAGTGGAAGGAATTCCACCGCGAAGGCGCCCCGGACCTGCTGCCTGCGGACAAGCTCGAGGAAATGATGCCGGTCATCAAGCGCATCTTCACCGAGGTCAACAACGGCGTCTACCGCTGCGGTTTCGCCGGGACGCAAGAGGCCTACGACCAGGCGTACGACCGGCTCTGGACCGCGATGGACTGGCTCGAGGAACGCCTGACAACCCGCCGCTTCCTGATGGGGGACTCGGTCACCGAGGCCGACGTGCGCCTCTTCACCACGCTGGTGCGCTTCGACCCGGTCTACCACGGGCACTTCAAGACCAACCGAAACAAGCTCACCGAGATGCCGAACCTCTGGGCCTACGCCCGCGAGCTGTTCCAGCTCCCCGGCTTCGGCGACACCGTGGACTTCGACCAGATCAAGAAGCACTACTACGTGGTCCACGAGGACATCAACCCGACGCAGATTGTCCCGGTCGGCCCGGACCTGTCCGACTGGCTCGAGCCGCACGGACGCGAGGCACTGGGCGGGAACCCGTGGGGTGGCGGCACCGCCCCGGGCCCGGTCCGCGAATCCGAGCGGGTCGCGGCGGGGCACAACCCGCTGTACCCCGCGAGCTAGGCGCACCGCGCCGTCGATGCCCCGCCCATCCGGGCGGGGCATCTGCGTTCCCGGCGGCACGGCATGCAGGGGCCGGGCGAATCCGCGGCCCCTGCATGCCGTGCCCCGCGGGTCGGGGCTAGCGTGGAGCCATGGACGGTTCATTGGGCGGGAAGATCGCGCTGGTTGCCGGCGCCACGCGCGGCGCAGGACGCGGCATCGCCACCGCCCTGGGCGAGGCGGGGGCGACGGTGTATTGCACCGGACGCAGCACCCGGGCCGCGCGCAGCGAGTACGACCGCCCCGAGACCATCGAGCAGACCGCCGAGCTGGTCACCGCGGCCGGGGGCGCAGGCATCGCCGTGGCGGTGGACCACCTGGACCCCGACGCCGTCGCCGCGCTCATCGCCCGCATCGAGGCCGAACAGGGCCGGCTGGATGTGCTGGTCAACGACATCTGGGGCGGGGAGAAGCTCATCGGCTGGAACCAGCCGGTCTGGGAACACGACCTGGGCGCGGGGCTGCGGATGCTGGAGCTGGGTGTGAAAACCCACCTCATCACCTCTCACCATGCGCTGGGGCTGATGGTGCGCAATCCCGGAGGGCTGGTGATTGAGGTGACCGACGGGACCGCGGCCTACAACCGGGAGAATTACCGGCTCTCCACGTTCTACGACCTGGCCAAGAACGCCGCGCTGCGCATGGCCTTCACCCTGGCCCGCGAGCTGGCGCCGCACCGCTGCACCGCCGTGGCCCTGAGCCCGGGCTGGCTGCGTTCGGAGATGATGCTGGAGGCCTTCGGCGTCACCGAAGCCAACTGGCGCTCGGCGACCGCGGAGCACGGACATTTTGCCGCGATCAGCGAATCCCCGCTCTTCGTGGGCCGTGCCGTGGCGGCGCTGGCCGCGGACCCCGGCGTCCTGGCCCGCAGCGGCGGGTCCTTCTCCTCCGGGGAGCTGGCCCGCGAGTACGGATTCACCGATGTGGACGGCTCGGCCCCCGAGTGCTGGCGCTACATGGTGGAGGTGCAGGACCCGGGGTTGCCCGCCGACGCCACGGGCTATCGCTGAGCCGGCGGGCGGCTCAGCGGTGTGCGACGACGATGAGTTCGCCGGCGCCCCGGCCGACGGGTTCGCCGTTCCAGCCGCCCAGCACCGCATCGACATGCAGCCCCGCGGCTTCCAGGTCCCGGCGCAACCTGTCCTCGCTGCGGAACGCCAGCACCGCGTCCTCCAGTTCGCGGGATCCATCGGCGAAGAGCCGGTGCTCGGTGATCTTCACCAGTCCCTCCCCGCGCGGCGCCGAGTCGACCCACAGGTGTAATTTGGTGCCGTCCGGCAGGGTGAACTGGTTCCGCGTGGTGGCGGGCGTCCAGCGTTCCCAGATGCGCGCCCGGGGGTCCCGGGAGTCGAAGACCAGCCTGCCGCCGGGAACCAGTACCCGCCGGATGTCGGCCAGGGTCCGGCTCCACTTGTGGTCATCGATGATGGCCTGGGCGACGTGTGCGGTCATCAGGACCGCATCGAAGGAATCATCTCCGCCCAGTGCCGTGGAGGTGCCCTCGATCCAGGTCACCGCATCGGCGCCGGGCTTGGCCCGTGCCGCGGCCAGCGAGCCGGGGTGCGGATCGATGCCGGTCACCCGGTGCCCTGCCCGGGCCAGGGCAAGCGTCAGCCGCCCGGTGCCGCAGCCCAGGTCCAGCACGCGGCTTGCGGGTTGTTCGTTGATGAAGGTCAGGAAGAAGTCGTCGTCGGCAGCCCAGCGGTTTTCCGCATCGTATAGATCGGCCCGCTGTGCTGCACTCAGCATTGAGCCCATGGGTATGAGCATACTGCCCGCGGGCGCGGCCACGCGGGGCCGAACACCCCGCCCCCGCGGCCGGGATGCGGCGTCCCGCGGTGTCCCGCGGCACCACGGGCGGACCGTGGGAGGATGTCATCCATGGAGATTGCCACAAAGCGACTGGTCCTGCGGGAATTCACCGCCGTGGACCTGGACGCCGTCCATGCCTACGCCGCAGACCCGGCGGTGTGCGCCATGGTCGAATGGGGCCCGAACACCCGCGAGGAGACGGCCGCGTTCCTGCGCCAGTGCCGGGACGAGAGGCTGGCGCGGCCGCGGGTGACCGTGACCCTCGCGGTGACACTCGACTCGGTCGTGATCGGCTCGGTAGCCCTGATGGCCGCCGGATCCGACCTGGTCCGGGGACCGGGCGAGGCAGAGATCGGCTACGTGCTGCGTGCCGATGCCTGGGGACACGGATACGCGGCCGAGGCCGCGGCGGCCGTGCTCGAGCTGGCCCGGAACGCGTGCGGGACGACCCGGGTGCTGGCCACCTGCCGGCCGGAGAACCTCGCCTCGGTCCGGGTGCTGGAAAAGATCGGCATGCACCAGATCGACTACCTGCAGGGTCACAAGTTGATCGAAGGAGAGGCGCGGGACTCGGTGGTGTTCGCGAGCTGAAATCGCGGTCGATGCCCCGGAGGCAACGACGCAAATCGTGGTGCCGGTGTACCGCTTCGGTGCCGGGCATCGCTGGGGCAGGGGATGCACTGCCGGGATTCTTGCGCAGCGGCCCGTGCCCTCGGCTGCCGCCTGACCGCGTCTGAACCGAACGTCACTGCCCGACAGAGCGCCATGGCACCGATCGTGCGCCGCATCTCCGTGATCGCCACGCACGCCGTGAAAGTGAGCTCCGCCCGCATCTCCCATGGTGCCCGGTGCCTTGGGCCCGCCCTTCGACGCCCCTTTTGCGGGGGCCGTAGATGGACCGACCCGCTTGTGGCGTCACCTACCTCACGTTTTTACGGCAAACCGATAGACTTTATATTGAGTGAGGCAATCGTGAGGGGAACCGGGCCGGTAATCGTGCCCATGCGTCGGGGGACATCCACACCGTGGGAGGCCCGGAATCAAGAGTCGCCGCCTTTGCCGCACCTGGATCATGCTCCACCTATTGGCCCGCAAACGACTCACGAAAGAATCCGCATGCTTGCATTCGCAGTGATCGGAGGCTTTGGCCTCCTGCTCCTCATCATGTCCATGACCCTGGGAGAGATTTTCGATCTCTTCGACGGAATCATCTCCACTACAGCGGTCGGGGCAGCAGCCACGCTCTTCGGCGCCGCGGGTGCGATCGTATTGCTCAACGACGGCCCACTGCTGCTGGCCTACCTCGCGGGCTCCCTCCTGGGAGCCATCGGCATCATCGGAGTAGCGCTACTCGCCCGGAAGATGGCCAGCATAACTGATGCACAGCCCCACGAAGTCATCGGCCTTCTGGGCGTCGCCACCACAGACATCAACAACGTCGTTGGAAAGGTTCAGCTGAACCACCCCAATGAAATCAACCAGCGCCTCGCCTTTTCAAGCAGCCCCATCGAGCAGGGCACACCAATTGCCGTCGTGGCCGTTGTTGGAGACCGCATCAGGGTCGCATCCACCTCTGAACTGAACGGAGTTTAACCCATGGACTTTGCCGTAAACGGGACGGTCATCGCCGTCGCAGCAATCCTCGCCGTACTGATCGCACTCGTCTGGTATGCCACCACGCGACTGGTCACTGTCGCCCCCAACCAGGCCATCATCCGCGCCGGCAAGGGTGCCAAGGGCCAGGTCCAGATCTTCACGAAGGGCATTGTGCTCTTCCTGCCGATCATCCACCAGAAATACGTCATGTCCCTCGAACAGCGCCAGGTGGAGCTTGCAGTGGAAGGCGTTGACAAGAACTTCATCACCACCTCGGTGACCGCCAGCCTGAACTTCAAGTTCGACGACTCGGTGGAGGGAATGAGCAAGGCCGTCCAGCGCTTCCTCACGCACTCCAAGGAGGACCTGAACGCCTCGGTGACCAAGTCGGCCGAGGGCGTGCTGCGCGGAATCGTCTCGGCCATGTCGGTGGAGGACGCCAACAACAACCGCAAGGAATTCCAGGACCAGTCCCTGGAATCGGCGGTCACCCAGTTCGCCGAACAGGGGATCCAGATCGACGCGTTCAACATCTCGTCGGTCAGCACCCCCTCGCGCACGGTGATCGGCCCGGACAACAAGCCGACCGTCATCGATTACCTGGAAGAAGTCGGCAAGCCGGGCCTGGAGCGGGCCAAGCGCGAGGCCCGCGTCGCCACCTCAAAGGCCTTCCAGGAATCGGAGGCGGCCCGCATCGAGCAGGAAGGCGCCACCGCCGCCCTGGAACGGGACCTGGCCATCAAGAAGGCCGCTTTCAAGGCCGAGCAGGACCGAGCCGAAGCCATCGCCGAGGCGGCCAAGGGGATCGCCAAGGCGGAGCAGGACGTGACCGTCGCGGAGCTGGAGCGCAAGGCGCTGACCGAACAGGCCCTGGTGGAGCAGGAACGCCTGGACATCGAGGTGCACAAGCCGGCCGACGCCCAGGCCTACAAGATGCGCACCGACGCCGAGGCCAAGCGCGATGCAGACGTGTTCAGCGCCACCGCGCGCGCCAACTCCAAGGCCATCGAGGCTGAAGGCTCCAAGAAGGCGTCCATCGCCGATGCCGAGGCCCGCGCCGCCGCCCAGACCGTTGAGGCCGAGGCTTCCAAGAACGCCGAGGTGTTCAGGGCCCAGGGTCTGGCAACGGCGATTGAGCTCAATGCCAAGGCGGAAGCCGACGCCGTGCGCCTGCGAGGCGAAGCCGAGGGTGCCTCGATTGCCGCCATTGGCGAGGCAACCGCCAGGGCTGAGGACGCGAAGGCCGTGGCCCTGACCGGCCACACCCAGTCCTCGCTGGCGTTCCTGGCCATCAGCGCCCTGCCGGACATCGTCAAGGCCAGCTCGGATGCCGTGGCCGGCATCGACAACTACACGGTGATCAGCTCGGACGGAGCCTCGGATGCCGTCAAGCAGGCCAACCGCATCGTCACCGAGGGACTTGCCATGATCAAGGGCAGCACCGAGATCGATGTGGCAGCAATGCTCTCGGGGCTCCTGGGCGGCGCGGGATCAACCGCTGACCAGGCGCCGGCACCGGCGGTGGCCTTGGATGATTCCGTAGCCGAGCGGAACTAACCCACACAGCAAAGCACCCCGTTCAATAGGACGGGGTGCTTCGCTGTGTGGCGATGCCGCCTCCCCGCCCACCCGCCCACCCGCGCGTCGGGTGCGGCAGTGACCGGGCGTCGTCCGCCGGCGGGTCCGAAAGCCCGCCGGCGTCCGCGGCGCTGGCGGCGGTCTAGTTGGAGAGGTAGCCGTTGGGGTCCAGGACGTACTTGGTGGCGGCCCCGGCATCGAACTCCGCGTAGCCGCGCGGCGCGTCGGCGAGCGAGATCGCCTGGGCGTTGACGGCCTTGGCGATGTGGATCCGATCGTGCAGGATGGCCATCATCAGTTGCCGGTTGTACTTCATCACCGGGCACTGGCCCATGGTGAAGGACAGGGACTTGGCCCAGCCGGTGCCCAGCGAAAGGGACAGGCTGCCCTTCTTCGCCGCATCGTCGACTGCCCCGGGGTCGCCGGTGACATAAAGTCCCGGGATGCCCAGCGAGCCGCCGGCGACGGTGAGGTCCATGAGCGAGTTCAGCACCGTTGCCGGCGCCTCCCGCGCCTCGGCGCCGTGACCGTGCCCGCGGGCCTCGAAGCCCACGGCGTCGATGCCGCAGTCGACCTCGCGCACGCCGAGCAGCTGTTCGATCTGGTCCGCCGGGTCCCCGGCGCCGACGTTGATGCCCTCGCAGCCGAAGGAACGGGCCTGGGCCAGGCGGTCCTCGTTCATGTCGCCCACGATGACCACCGCGGCGCCCAGCAGCTGGGCGGACGCGGCCGCCGCCAGCCCGACGGGCCCGGCACCGGCCACGTAGACGGTGGAGCCGACGGTCACCCCGGCGGTGACCGCCCCGTGGAAGCCGGTGGGCAGGATGTCCGAGAGCATGGTCAGGTCCATGATCTTCTCCAGCGCCTGGTCCCGGTCCGGGAACTTGAGCAGGTTCCAGTCGGCGTAGGGGACCAGTACGTATTCGGCCTGGCCGCCGACCCAGCCGCCCATGTCCACGTAGCCGTAGGCCGAGCCCGGCCGGTCCGGGTTCACGTTCAGGCAGATCCCGGTCTTGGCCTCCTTGCAGTTGCGGCAGCGTCCGCAGGAGATGTTAAAGGGGACCGAGACGATGTCGCCGACCTTGATGAATTCCACGTCCGGGCCGGTCTCGATGACCTCGCCGGTGATTTCGTGCCCCAGCACCAGGCCCGGGGGAGCGGTCGTGCGGCCGCGGACCATGTGCTGGTCGGAGCCGCAGATGTTGGTGGCCACGGTGCGCAGGATGACCCCGTGCGGGACCTTCCGGCCCACATTGGCGGCGTTCACCCCGGGGCCGTCCTTGAGCTCGAAGCCCGGGTAGGGGGTGTCGATGACCTCGACGACACCGGGCGACTTGTAGGCGACGGCCTTGTTTTCAGACATGGGCAGCAGTACCTTCCGCAGTTTTCGCGTGGCGGACGGGACCCCGGCTACCCGGCGACGGACGGAATGCCCCCGTGCCGGGGATTCCCCGGCGCGGGCGGCTGCACTTCGGTCGTCGCCGGCGGTGGTGCATGGTGCCGCGGTGCCCGGGCCCATCCTTGTCGCCCCAGCCTACGACGCCCTGGCTGACATGGCCATAGTCGCGTGAATGCCCGCCAAAGTGGGCCGATGCGAAAGCGTCGGTGGGCTCGTGGCAGGATTGAAACCATGACGATCACCGCAGCCGCAGACGGATCAGCCCTCGGAAACCCAGGACCGGCAGGATGGGCCTGGTACATCGACGACGAGCACTGGCGTGCCGGCGGGTGGGCCCACGGCACCAACAACATGGGCGAGCTCATGGCGGTCCTGGACCTCTTCCGCTCCACCGCCCACCTGCCCGACGAGGACCTGCACATCCTGTGCGACTCGCAGTACGTGATCAACTCGGTGACCAAGTGGATGCCGGGCTGGAAGAAAAAGGGCTGGAAGAAGTCCGACGGCAAGCCGGTGCTGAACCTGGACCTGCTCCAGGAGATCGACGCCGCCATCAAGGGCCGCAAGTACACCTTCGAGTGGGTCAAGGGCCATGCCGGCCACGAGCTCAACGAGGCCGCCGATGTGCGGGCGCGCGACGCGGCGACCGCCTACCAGGCCGGCAGGGAGCCCGACGCGGGCCCCGGGCTCGAGGGGGCGCCGGGCTCCGGGGAACCTGCCGCCGGCCGCGGGGTCCCGGGGCCCGACGCCCACGACCCGCTGGCCGTAGATGACCTGGACGCCGCAGCGGCACCCATCGCGACGACGCCGCCGGCCACGATTGCCGCAACCGCAACGACCCCGGCAGCCGGGGAATCCGCGCCGGCGGCCCCGGCCCCGGAGCCGTCCGCCCCGCGCGCCACCGACCCCTCGGAGCGCAGCGCCGCGGACCTGCAGATGGTCTTCGAGCTGGAAAGCGAGCTGCTCTCGCCGGCGGTGCGCGGGGACCTGGACGAGGTCATGGCGTTCCTGCACCCGGAATTCCAGGAGATCAGCCGGGACGGCTCGCTCACCGACCGCTCCACCATCATCGCCGCGCTCACCGGAGGCCATGCACTGCCGGCCGGCGGCGCGCTGCAGGTGCTCGCCGCCACGCCCTGGGGCCAGAACAAGGTGCAGCTGGCGTACCGGCTGCTGGCCGGCGACGACGTGATCCTCTGCTCGTCCTTCTGGCAGCAGGTCGATGACCGCTGGCTGCTGCGCTACCGGCAGGAAACCCCGGCGGCCTAGGCGCTGCGGCGGAACGTTTCGGCGCGCGCAACGGCCCGGCGATGGGTAGTGTTGTGCAGGTGACTACGCAGACGAACACGATCAACGTCATTGACCAGCGCTTCGCCCCGGTGGCCGAGCTGCTGGAATCCTTCGCCGACGCCGACCCGGGCTATTCCGCGCAGCTGGCCATCTACCAGGCCGGCACGCTGGTGCTTGATGCCGCCGTCGGGGAGAACAGCGAGCGCGAGTCGATGACCGGGGTGTTCTCCTGCTCCAAGGGCGCCGGAGCGCTGGTCATCTCGCTGCTGGTGCAACAGGGGTTGCTGGACCTGGAGGCCCCCGTGGCCGTGTACTGGCCGGAGTTCGCCGCGGCGGGCAAGGCGGGGATCACCGTGGCCCAGCTGCTGAGCCACCAGGCGGGGCTGCCCGGCGTCGAGGGCGGGTTCACCCAGGAGGAACTAGTCGACTCCAGGCTGGCAGCGGGCATCATCGCTGCCGCCGCCCCGCTGTGGAATGCCGCCGGAACCCATTCGTACCACGCACTGACCATGGGCGTCTTCATGGAAGAGCTCGCGCGCCGCTGCGCGCAGGAATCCCTGCAGGACATCTTCGAGCGCCGCATCCGCGCCCCGCACGGCATCGACTTCTACCTGGGCCTGCCAGAGGAGCTGGAGCCGCGCTTCCGCCCGGTGCTCAAGGACAATGCAGCCGCGCCGGCCCCGTTCATCGACCCGTTCTCCCCGCTGGGACTTGCCGTGAACTCCACCGGCGGCTTCGACGGCCCGAAGGGGCCGAGCTTCGACATCCTGGAGGTGCCCAACGTGCGCTCCATCCGCGAGGCCGGCCTGGCCGCCCTCGGCGGGGTTGCCAACGCCCGTGGCCTGGCCAAGCTGTATGCGGCGGCCACCACCGGGTTCGTCGACGAAGCCGGCGACGAGCACGCCCCGTTCCTCACCGCCGAGACCATTGCCGCGGTGAGCCAGGACCGGGTGTACGGGTTGTCCCGGGCCAACGGGAATCCCGGAGCGTTCGCGATCGGCTTCATGAAGGCCCACCCGGACAACGACTTCGGTTCCGCCCGGGCCTTCGGCCACGACGGTGCCAACGCGTCCCTCGGCTACGCCGATCCGGCCTACGGGCTGGCGCTGGGGTACGTCCCGGCGCGCGCGGAGGCCAACGGCACCGGCTCGCGTGGCGGACAGCTCAGCGTGCTGGCCCGCCAGGTGCTGCTCGCCGGCTGATTGCCGGACCCTTGGGCCGGGGGTGCCACGATGCCGGCCCGGGCGGGGAACCGTCCAGCGTGGCAGAAACCTGACCCGGGCCGCTGCCCCGCTAGGCTGGAGCGGTGGAATTTGCGAAACGATTTGTGGCATTGGGCGACTCCTTCACCGAGGGCATGGGAGACGTGGATGAGCTGCGCCCCAACCACGTGCGCGGCTGGGCCGACCGCGTGGCCGAAAAACTTTGCGTGGACCCGGAATGGGGGTACGCGAACCTGGCCATCCGCGGCAAGAAGATCGGCCAGGTCGTCGCCGAGCAACTGCCGGCCGCCCTGGCGCTGAAGCCAACGCTCGTCACCTTGTACATGGGCGGGAACGACATCCTGCGCCCCGCCGTGGACATCGACGACCTGATGGTCAAATACCGGGATGCTGTGGCGCAATTGGCGGCCACCGGCGCAACCCTGGTGCTCTTCACGGGCTTTGACTCGAGCGGCTCGGCCATCTTCGGGAAGACCCGCGGCCGCACCGCGATCTACAACGAGGCGGTGCGCGAGATTGCCGACGAGTTCGGCGCGGTGATTGCGGACTACTGGCGCTGGCGCGAATTCCGCGACTGGCGCTACTGGGCCACTGACCGCCTGCACATGAATGCCGCGGGGCACATGTTGATGGCCGGCAAGGTGCTCGGCGTGCTGGAACACGAAGCACACATCGAATTGCCCGAACTCTCGGCGGCCGCGGCCACCTCGCGCCTGCAAAGGCTGCGCGGGGACGCCGCCTGGACCAGGGAATACCTGGCCCCGTGGGTCAAGCGCCGGCTCACCGGGAAATCCTCGGGAGACGCCCTGACCCCCCGCTATCCCGACTATGTCTCGCTGGGGACGGCGGCGCAGTAGCTCCCCTTCGGCGCCCCGGAGGCCAAAAAGGGCGGGATGCTGGCCAAGGAGTGCCGCCTGGTGCTTTGCTGGTGTCCATGGACCAGCAGGAGACAAGGCACGAGGGCGAACCGCACGACCAGGGCGTGGCCGAAAGGCTGAATTGGCTGCGGGCCGGGGTGCTTGGTGCCAACGACGGGATCGTTTCGGTGGCGGCGGTAGTGGTTGGCGTTGCCGGAGCCACCACCGCCACGGGTCCGGTCGTGGCCGCCGGTGCCGCCGCGGCGATCGGCGGCGCCATTTCCATGGCGCTGGGGGAGTACGTCTCGGTGTCCAGCTCGGCGGACTCGCAGAAGGCGCTCATTGAAAAGGAGCGCCGGGAACTGGCCGAGATGCCCGAGGAGGAACTGGCCGAATTGGCGGGTCTCTACGAGGCCAAGGGGCTGAGCCGCGCAACGGCTCAGCAGGTTGCCCTGGAATTGACCGAGCACGATGTGCTCAAGGCACACCTTGATGCCGAGCTGCAGCTCGACGAGGACGAGGTTCTCAATCCGTGGAATGCCGCCATCGCCTCGGGGATCGCCTTCACGGTCGGCGCCGTGTTGCCGTTTGCCACCGCGGTGTTCCTGCCCGTGGGGCTGAGGGTCCCGGTGACCTTTGCGGCGGTGTTGCTCGCGCTGGCGGTGACCGGCGCGCTGGGCGCCCAGCTGGGCGGGGCCCCGGTGCTGCGCCCGACCCTGCGGGTGCTGGTCGGAGGGACGGCGGCGCTCGCCGTCACCTTCGCCATTGGTTCGTGGCTGGGGGTCTCCGGGATTATCTAGCCGGCCCGGTGGGTCCTTCCATGGCGCGCGAATGACGGAACTGCCGGTGGCAGCTCCGTCATTCGACCATCGGGGTCATGCGGGCGTGGTGGTTCAGCCCACGACCTTCAGTGCGGTGCCCCAGTTGAAATCGGGCAGTGCCGGGTTGACCTGCATGGCCATGACCAGCAGCTGGAAGCCCTCGAGCTCGCGGGCGTGGTGCAGCCCGCCGACCTCCAAGGGCCGCATGCCGGCGGCGGCGACGAACGCCGCGACCTCGCCGCGGGCGGTTTCATCGCCGGCAACGAAGACATCCAGCGGGGCGCCGTCGGCGGTTCCGGAGGTTAGTGGCTCATCCCAATCGGGGGTGTAGGAGTTGGGGTCTGAAGCCGCCGGTCTCGAGCAGGCTTCGGGCGATGTAGTTGGTCAGGTTGCGGAACCCGAGTGCGGAGCCGCGCAGGTGTTCGAGCCGTCCGTTGAGCGCCTCGGTCGGCCCGTTGCTGGTGCCGGGTCGTTCGAAGTAGGCGAGCACGTCAGCGGCTCGCTTCTTCAGGGTCCGGCCCAGGGTGGTGAGCTCGGTGAGCACCTTGGGGACGCCGGCGCTGAGGTCGGTGATCAGCTTCTCCATGAGCTCGCGGCCACGTTGCCGGTCCTCGTGGCGATAGGCGGCGATCATGCGCTGGTAGACACCCCAGGTCGCCTCGACCTCGACGTGAGCGTCATCAACGAACAGCGCGCGTAGCCTGTCGCTCTGCTTGTCGGTGAGCAGGTCCGCGCCGGTGTGCAGCGTGCGCCGCGACTTGTAGAGCGGGTCGTCCCTGAACCCACGGTGCCCGTGGATCGCGAGTTGGACCCGGCGCCGGCACCTGTCGAGGGCGTCACCGGCCAGGCGCACGACGTGGAAGGGATCCATCACCGTGACCGCGTCCGGGATCTCCTCTGCAGCGGCGGTCTTGAACCCGGTGAAGCCGTCCATCGCGACCACCTCGACCGCGTCACGGAAGGCGTCGTCGCGGTCGGCGAGCCAGGTCTTGAACGCCGCCTTCGACCGGCCCTCGACCATGTCCAGCAGCCTTGCTGGGCCGGCGCCATCGCGGACCGGGGTGAGGTCGATGATCACGGTGACGTACTTGTCGCCACGCCTGGTGTGGCGCCAGACGTGCTCATCGACGCCAATGACCTTCACGCCCTCAAACCGCGTGGGGTCGTTGATCAGCAGCCGCTTGCCTTCAGCCAGGACCGCGTTGTTGGCGGTGTCCCACGCGACCCCGAGTCCCTCGGCGACACGGGCGACGGTGAGGTGTGCGACCACGATCCCTTCCAGCGCCCACCGCAGCCCGGTGCGCGAGAGCTTCGCGCGTGGCTCCGCCGCGGCGCTGGTGTCTTGGCGCCACACGTGTCCGCAGTCGGCACAGCGGTAGCGGCGCACTACAACTTCCAGCACGGTCGGTCGCCAGCCCAGCGGCTCGTGGGCCAACCGCCGGATCACGGTGTCACGAGCAGCGCCTTCGCTGCCGCACCGTCGGCACCACTGATCTGGTTCCACCACGCGGCACGCGAGGACCGCACGATCCGGTTCAAGTCGTTGTCCGGTCACGCTCAGACCGAGGCCGTCGAGTCGAGCGAAGGCGGTCAGGTCAGGGCGGCCGAAGCCGGCCGGCGGGGTAGCGTCGGACACGTCGAGGTCTTTCGGATGGATGGCGTAGGAACCTCCGTCGTCGGGAGACCTCGACGTCTATCTGCGGACCGACGCGCCCGGCCGACCTACACCGTCATCTGAGAAGACCCCTGAAACGTCTTCGACGACGACGGGACCGGCGAGGAGGAGGGCGCGGTGAGCTAAAGGAATGGAGCTTGCTCGGCTTCGACGCCGCCGCAAGCTCCGGTGAAACGGTCGGTACTGGTCGGTCGTCGTCGGTCACCACCGGATGGCGGCGTCCCCCACGCTCGGCGTTTGCGCAGGTCAGCGGCTCGTTCGCCCAGTGGGCGCATCAAGCGATAGACGCAAAGCCGACGTGATTCGGTCGTCGGTTCGATTCCGACAGGCGGCTCCGGCGAACAGCCCCTGACCTGCGGAAACGCAGGGCAGGGGCTGTTCGGTTCTGGTGGTCGCGCGATGCGCTGGCCTCACGGCTCTGCCCGACACCGACGTCGCTCTCCTCTGCGACGGACCCCTCGCAGGCTGAGCGCTCGCGGCCGGCATCCTGTCCGTGTGCCGATAGGCCTCGCACCGCTCGGCAACGCAGCGTGGCGTTGCGTCGCGACCTGGCGACGGCTCGGCGGGGCGCGATGGTCTCGTGCGTTGGCGGACTACGGGAGCTTGGACGCGAGGACGTCGGCCGCCAGGATCTCGGGTGCTGCGCCGAGGAGGTGCTGGTTGGCCATCAGGGCTGCGACGATGGCGCCGTTGGCGTGGGCGTCGCGAGCGGCCTCGTCGGGGAATGCATCGAAGATCCAGAAGGTGTCGGCGTGGGTCCTGACCGCGAACCAGACAATCGTTCCTACTTCTTCGTTGGCGAGCGCGACAGCGCCGGCGAGCAGATCGGCGAGCGCGTCGTGCTGTCTATCGGCCGCGACGATCTTGGCGACGAAGGCATACGGAAGTGATGCGGGTGTTGACATGAGGGGTTCTCCTAGGTGTCGAGGTTTCTTGGTGAAGCGAGTTCAGTGTATGACGAGCAAGGGCATGTGAGAAGTGGCGTATACGGCAGTATTGCTATTGTTTACGTCATGCGTATCGGACTGATCGCGATCGACGGCTGCTTCGGTTCGGCTATCGCGTCGATCATCGACATCGTGCGGGTGGCCGACGGAGCCCGCGGCGATGTCGACCCGCGGATCGACCCGATCGAACTCGCCATCCTCGGACCGAAACGGCGAGTGACCACGACGGCATCGATGACCCTGTCGGTGGACCACCCGCTGTCGGAGTCCGGAGAGTTCGACGTGGTCGTCGTCCCTGCGCTTGGAACCCTTACGGCCGCCGCTACCAACGACGCCCTCCAGAGCCGAGATGCTCGTTCGGTCATCGCCTCGCTCGGGCGCCTCGACGAGGCGACCACCCGGATCGCCGCGGCGTGCACCGGCGTGTTCGCCGTCGCCGAGACCGGACGGATGCATCATCGGCGGGCGACGACCAGCTGGTTCCTGGGGCCGGAGTTCCTGAAGCGCTATCCGACCGTCGCCCTCGATCTCGACACCATGGTCGTGGTCGACGGGAACCTCGTCACCGCCGGCGCCGCCTTCGCCCACATCGACCTCGCGCTCTCACTCGTGCGATCGATCAGCCCCGACCTGGCCCAACATGTCGCCAAGCTCCTCATCATCGACGAGCGTCCGTCGCAGGCGGCCTTCGTCGCCTACGAACATCTCCGGCACGAGGACCCGATCGTCGTCGAGTTCGAACGCTTCGTGCGCGCCCGCCTGGACGAACCGTTCAACGTCGCCTTCGTCGCGCAGTCGCTCGGCACCAGCCGGCGCACCCTCGAACGACGAGTCCGTGCGGCGCTCAACCTCACTCCGCTCGGCTTCGTCCAACGGCTTCGCATCGAACGAGCTCGGCACCTCTCAGCAACCACGGACCTCACCTCCGCCGAGATCGCGCTACGGGTCGGCTACGCGAACGCCGAGACTCTGCGCTCCCTCCTGCGCAGGGAGCGACGCCGTTCCTGACCTATCGCCATGCCTTAGAACCACCTCTCAGCACGTCGCGTCGACGCTCCTGCGTCGCCCCTGGACGCCCCACTCGACACGCCCGCAGCACAGGCCATGCGACGTGCCCCGGCTTCCCGGACGGTCGGGGTTGGGTGGCTATGATGTCGCTGCGTTCTCGTCGAGAGGATCAGCAGACCCGATCAGGGTCGATTGGGATGAGACGCGAAGGCGGTCAGGTCAGGGCGGCCGAAGCCGGCCGGCGGGGTAGCGTCGGACACGTCGAGGTCTTTCGGATGGATGGCGTAGGAACCTCCATCGTCGGGAGACCTCGACGTCTATCTGCGGACCGACGCGCCCGGCCGACCTACACCCTCATCTGGGAAGAGCCAGGTTAGTGGTCCGGCGAAGGTGGTGTTGAAGGCCTTCACGACGGTGGCGGTGGTCAGGGCCGAGATTTCCTCGGCGGCCGAGCTGCCCGCAGCGGTGGTCAGCGAGTCGAAGGTTGCGAAGTCCACGGGGTTGGTGATGTCGATGAGGATCTTCGAGTCCAGCGCCGAGCCCTGGGCGGCGACGTATTCCTTGGCGGCGTCGAAGGGCAGGGCGAGCACGACAATGCGTCCGGCCGGGGCCTCGGAGGTGGTGCCGCTGGCGACTCCCGCGCCGAATTCGGCAGCGAACACGGCAGCGGTCTCGCTGGTGCTGGCCATGACCTGCAGACTCTTGCCGGCGGCGATCGTGCGGGTTGCAAGTGCGCGGCCCATGTTGCCGGTGCCGATGATGGTGATGTTCATGGTGTTCTTCTTTCCGAAGAGTCGAGCGAGGAAGTTCTTCATCTGATCCTCAAATCCTGTTGATTGAAGCTTCAAGTAATACTCTAGCCCCCATTTGGTTGAAGTGTCAAGTATTTCTTTGCTGTGGGTTGAAATCCTTTCCGGGTGCGGCCGGCTGTGAGGGGTAATGCGGGTTGGGAATGCCGGTCCGGGCTGGAATGTATCCGACGCTGCCTTGTCGGCGGGGGAGTCGAACCATCGATCTTGGATCCTGTCCATCGGTGACTGCAGGGGTTAATCTGATCTGAATATCCATGGGACCCCCGGTAGGGCTCCGGATGCGGGAAGGCATGGCGTCATGAGGGAGTCGGGTTCGACAATCCTTGCCCATCGGGACAGGTTGCCTCGGGGCCTGGCCTTCGGGGCAATTGCCGCGGTGCTGATTGCCGCGGCCGGCTGGAGCGGATACCGCCTGCTGGATCCCGTGGCTGAGCATGGGGTGGGAAACGGGGTTTGCCACAGCACCGGCATTCCTGACGCCTCCCTGGGCGTCTACACCACGCCATATATCGTCGTGAAGCCTGGGTGGTCCTTGGACGTGAGATCGGTCAGGCTCGTCGACCCGGTGAACTATGAGCTGGTCGGTGCAGGCGTGCAGGGTGCGACCCGCGGCATCGGCGCGCTGGGGTATCCCGTCGTCGACGACGGCTCACTCGAGGCCGCGGCCTGGTTCGAGCGCGTCGAGCTGCCCGCTCGTCTCGGGAGCGGCCCCGACGAGGCGGTGGTCCTGGCGCTGGTGCCGGTGGACCCGGGAAGCGAATCCTCGGTGCGGGCGATGCGCGTTGAATACCGCAATCGCTGGGGGCTGCCCTATCGGGTTGACGTGGGGCCGCGCTTCGAGGCCATGCCTGATTGCAGTTCCTGGCTCGGCGAAGAGGACTGAATGGACGGGCGCGGGGTGCAAGTTCGACCCTCCGGGACGGCCCGTGACGCGAAAAAGACGGCTTCGCCTGCCCCGGGCGGGTCTGTGTTGTCTGCCTCACGCATCGCCGGTAGGATGGGAGACGTGCCTCGCAGGGGGCACAGCCACTGACATGCGGCGGGAGAGTCCCGTTCAACGTAAGTTGGTCGGGCGCCGTAGGAGCAATTCCTCCCCGGGAAACTCTCAGGCCCCCGTACCGCCGCGAAGAGGCAACTCTGGAAAGTAGCAACAACGCCGTTCGGCGGTGCTGCTCACCGAAGGTGCAAGCGTTCCCCGCCCTCCAAAGGGGCGGTGCGTCGCGGAAACTCTCAGGTCAAAGCAACAGGGTCGGGGAGGAACTTGCAGCTCGTTCGGTGTGTCTACACGCCGATGACCCAATGGAGTTCCCCATGACCGTGACCCCGTCCGCTGAGTTCGTCGCCCGCCATATTGGCCCCCAGGGCAGCGACATTGACACCATGCTTGCCCAGCTTGGCTATTCCTCCCTCGACGAACTCGTCGATACGGCCGTTCCGGCCGACATCCGCCAGTCCGAACCGCTGGAGCTTCCCGCTGCGCGCACCGAAGCCGAGGTCCTGGCGGACCTGCGCGTGCTGGCGAACAAGAACGTGATGAAGACCCAGATGATTGGCCAGGGTTTCTCCGACACCTACACGCCGCCGGTGATCCTGCGCAACGTGCTCGAGGACCCGGCCTGGTACACCGCGTACACGCCGTACCAGCCCGAGATCTCCCAGGGCCGCCTCGAGGCGCTGCTGAACTTCCAGACCATGGTCATGGACCTGACCGCACTGCCGATCGCCAACGCCTCCATGCTTGACGAGGCCTCCGCCGTCGCCGAGGCCGTGCTGCTGATGCGCCGAGCCAACAAGGCCAAGGCCACCGCGAAGACCGTGCTCGATGCCAACCTCTTCCCGCAGACCGTGGCCGTGGTCCAGGGTCGCGCCGACGCGCTGGGCTTCGAGGTCGAGATCGTGGACCTGACCGCTGGCCTGCCCGATGGCGACATCTCCGGCATCGTGCTGCAGCAGCCGGGCAACAACGGCGCCGTCATCGACCACTCCGGCATCATTGCAGCCGCCAAGGAACGCGGCGCGATGGTCACCGTCGCCGCCGACATCCTGGCGCTGACCATGATCGCCGCCCCGGGCGACCAGGGCGCGGACATCGCCGTGGGCAACACCCAGCGCTTTGGCGTCCCGCTGTTCTTCGGCGGCCCGCACGCGGCCTACATGGCAGTGCGCAGCGGCCTGGAGCGTTCGCTGCCCGGCCGCCTGGTCGGCGTGTCCAAGGACAACGCCGGGACCCCGGCCTACCGCCTGGCACTGCAGACCCGCGAGCAGCACATCCGCCGCGAGAAGGCCACCTCCAACATCTGCACCGCCCAGGCGCTGCTGGCCATCACCGCCTCGATGTACGCCGTCTACCACGGACCGGCGGGCCTCAAGCGCATCGCCCAGCGTGCCCACAACCACGCCCGCGCCATCGCCACGGCGCTCTCCGGCTCCGGACTGGGCCTTGCCGCCGAGTCGTTCTTCGACACCGTCCAGGTGACCGTCGAGAACGCCGACGCCGTCATCTCCAAGGCCGAGGACGCGGGCATCAACCTGCGCCGCGTCAACTCCACCACCGTGGGCATCTCCACCGATGAGACCACCACCGCCGCCCACGTGGCAGCCATCGCCGGTGTCTTCGGCATCGAGGGCGAGTCCTTCGCCGCCGAGGGCTTCGAGCTGCCTGCCGCCGTGCAGCGCACCAGCGACTACCTGACGCACCCGATCTTCAACACCATCAAGTCCGAGACCCAGATGCTGCGCTACCTGCGCCGCCTCTCGGACCGCGACCTGGCCCTGGACCGCACCATGATCCCGCTGGGCTCGTGCACCATGAAGCTGAACTCCACCGCCGAGATGGAATCCATCTCCTGGCCGGAATTCGCCTCCATCCACCCGTTCGCCCCGGAACACCAGACCGAGGGCTGGCGCGAACTGATCACCGACCTCGAGGGCCGGCTGACCACCATCACGGGCTACGCTGGCGTCTCCATCCAGCCCAACGCCGGTTCGCAGGGCGAATACGCGGGCCTGCTCGCGATCAGCGCCTACCACCGCTCCAACGGCGAGGACGCGCGCACCGTCTGCCTGATCCCGGCCTCGGCGCACGGCACCAATGCCGCCTCCGCCGTGCTTGCAGGCATGAAGGTCGTCGTGGTCAAGACCGCCGCCGACGGATCCATCGACGCGGCCGACCTTGATGCCAAGATCGAGGCCAACAAGGACACCCTTGCCGCCATCATGATCACCTACCCGTCCACGCACGGCGTCTACGACGCCGACGTGCGCGAGGTCTGCGACAAGGTCCACGCGGCCGGCGGCCAGGTCTACATCGACGGCGCCAACATGAACGCCCTGGTGGGCCTGGCCCAGCCGGGCCAGTTCGGCGGCGACGTCTCGCACCTGAACCTGCACAAGACCTTCTGCATCCCGCACGGCGGCGGCGGACCGGGCGTGGGCCCGATCGGCGTTGCCGAGCACCTGATCCCGTTCCTGCCGGGCGATGCCTCGGGCACCTACTCCACGCGCGACGGCGTGCCGGTGGTTGCCACCATGTTCGGCTCCGCCGGCGTGCTGCCGATCTCCTGGGCCTACATCGCGATGATGGGCGGCGACGGCCTGACCGACGCCACCAAGACCGCCATCCTCTCGGCGAACTACATCGCCAGCCGCCTCAACGAGCACTTCCCGATCCTGTTCACCGGCAACAAGGGCCTGGTCGCACACGAGTGCATCCTTGACCTGCGCGAGCTGACCAGCAAGACCGGCGTCACCGCCGAGGACGTGGCCAAGCGCCTGATCGACTTCGGCTTCCACGCCCCGACCCTGTCCTTCCCGGTCGCCGGCACCCTGATGGTGGAGCCGACCGAATCCGAGGACCTGGCCGAGATCGAGCGCTTCATCGAGGCCATGGTCGCGATCCGCGGCGAAATGGAGCAGGTGCTCGCCGGGGACTTCGCCATCGAGGACTCCCCGCTGCGCAACGCCCCGCACACCGTGTCGGCAGTGGTCAACACCGCCTGGGACCGCAAGTACACCGTCGAGCAGGCGGCCTTCCCGGTGTCGCACCTGAAGGTGGACAAGTACTTCCCGGCCGTGGGACGCATCGACGGCGCGGGCGGCGACAGGAACCTGATCTGCTCCTGCCCGGCACCCGAAGCCTTCGAAAACTAATTCAGCCACTCATTTTTGAGCCCCACGAAAGGTAGCTTGATGAGCGACCCGAAGAAAACCTCCCTGCATGCCAAGCATGCGGAACTTGGCGCGTCCTTCACCGACTTCGGCGGTTGGGACATGCCGCTGAAGTACGGTTCGGAACTGGCCGAGCACAAGGCCGTGCGCGCCACCGCCGGCCTGTTCGACCTCTCCCACATGGGCGAGGTCTGGGTCGAGGGACCCGACGCCGCAACGTACCTGAACACCGCGCTGGCGGGCAACATGGCGGTCATGAAGATCGGCAAGGCCAAGTACTCGGTGATCTGCAGCGAAGACGGCGGCATCATCGACGACCTGATCACCTACCGCCGCGGCGAGGAAAAGTTCCTGGTCGTGCCCAACGCCGGCAACGCCCCGGTGGTTGCCGCCGCCCTGGCCGAGCGCGCCAAGGGCTTCGACGTCACCGTCACCGACGCGTCGGCGGAAACCTCGCTGATCGCCGTGCAGGGCCCGGCCGCCGTGGCCATCCTGCACGAGCTGGTGGCGGAATCCGCCAAGTCGCTCGTCTCCGACATGAGCTACTACGCGGCCGACGAAACCGCTGTCGCGGGCGTCGACGTGCTGCTGGCCCGCACCGGCTACACCGGCGAGGACGGCTTCGAGCTGTACGTGCCCAACGAGCTGGCTGCGGAACTCTGGGACGCATTGATGGCCGCCGGCGCCAGCCACGGGTTGGTCCCCGCCGGCCTGGCATGCCGCGACTCGCTGCGCCTGGAAGCGGGCATGCCGCTGTACGGTAACGAGCTTTCCCTTGAGGGAAACCCGTTCGAGGCCAACCTCGGCCCGATCGTGTCCTTCAAGAAGGAAGAGGACTTCGTGGGCCGCAAGGCACTGGAGGCCATCAAGGCCGAAGGCGCCAAGCGGACCCTGGTGGGCCTGAAGGGCCTGGGGCGTCGCGCCGGCCGCGGCGGCTACCCGGTGTCCGTCGACGGTGCGCAGATCGGCGCCGTCACCTCCGGCCAGCCTTCGCCGACCCTGGGCTACCCGGTGGCCCTGGCCTACGTGGCCCCGGAGTTCGCCGAGGTCGGCACGAAGGTCGATGTTGACCTGCGTGGCAAGCCCGAGGCATTCGAAGTCGTCGCACTGCCGTTCTACACCCGAGCCAAGTAACGTTGTCGGTGGCGGGCGCGACGCGTCCCGCCACCGATCAACCGGCTTAACTTCTTTACCCACATTCTTTGAGAGGAAACACCCCCATGAGCAAGGTTCTCGCATCCCTTCGTTACTCGGCCGAACACGAATGGGTCGACGCCTCGACCCCGACCAAGGTCGGCATCTCCCAGGTTGCGGCAGACGCCCTGGGCGACGTCGTGTACGTTGACCTGCCCGAGGTTGGCGACACCGTCACCGCAGGCGAGACCTGTGGCGAAGTCGAGTCGACCAAGTCGGTCTCCGACCTGTACGCCCCGGTCACCGGCACCATCGTCGAGGTCAACCAGGAGGCCATCGACAACCCGGCCATCCTGAACGAGGACCCGTACGGCGCCGGCTGGCTGTTCACCGTTGAGGTCACCGAGGAGGGCCCGCTGCTCTCGGCAGCAGACTACGCCTCCGCAAACGGCGGCGACGTAGCGTGACCGCAGTGTTCGAATCCCTTGCCCCTGCGTCGCTGACGCAGGACATCGGGACCCTGGATCCGGAGATTGCGGAGCGCATCGACGCGGAGCTGGCGCGCCAGCAGCGCGGGCTGGAGATGATCGCCTCGGAGAACCACACGGCCCTGGCCGTGATGCAGGCGCAGGGCTCGGTGCTGACCAACAAGTACGCCGAGGGCTACCCGGGCAAGCGCTACTACGGCGGCTGCGAGGAGGTCGACGTCGTGGAGACCCTGGCCCTGGAGCGGGTCAAGGCGCTGTTCGGCGCGGAGTTCGCGAACGTGCAGCCGCACTCCGGCGCGCAGGCCAACGCCTCGGTGATGCACGCGCTGATCCGCCCGGGCGACACCATCATGGGCCTGAACCTGGCCCACGGCGGGCACCTGACCCACGGCATGAAGATCAACTTCTCCGGCCGCCTCTACAACATCGTCCCCTACGGGGTCGAGGAGGACACCCTGGTGGTGGACATGGACAAGGTCGAGGCCCTGGCCCTGGAGCATAAGCCGAAGATGATCGTCGCCGGCTGGTCCGCCTACCCGCGCCAGCTGGACTTCGCCCGCTTCCGCGAGATCGCCGACAAGGTCGGGGCGTACCTGTTCGTGGACATGGCGCACTTCGCCGGCCTGGTGGCCGCGGGGCTGCACCCCTCCCCGGTGCCGCACGCCCACGTCGTCTCCTCCACCACGCACAAGACCCTTGCCGGCCCGCGCGGCGGGATCATCCTGACCAACGACGCGGACATCGCCAAGAAGGTCAACTCCGCGGTGTTCCCCGGCCAGCAGGGCGGCCCGCTGGAGCACGTGATCGCGGGCAAGGCCGTGGCCTTCAAGATCGCCGCGACGCCCGAGTTCAAGGAGCGCCAGGAACGCACCCTGGCCGGGGCGCGGATCCTGGCCGAGCGCCTCACCGCACCGGATGTCGCGGCGGCGGGCATCAGCGTGCTCACCGGCGGCACCGACGTGCACCTGGTCCTGGTGGATCTGCGGAACTCCCAGCTGGACGGCCAGCAGGGCGAGGACCTGCTGGCGAAGGTGGAGATCACGGTGAACCGCAACGCTGTCCCCTTCGACCCGCGCCCGCCGATGGTCACCAGCGGCTTGCGCATCGGCACCCCGGCCCTGGCCACCCGCGGCTTCTCCGAGGCAGCCTTCGTGGAGGTCGCCGACATCATCGCCGAGACCCTCATCGCCGGCACCCAGGAGAACAACGAGGCAACGCTCGCGGCCCTGAAGGACCGCGTGCACGCCCTGGCCAACGCCCACCCGCTGTACCCGGAACTGGCCAAACTGGTCTAGTCCCGGACTCCTTGCATGACGCCGCGAGCCCGGGACCAGAACGGTCCCGGGCTCGCGGTCTTTGCACCGCATGCCGTGTTGCACGTCACACGCCTCGTGTTTCCGCCGTCCACCATCGAGAACTCCCGCAGCAGTACCTACGAAGGAAGCTTGTTCAATGGCTATCAGTGTTTTTGATCTTTTCACCGTCGGCATTGGGCCATCGTCGTCACACACGGTGGGACCCATGCGCGCCGCCCACGCCTTTGCCGCAAAGCTGGTGCGCGAGGAAAAACTCGTGCAGACCGCATCGCTGCGTGTAGATGTCTACGGGTCGCTTGCCGCCACCGGCCGCGGCCACGGAACCTTCACCGCGATCATGCTGGGCCTCGAGGGCTACGAGCCCGAGGCCATCCTGCCCGCCGAGGTCGATACGCGACTTGACGACATGGCGGCGACCGGCAAGCTGCAATTGTGCAAGGCGCTGGGGGAGGGCAAGGAAATCGACTACAAGGTCGAGGACATGATCCAGCACCCGCTCACGGTGCTGCCGCGGCACACCAACGGCATGAAGATGGCTGCCTTGGATGCCGAGGGGAACGTCCTGGCCGAGGACACCTACTATTCGGTGGGTGGTGGCTTCATCGTGCGCGAGGGTGCCGAGGAAAAGCTTGCAGCCAACCTCGAGGAGGCGCTCAACGCGCAGCCCTACCCCTTCACCACCGCGGCAAAGCTGCTGGAGCACTGCGCCACCTCGGGCCTGTCCATTGCCGGGGTCATGGCCGCCAACGAAGAGGTCTACCGCTCCAAGGAGGAAATCCGGGAGGGCCTGCTGCACATCTGGCAGGTCATGGAGGACTGCAAGGATTCGGCGCTGGAACGCGAGGGAGTGTTGCCCGGCGGGCTGAAGGTCCGCCGCCGCGCTCCCGAATGGCACAAGCGCCTGGCCAAGGAAGACAAGGACCGCGACCCGGTGTACTGGCAGGAATGGGTCAACCTGGTGGCGCTTGCCGTCAACGAGGAAAACGCCTCCGGCGGGCGCGTGGTCACCGCGCCGACCAACGGCGCGGCGGGCATCATTCCCGCCGTGATGTTCTACGCGACCCACTATGCGCCCGGGGCCCAGTACTGGAACCAGGAGGAGCGCGAGGACGTGATCGTCCGGTTCATGCTCACCGCCGCCGCGATCGGCGTGCTCTACAAGGAGCAGGCCTCGATCTCTGGCGCCGAGGTCGGCTGCCAGGGCGAGGTCGGTTCCGCGTCCTCCATGGCCGCTGGCGGACTGGCCGAGATCCTCGGCGGCACCGTTGACCAGGTGGAAAACGCCGCGGAGATCGCCATGGAGCACAACCTTGGGCTGACCTGCGACCCCATCGGCGGGCTCGTGCAGATCCCGTGCATCGAGCGCAACGCCATCGCCGCTTCCAAGGCCATCAATGCGGCCAAGATGGCGCTGATGGGCGACGGCCAGCACCACGTCACGCTGGACGAGGTCATCATCACCATGCGCGAGACCGGCAAGGACATGAGCGACAAGTACAAGGAAACCGCGATGGGCGGGCTGGCCGTGAACGTGATCGAGTGCTAGGGGCGTAGTCCCGCCACGGGGCCGCGGCGCCGGGGATGGTTTCGGGCTGGTAGCCTTCGAAGCATGCTTGAAATCCGACCATTCACCGGCGCCGACGCCGCAGCAGCACTTGACGCGCGCGCCGAGCTGGACGCCGACGACTTCGACTTCCTGCTCGGCTACTCGGCCCGCCGGGGATTCGAGTCCTACCTCGAACAGCTGGCTGCCCACGAGCAGGGCCTGGGCCTGCTGCCCGGGTGGGTCCGCTCCGCACTCTGGGGAGCCTTCGACGACGGCACGCTGGTGGGCAGGACCTGCATCCGGTTCGAACTCAACGAAAACCTGCTCGCGGTCGGCGGGCACATCGGCTACGCCGTCCGCCCCGGGCATCGCAGGCGCGGCCACGCCACCGGCATCCTGCGCCTCTCGCTGGCCCAATTGGCGCAACGCAACATCGACTCGGCGCTGGTGACCTGCAGGGACGACAATGTCGGCTCGGCCCGCACCATCGAGGCCAACGGGGGAGTGCTGGAGAACCTCGTCGAGGCCAGCGACGGGCCCACCCGGAGATACTGGGTTCCCACCCGCGCGACGCCGCGTCGCTGAGCGCCCGCACTGCCCGGGGGCGGAGACCCGGATTGGCCGAACACCTGGAGCGTGGCCTAGCATGGGACAAACGCCCGGCCCCGGTGCGGCCACGCCACGGCGCTGTCTGCCAGGGGATATCCCGGCCCCAACACGGATGGAGGTGACCGCACGCATGGAAGACGGGCCTAGTCGATCTACCGCGCCGCGCGGGCAACACCTCTGTGCCCGGGATTTCCCCACCATCCAGCCATGACAGTCCTATTCCCCGCCAGGTGCCAAGCACCGGGTCGGTGAAGTCAGGATAAGACCCGCCCGGCGCCTCGCGCCGGGAATGGACCCGCTTCGAGGGCTCCAGGCTCCACGTCCATGGGGATTTCCCGTAACGGCCCTTCAGGTGCTGCGCGGCTGCTGTTTCACACACTGCCCCAGCCCACAACACCCGCTGCAAAAACGCGCCTCCGTGACCCGGAGGTCTGATGCCGGCGTGGGTGTCCACCGGAGGGAACCGGACCATGATCAAGACCCCCGCGAGCTCGTTCGATATCAGCTCGGAGCAACTGGCCAAGGCGCTGGCCGCCAACGACATAGCCGCAACGTCAAGGGTTTTCCATCCCCTGGGGACCACCGAAACCCTAGAGCAACTCGAGCGACTGAACACCATTGACAGGGCCCTGGCCTACCGCACGCTCCCCAAGGACCGTGCCCTGGAGGTCTTCGAGCGCCTTGATGCCTCGCTCCAGGCCGACTTGGTGTCCGGCCTGCAGGAAAAGGATGTCGCGGAGGTCTTTGCCTCCCTGAGCCCCGATGACCGGGTGGCCCTGCTCGACGAGCTGCCTGCCGCGGTCGCGAACCGGCTGATCCTGGGCCTGAACGCGAAGGAACGTGCGCTGACCGGCACGGTGCTGGGCTACCCGCAGGGCGCGGTCGGACGCTACATGAGCCCGGAGTTCGTGACCACCCGTCCCGGGCTCGGCGCGGGGGAGACCCTGGCGCGGGTGCGCGCCCTGCTCGACGAGGCCGAGAGCGTCTACACCATCCTCGTCACCGACGCGGGCCGCCGCCTGGTGGGAGTGGTATCGCTGCGCGATGTGCTGCGGGCCGAACCCGGGGAGCCGATCGAGGGGATCATGAAGAAGCCCATATCCGTGGCGGCTTCGCTCGATGCCGAGGAGGCCGCCCGCTACTGTGCCGACGCGAAGGTCCTGGTGCTGCCGGTGGTCGACGACGAGGAGCGCCTCGTGGGGATCCTGACGGTGGACGACGCACTGCGGATCCTGGAAGAGGCCGAGTCCGAGGATGCCGCCCGCTCCGGAGGCACCGAGCCGCTGCGCCGTCCCTACCTGGCGACGCCGGTGCGCTCGATCGTCCGGGCCCGCGTGGTCTGGCTGCTGGTGCTGGCCCTCGGTGCGACCCTGACCGTCCAGGTCATCGGCGCGTTCGAGGAGACCCTCGAGGCGCAGGTGGTGCTCTCGCTGTTCATCCCGCTGCTCATCGGCACGGGCGGGAACACCGGAAACCAGGCGGCCACCACCATCACCCGCGCCCTGGCGCTGGGGGATGTGCGCCCGCGGGACGTGCTCAAGGTATTCGTGAGGGAGGTGCGGGTCGGCGCGCTGCTGGGATTGCTGCTGGGGGCACTCGGCTTCTCGATCGCGGCGCTGGCCTTCAGCGTGCCCCTTGGCCTGGTCATTGGGCTGACGCTGCTGGGGGTGTGCACCATGGCAGCGAGCATCGGCGGGCTGATGCCGCTGCTGGGCAAGGCGGTGCGCGCGGATCCGGCGGTTTTCTCCAACCCCTTCATTTCCACGTTCGTCGATGCGGCGGGGCTGGTCATCTACTTCCTGGTCGCCACCGCCATCCTGGGTCTGTAGCCACGGGCGGCCAACCGGCGTTCGACGTGCGGCTTAAGGCACCTGTCCCGACGGCCCCCCGCAGGGCACGGATCGCACCATCGTACCTAATGAAATCGCTTTTGAGCAGACCCTTTCGGCGGGGTCTGTTCCGGTGCTACGGTGAGCAGACGGATCGAATCGGCACGCGGGCTTCCCCGCGTGGGAAGGAGCTCCCCCATGGCATCACGCGCAGGTTCCACAGGAATCGACGCCTCGCTTTACCGTCGAGAGGGCCAATGGTGTACAGCTCTCGTCGACGTTTCGCTAGGAACAACCGCGGCACAGGAAGCGGTTGATGCACTCCCTGAACACGTAGGAAAACTGCTCGGATCGCAACAGGCGTCGGAGGCGGACATTGGCGCCCTGACGGCGGCCCTGCTGCCGGCCGAGGGGCACGCGGCCCCCGTTGCCCGCTTTGTGGCGGTGAACAACGGCGAAGTCGTTGTCGACGAGATCATCGATGGGCTGAAGGTCGAGTCTGCGGACGTCGACTGCGGACCCTTCCCCAACCTGGTGGCCTTGGCACGGGCCCGCGGCGGGCAATTTCCCTACCTGGTCGCCGAAGCCGGCCGCGACGGCGGCGAGGTGCGGCTCTACCACTCCGCGGTCCAGGGTGTCGAGGACCGCCGCGGCGTCACCGGGGACCCGGACGAGGCGCACCACGCACGCAAGGTCCCGGGGCGCTACGACGAACCGAAGAACCAGTCCTCGACCGAGGAAATCTGGCGGCGCAACGCCGACGACCTGGCCAAGCAGATCGACGAGCTCGCCCGCGAAAACTACGTGAAGCTCATTGTGCTGGCCGGGGACGTCAAGGCCCGCGAACTGGTGGCCAGCAAGCTCGCACCGGCCCACCGGCCGATCACCAGCATCCTCGAACAGCACACGCGCACCGGAGGTGCGGACCAGGCGGCGTTTGCCGCCGCCGTGCAGGAGCAGATCGACGAGGTCCTGGGCAGGGACGTGCAGGATCTCTCCGACCGGGTGGCAAACCGCAGTGGAAACGGCCGGACGGAACTGGCCCTGGGCTTCGACGAAGTCGTCGCGGCACTGCAGCAGGCACAGGCCGAAACGGTGCTGGTGGGCCAGTACCAGGACGATGAGACGCTCATTGCCCTGGACGCGGACCCGTGGCTCTGCGGCGAGGACTCGGAGGAACACTCCGACTCGGTGATCGGCGCCTGGCCGGCGCCGGAGGTGCTCCTGCGGGCCACGGCGCTGACGGACGCCGCCATCCGCTACGTGCCCGAGGGCGTGCTGCCCGACGGCGTGGGCATCGCCGCATTGCTGCGGTGGCCCAAGACCACGGATGCGGGCGACTGAGGGCAAGAGAAGAGGACATGAAAGGGCCCGGCGGCCGTCGAACCGGAGATCGGTTCGACGGCCGCCGGGCCTTGTGGCGCCTGCGGGTCCCGGCTACTTGGCCACGGACTCCATGGCCTGGATGTTGGAACCCATCCACGAGACGTAGTCGGTGTTCTCCGGCAGGGTCTCGGTGAAGTCGACGACCGGGACCTTCGCGCCCTCGGCCTGCTTGCGGATGCGTTCGGTCTGCGGGCTCTCAGTCTGGGTGTTGTAGGCCAGGACGTCGATGTCCCCGGCCTCGAAGCGCTTGCCCATCTCGTTGAACGCCTGGGGGGAGACCTCGCCGCCGCCCTCGATGGATTCGCTCAGGCCCTCCGGGGTGGCATCCACCATGCCCATGTCGGTGAGCAGGTGGAAGGGGACCGGCTCGGTCATGGCGAACTTCTTGCCGTCCAGTGCGCCGTGCAGCTTCTCGACTCGGGCCTCGAGTCCCTTCAGGTCGCTGGTCAGTGCCGCGGCATTTTCGGTGAAGACTGCGGCCGACTCGGGCTTCAGGGTGCCCATGCGCTTCGCGATCTCGTCGGTGAGCATGCGCATGGATTCAAGGTCGTACCAGATGTGCTCGTTGAAGGCGCCGTGGGCGTGGCCCTCATGCCCCTCGGCCTCTGCGGTTTCGTCGGCGTGCTCGTCGTGTGCCGCGTGCTCTTCGGCGGTTTCGCCGGCGTGCTCGTCGTGTGCCGCATGCTCCTCGGCGGTTTCGCCGGCGTGCTCGTCGTGGGCTGTCGCTTCGTCCGCGTGTTCGTCGGCTGCGCCTTCCTCGCCTTCCGCGATCGGCGAGGTGTCCACGGCGTTGACGAGGGTGGCGTCCGAAAGCTTCAAGTCCTTGGCCAGGACGTCCATGAACGCGTCGTATCCGCCGCCATTGGCCACGACCAGCTGCGCCTTGGACAATGCCAGCTTGTCTCGCGACGTGGCCTCGTAGGAATGCGGGTCCTGCGACACGGAATTGATGACGGGGGTTGCCTCCACCTCGTCGCCGCCGATCCGGCTCACCAGGTCGGCGTAGACGGTGGTGCTGGTGACCACCTGCAACCTGTCCTGCCCGGCGGGGACCGATTCCTGGCTTGCGGCGTTTCCGCCGCAGGCCGCCAAGGCGAGGGTGCCGGCGAGGGCCAGGGGGACAAGGCGAAGAGTTCGACGATTCATGGGTGAAGCGATCCTTTGGGGACATGTGGCGAGTGCGTACGGATATCCACTCTAACCTAAACAAGAACCATTATCGTTTACTTGTGAGGAAAACGTCCACGGGGCGGGACTCCGTGGACGCCGGTTAGTCTATGCCGGACGCCGCTGTGGCGTCGGCGCCCTCCGGCCTGAGGGCCCGACGGCCCGACGCGCGGGAAACGGCTGTTTCCCCGGGCCCGGTGACCTCGCCGGAGCCCTTGGCGCCGGGGCCGACCGCCTTGACCACGGCCACCGCGATGGCGGTGGTCACGGGAATTGCCAGCACCAGGCCGATGGATCCCACGAGGATCCGAATGACTTCCTCGGCCATTTGTCCGGTGGTGAGCGTGTCGATCAGCGGGCGGTTGTACAGGCTCACCAGCACCAGGATCGGCAGGGCGGCTCCGGCGTAGGCGAAGGCAATGGTGTAGACGGTCGAGGCGATGTGGTCGCGGCCGATGCGCATCCCCGAAGCGAAAAGTTGCCGCGCCGTGGAATGCGGGGCGATTTCGGCCAGTTCCCACACGGCGGAGGACTGGGTGATGGTCACGTCGTTGAGCACGCCCATGCCGGCAATGAGCAGCCCGCACAACAGCAGTCCGGAGAGGCTGAGCTCGGGCACCACGGTGCTCAGGGTCAGGGCCGAATCCTCCGTGGCGCCGGTCAGCGCCGCCGCATCCGTGGCCCAGGTGGCAATGGCCGCGGTGACCCCCAGGCCGAACAGCGTCCCGAGCAGGGCCGTGGAGGTCCTGGCCGAGAAGCCGTGGGCGAAGTACAAGGCCGCGAACATGACAATGGTGGAGGTGGTCAGCCCGACAATCATGGGGGACTTGCCCTCGAGCAGGGCCGGGATCATGAAGCTGACGATGAAGAACAACCCGCCGGCGAGTCCGGCCAGGGCGCGCAGCCCGCGCCATCGCGCCACCCAGCACACCACCACCGCATAGGCGATGCCCAGCAATGCCAGCGGGGTCGAGCGCACGAAGTCAACGAAGACATAGGGTGCCGAGGAATCGGTGGTGTGCGACAGGTCGAGGTACTTGATCTTGTCGCCGGCCACCAGCGGACGTGACTGGGTCGTTTCCGGGGGAACCTCCAGGGCAAAGGACGCGCCGCCCGTTTCGGGGGCGACATAGGAAATGTCGCAGAGCAGTTCCTTGCCGCCGACCTCATCCAACCCCTCGGTGGAGGGACAGGTCTCGCTCACGGTCCGGGTAACGGTCCCGGTGGAGAGCTCCACCCCGTTCGCGGTGTTGAAAACGTCGTTGAGTGGCGACTTTGTGATGTTTCCGCTGGGCCAGAGCATGATGGTTGCCACCAGGGCCAGCACCCCCACGGGGGCGAGCAGGATCCAGAGGATGAGGTTGGCGCGTCGGCGCCGGGCCGGGTCAACGAGTACGTCCGCGTGGTGGTGTCCACCCATGAAAGGTTCAGCTCCAGATCGATTGCGTGCCGTGTCTCCCCAAGAGACCCCCACCAGAACAGTGTAGCGATTCGGCCAGGGCGCAGGGCCCCATGGCTTTCGCCGAGCACGCCGCGAGTGGTCACGGCGTGCGTGCAAATCGCGTTCCAAGCTGCCGCGAGCCTCGGGGTGTCGCGAGGACGGGCAGTCGACATGGCATGGGAGGCGCGGGACCGGACCCCGTGCCAGGAACTAGACTCGGTCCCATGTCCACTTCCCGCGTTTGCGCCGCCTACTCGGAGAGGGCCGACGAGTACATCGAGGCCTGCGGATCGATGGGCGATGTCCATCCGGAGGATCTTGCGCTGGTGCGCAGATTCGCGAAACTGGCCGGCGGCCGCATCGTTGATGCCGGTTGCGGCCCGGGTCATTGGACGGACTTCCTCCAAGAACACGGGAGCGAGGTGGAGGGTGTCGATCTTTCCCCGGCATTCATCGATCGTGCCCGGCAAAGATTCCCGCTCGTGCCGTTCAGGGTCGGGAACCTTGAAGCCCTGGGCATGCGGGACGGGTCCGTGGCGGGCATCCTGTCCTGGTACTCGATCATCCACACCCAACCGCGGGACGTGGGCACGATCTTGCGGGAATTTGCCCGCAGCGTCACGGCAGGCGGCTTGGTTCTCCTGGGGTTTTTCGACGGACCCGCCGTTCAGGCCTTCGAGCACCAGGTCGTGACGGCCTACCGGTGGCCGGTCCAGCGTCTTTGCGGGGAACTCGAGGCTGCCGGTTTCGCCATCCTCGAGGTCCACACGCGGACGGATCCAGGCCACCGGCCCCATGGCGCCATTCTTGCGCGCAAGCCGGGTCCCGGGTCCCGGGGCACCGACCGGCCGGCGGGGCGCGGACGTCCCGCGGATCCCGCACCCGCCCCCTGGGCCCGGACAATCAGCGCTGCCTGAAGACCGTGTCCTGCCATTGCTTGTGCACGTCGGTGTCGTGGGAGATGAGCACGTGCTTGACGTTGGTGTACTCCTCGAAGGAGTAGCTGCTCATGTCCTTGCCGAAGCCCGAGGCCTTGTAGCCGCCGTGCGGCATTTCCGAGACGATCGGGATGTGCTCGTTGACCCATACGCAGCCGGCCTGGATCTCCGCGGCGGCACGCATGGCGAGGTTGACGTTGTTGGTCCAGGCGGAGGCTGCCAGTCCGTACGGGGTGTCGTTGGCCAGCTCGATGGCCTCGTCCTCGGTCTCGAAGGGAAGGGCGACCAGCACGGGTCCGAAGATCTCCTCCTGCACGATTTCGCTGTCCTGGGCGGCGCCGGTGATCAGCGTGGGGCGGTAGAAGGCGCCGGGCACGTCGGGGGCCACGCCTCCGGCACGCACCGTCGCGCCGGCCTCCTTGGCGCGCTCGACCATGGACGCGACCTTGTCGCGGTGCCGGTGGGAGATCAGCGAGCCCATGTCGGTGTCTTCGCTGGCGGGGTCGCCCACGACCATGGTGTCCATGAGTTCGGCCACGCGGGAGGTGAACGCCTCGAAGAGCGAGGAATGCACGTAGGCGCGGGTTGCCGCGGTGCAGTCCTGGCCGCCGTTGATGGTGGATCCTGCCACCGCGCCGTGGGCCGCGGCCTCCACGTCGGCGTCCTTGAAGACCACCAGGGGTGCCTTGCCGCCGAGCTCCAGATGGACGCGCTTCCCCGTTGCCGCGGCCATTTCCATGATGCGCCGTCCCACGGCGGTGGAGCCGGTGAAGGAGCTCATGACCACGTGCGGGTGGCGGACCAGGGCCTCGCCGATCTCGCGGCCGGTGCCGACGACCACGTTGATGACGCCGTCGGGGATTCCTGCGGCGGTTGCGGCCTCGGCGAAGAGCAGCGTGGTGCCGGGGGTCAGCTCGCTGGGCTTGAGCACGATGGTGTTGCCGGCGGCGATGGCCGGCAGGATCTTCCAGGCGGCCATCTGCAACGGGTAGTTCCAGGGGGCGATGGAACCGATGACGCCGATGGCCTCGCGCCGGATCATCGAGGTGGAGTTCCCCGCGTAGTCGCCGGCGGCCTGGCCCTGCAGGTTCCGCGCAGCGCCGGCAAAGAAGTTCACGTTGTCGATGGTGCCGGGCACGTCGAACTCGTGGGCCATGCGGGTTGACTTGCCGGTCTGCGCGGTTTCCAGCTCGGCAAGCTCGTCGGCGCGGGTCTTCAGCTCGGCACCGAAGGCCAGCAGGTGGTCGGCGCGGGCGCCCGGGGTCAGCCGCGACCAGGACGTGAAGGCGGCGGAGGCCGCGGCGACGGCGTCCTCCACATCGGCAATCGAGGCGTAGTCCAGGGTCTGGGCGACCTGGCCGGTGGCCGGGTTGACCCGCTTGGCGGTCGGTCCGCGTCCGACGCGGTACGCGCCGTTGATGTACTGGTGGCCCTGGGTGGTCGTGCTCATGAATCGCTCCCGTGGTCTTCGATGGGGGTGAAATAGATCTTGCGCAGCGGTTCGGTGACGGTCCAGGTGGTGTGCATGCCGGCGCTCAGCCGCATGACGGTTCCCGGGACCAGATCGGCGGTGCGTGCCGGGTGCCCGTCGAAGGGCGCGATGACCACGGTGCCGTGCCCGGCCGTGACCACGAAGACCTCCTCGGCCTCCACATCGAACATGGATCCGGCGCCCATCTCCCAGATGCCGAACTCGGTGCCGGCCAGCATACCCAGGGACACGGCGGCGGTCGTGGTGGGTGTGGCGGGGGCCCGGTCGGAGGGGACGGGCTCGTGGTCCAGGGGGACGCGGTTCACGCGCAGCGCCTGGCCGCCCAGAAGGTGCGGGAAGCCGGGGGTGCTCACGAGTCGAACCCCATGCCGAGAGCGTCCATGGCCTTGAGGAACGGGCCGCGCCTGCCCTCGTTCCGATCGGCCTTGGCCAGTGAGTTGGTCATCAGCTTCACGCCCACCCAGGCCACCGGCTCCGGGGGGAAGGGCAGCGGCTTCTTCCTGACCATCTCCAGTTCGGTCAGCTCGGACTGGGCGCCGGAGAGCAGGTCCAGCATGACCCGTGCCCCGAAGCGCGTGGCGCCCACGCCCAGGCCGGTGTATCCGGCACAGTAGGCGACGCGGCCGCCGTGCGAGGTGTCGAAGAACGCAAAGAAGCGGCTGCAGGTGTCGATGGCCCCACCCCAGGCGTGGGAGAAGCTGATGCCCTCCAGCTGCGGGAAGGTGCCGATGAAGTGCGCGGCCAGCTTCCTGAACGTCTGGGGGTTGTTGTCGTACTGGTGCTTGACTGCCCGCCCGTAGTGGTAGACGGCGTCGTAGCCGCCGAAGAGGATGCGCCAGCCGCCGTTCTCGTCGAGGGTGGGGCGGGAGTAGTGGAAGCGGTTGTTCATGTCGGCCAGGCCCATGTTCCCCTTCCAGCCGATGGACTCGCGCTGGGCTGCGGTGAGCGGCTCGGTCATCAGGGCGTAGTCGTACACCGGGATGGTGTGCAGGCGGTGGCGCTTGAGCAGCGAGGGGAACACGTTGGTGGCCAGGGCGACCCGCTGGGCGGTGATGTGCCCGGCGCCGGTGCGGACCTCGATGGATCCGGGGGTGGAGGTGAGTTCCTCGCCGGTGGTGTGTTCGAAGATCCTCACCCCCAGCTCCAGGCACACCCGGCGCAGGCCCCAGGCCAGCTTGGCCGGGTGGACCAGCACGGTGGTGTGCCGATCCCAGCTTCCGCCCTCGAAGATCGGGGAGTTGATGTGGGTCCTCACCTCGTCGGCATCCAGGAAGGGCGCCTCGGGGTTGGCCGCCGCCTCTTCCCGCAGCAAGGGCACCTGGTGCTTTTCGGTGGCGACGGTCAGCACGCCGCTGGGTGTCAGGTCGCAGTCGATGTTGTATTTTTCGACGGTCCTGATGATGCCGGCCAGGTTTTCGGCGCCGAGCTCGGTGAGCCTGGCGTTTTCCCGGGGAAGGTGCCTCTCGCCGTTGGATTCCCCGTGGACCAGGGATGCCTCGCAGAACCCGCCGTTGCGCCCGGAGGCGGCCCAGCCGACGGTCTCTGATTCGATCAGCGTGACATCGCGGGCCGGGTCGGCTTCCTTGGCCAGCAGCGCCGTCCACAGGCCGCAGTAGCCGCCGCCGACGACCAGAAGGTCCGTGGACGCCTTGCCTTCCAGCGCGGGAAGGGCCACCGGGCGGTCGGGATGCTGCAGCCAGTAGGGGGAGTATGTGATGCCGGACAGGGACTTGTCGATGGTGGACTCGGCGATCGCTGCCTCGAAGCGGTCAAAGGAGACGGGGCTGGCGTTGGACGTGGCAGGAATGCTGCTCATGGAGGTTCCTTGCATGGAAGAAGCGAACGTGGCGTTCATGTGCAAAATGCGTGGGGAGCCGGAAGGGACCGGGCCCCCTAGACGCTTGCGGAGGCACGGGCAAAGACCGTGCGCCCGGCGGCGAGGGTGAGTTCCACCCCCACGCGGTGCAAGTCGGAGGATGGGATGGAGAACGGGTCGGCGTCCAGCAGCACCATGTCGGCCCGTGCCCCGGGACGGAGGCTGCCACCCTCGTGGTCGCGGTTCACCCAGGCGCTGCCGGCCGTGTAGCCGCGCATGGCCTCCAACACGGTGATGGCCTGCTCCGGAACCAGCGGTGGGACATCGGGGCGGTCCGGCGCGGTGCGGTTGACCGCGACGTGGATGGCCTCGAACGGGTTGGGCGTGGAGACCGGCCAGTCCGACCCCATGACCAGGTGCGCCCCGGCGTCGATCAGCGAACGGAAGGGGTACTGCCAGCCGGCGCGTTCCTCGCCCAGGATCGGGGTGGTCAGCTCCACCATCTGCTCGTCGTTGCAGGCCCAGAGCGCCTGGGCGTTGATGCTCAGGCCCAGTGCCCCGAACCGTGCCACGTCGTCGGGGTGGATGACCTGCAGGTGGGCGAGGTGGTGGCGTCCGCCGCTGGTGCCGTTGGCCGCGCGGGCGGCCTCGAGCGCATCCAGGCCCATGCGGGCGGCCCCGTCGCCGATGACGTGCAGGTGGAGGTCGAAACCCGCGGCGTCCAGCGCCACGGCAACCGCGGTGAGCACCTCGGCGGAGAGGTAGCGCAGTCCGGTGTCGCCCGGGGAGCCGGGGGCGCAATCGCAGGAGCGCAGGTAGGGCTCGAGCATGGCGGCGGTCCGGTTCTCCGCGACCCCGTCGACCATGATTTTCGCGGTGGTGGTGCGGAACCCGGCGGCGGCGTTTTCCTTCCGGCGGGCCAGGAAGTCCTCGACCAGGGCGGGTATGCCCTCAAGCGTTGTCTCGCGGGGAACCCAGAGCGCGCCCGCGGCCTGTCCGGTGAGCAGGCCCCGGGCCTGGAGCCCGCGGTAGATCCCCGAGGCATCGGCGTATCCGGCGTAGTTGCCCAGGATCGCTTCCTGCCAGCCCGTGATCCCGAAGGAGTGGAGATGCTCCTGGCCGGCCAACAGCCCCGCGCGCAGGGTTGCGTCGTCGGGGGAGGGGACGAGCGCGTTGACCACGTCCATGGCACCCTCGTGCAGGGTTCCGGTCGGGTTTCCCTGCCCGTCGCGTTCGATGCGCCCGTCGACGGGATCCGGGGTGGCAGCGGTGATTCCGGCCAGCCGGAGGGCGGCGGTGTTGACCCAGGCGCCGTGGTGGTCGCGGTTGATCAGGTAGGCGGGCCGTTCGCCCGTGACCGCGTCCAGCAGCCCGGCGGTGGGCGTGCCGCCGGGGAAATCGGCCATGGACCAGCCGCCGCCGGTGATCCAGCCCCCGGCGGTGGAGGTGGCGTAGGCGGCGATGGCCGCCAGGGTGCCCTCGATGCCTGCGGCGGCGGCGAGGTCGCAGGCCAGGGACTCTACCCCGCCCATCAGGGCGTGGACGTGGGCGTCGGTGAATCCGGGGGACAGGGCGCGGCCGTCCAGGGACACGTCGTGCAGGGGTTCCGGCAGCGCCGCGCGGACGTTCGCCTCGGGGCCCACGGCCAGGATGCGGCCGTTGCGCACCGCGACGGCGCTGCCCGGGCCGAGCGTGGTGTGGCCGTCGAATATGGTGCCTGAATGAAATAGCCAGGTCTCGCTCACGGGTGCCCTTTCGGCGGGGAGGTGCGGGGAAGGCCGCTGGACGGATGGTGTGTCCCAGTTCATAAAATCGCAACCATGGCCTAAAGTCAACGGTGTTGACTTTAGTGAGCGGCAAGGGAGCTGAATCCATCGATGGACACCAACGGACCGGCCAACGAATCGGGGGCCAGGGCGCCGGCCCCGCGCCGCCGCGCCCAGGGGCTGGGCCGGGAGGTCATCCTCGAGGCCTGCCTGAAGCTGGCAGCCGGAACCGAACCTGACGCGCTGTCCTTCCGCAAGATCGGCAAGGAACTCGGGGCCGACCCCACGGCGCTGTACCGCCACTTCGCCGACAAGGACGAGTTGCTGCTGGCGCTCGCCGACCGCGTCATTGCCAGGGGCATGGAGGGCTACCGTCCGAGTCCGAGCTGGGACGATTCGCTGCGGGACCTGATGCTGCGGACGCGGGCAAGTTTCCTGCGCTACCCGCAGGTCGCCACGTTGGCAGCCTTGCGCGTGACCCGCCAGGAGGGAGAGCTGAAATTCATCGAGGCCGTGCTCGCCGCCCTGGAGCGGGCGGGTTTCGAGCGGCGGGAGGCGGCCCTGGTCTACCGGGCCTGCGGCGACTTCATGCTGGCCTGGACCGGATTCAGTGCGGGCCTGCTGCTGCTGGGTGAGAAATCAGCGCAGGACGACGAGGCCTGGGTGCGCAGCTACGCGGAGGTCCCGGAGCAGCAATACCCGCTGGCGGTGTCGGCAGTGGCACTCATGGCGTCGGTCCAGGACGAGGACAACCACCGCTTCGCGCTGGATTTGTTGCTGGGAGGCATCGCCGCGCGGCTCGAACCCTGAGCGCGAAACGACCACGGCGAGGCACCGGGAAGAATCCGGGTGCCCCGCCGCGGCGGTGCTGCGTCGACCTCCGGCTACCGGCCGGCAGCCGAACGGGAAGCGGCCAGCCGCACGCCGATCGCGCAGAGCATCACCAGCGCCAGCTCGGCCGCGGCGACCCCCAGCATCGCGCCGGCGCCGGCGGCCGCGGCAGGGCCCTCGCCGCCGTGCCGGTGCCCGTGGACGCCCAGTGCCATGAAGGTGTGCGCCAGGGCCATGAGCGCGGACATGGCCAGCAGTTCGAGAAGGGCCGCCGGGTTTCCCCAGGCCCGGTGCGCGCACTTGAGGCACACCAGCACCATGGCACCCAGGACGGCGCCCACCCACGGCCCGTGCGGGAACGCGACCATGACCCACACATGCCCCAGGCCCAGTGCCACGGCCAGTGCGGCAACGCTCCGCGCGTAGGCCACCGGCCCCGTCACCCGGGCCGCGCGGGTCCGCACGCTCGCCCCGATCCGCGGCGCGGGCCACGCGGCGGGGGCGCCGGCAAGATTCGTGGTCATGGCGTGCCGACTAGGAGTGGCAGGACTTGCCGGTTGCCGGGGCCGGGACATCCAGGACCGGCGAGCGGTCGAAGAAGCCCTCGGGACGCAGCTTGAAGCCGACGGTGTCCACCGGCATGATGGGCCAGTCCTCCGGGCGCGGGAAGTGGGTGAGCCCGAAGGTGTGCCACAGGACGATCTCCTCGCCGTCGATGTTGCGGTCAGCCTTGACCCATTCGGGCAGCCCCGCACCGCCGGCATGCTGGTTTACGAAGTCGCCGGTCGGGTAGCGCTGGCCCTCGGTGGCCGGGGTGACCCACAGCGCCTTCGAGGCAAAGGTGGCGCGGCGGTGGATCGAGGAATCCTCGTCGGCCAGCAGCGTGGGGTTGCCCTGGGGGTGCAGCTTGTAGCCCACCGGGTGGCCCAGGCGGTTTTTCGATTCGGGGTTTGAGACGACCCAGGTGCGGCCCTTGGTGCCGTCGGCATCGCGGATGGCCTCGGATTCGCGGGTGAAGACCGTGCGCTTGCGCGAGAACGCATTGCCGCGCAGGTTCTCCGGGCCTGTCGGGACCCGCACGACGTCCTCCTCCTCGACGCGGCCCGGGCCGCCGTCCAGGGCGAAGTCCAGCCGTGCCCCGAAGAGATGCTGGTGGTAGGGGGCGCCAAGGCCCGGGGCCAGCTCGGAGGCGTAGGGGGTTTCCCCGTCGGGCAGGGCGCTGGTGAACACGATGCCCGTGGCCTTGGCCTCGAACTCGATGGTTCCGTCGAGGTAGAGGTACCAGTAGAAGCCGTAGTCGTAGTTGCCGATGGTGGTGAAGAAGGAAATCACCAGGCGGCGGTTGCGGCGCGTGTAGTTGATGCCGCTCCACAGATCCGAGTGCTTGGCCAGGATCGAGTAGTCCTCCTCGTGCATGCAGATGCCGTTGCGGATGGTGCGGGCCTCGCCGCGCGCGTTGGAGACCACGGGGGAGATGTAGTGGATCTCGCCCAGGCAGTCGCAGCCCAGCTCGAGCGAGTTCGCGAACTGGCCCACCAGGTATTCGCCGGTGTCGAAGTAGTTCTGCCAGCTGCGCACCGGGGACGGGTCGCCGTAGGGGACCACCATCTCGGCAATGGAGGCGCGGTTCAGGATGCGCCGCGGTGCACCCTTGTCCTCGAAGGAGATGTTGTGCAGCACGAGGCCCTCGCGGACGTCGAAGCCCACGTCCAGGCTCCACTTTTCCCACTCGACGTGGTTGCCCCCGGCGACGGTGAAGCTGGGGCCCTCGGGCTGGGTGATGGATATCGGCTTCTGCGTGGTGCGCAGCTCTCCGGTGAGCTCCGGGTCGGTGTAGTTGCCGTGCTCGGTCGGGATCGGGACGACGCCCAGGTCGATGACCTGGTCCACGCTGCGGTTTCCCACATCCACATAGCCGACCAACCCGTCGACGGGGTGGGCCCAGGCCGAGTCCTCGGGGTGGTCCTGCACGAAGGCCAGACCGCGCAGGATGCGGCGGCCGGATTCCTCCGGGTACTCGAACACGCCGGCCGACAGCGGGGCGACGCGCACCTTCTCCACGTCGAGATTCCGCTTGGCCAGCGCCTCGAGCCAGCGCGGGTCCTGCGCGAGAAGCTGCTCGACGACCTCGAACTCCTCCTCCAGCACCGGCAGCTCGCCGCTGGTGGCGGTGTCCAGCTCGATCACGCTTTCCACCCTGGCGTGGGTCACGGAGACCACGACGTCCTTGGGAGCGGCGCCGGCGACATCAAGGAGGAAGGCGCGGAAGCGGCGATCGACTTCCTTGGTGCCGCGTCGCGGATCCTCAAGCCCCAGGTAGGCAACGCGGGCCGAGTCGGGGAAGTGTCCGTTCTCGGCGAGGATGGCGCGCACTGCCGCGATTTCCTGTTCGGTGGCAAGCGAGTAGGCGCCGAGGCCCGTCTGCTGGTCGGTGGCGTTGCTGAGGGTCATGGCTTTGCCCTTTCAAAAGGATGGTGGTGCGAGACGTGCATTACCGGAAGCGGTGACGTGCACCACGTTTTTATTCTCTAGCTGTAGAGAATAACTGCGTTTCGCCTCCGTGGCAAGGGGTCGGTGCATTGGCGGGGCGCTGCGCCCGGGGTGGCGGGGGGATCCGTAGGATGGGTGGCATGCCAAAGATTGTCGACCATGATGCCCGCCGCCTCGAACTTGTCGAGGTCACCTGGAGGGTCATTGCCCGCCGGGGCTTCGACGGGGTGACCTTGCGGGACATCGCCGCCGAGGCCGGATTCGCCAACGGGGCGCTGAAGCCCTACTTCCCCACCCGGGCCAGCCTGATGCGGGCGACCTTCACGCACGTCTTCGGTCGCACCAACGAACGCATCCGGGGTGCCACGGCGGGGCTCGAGGGGCTCGAGGCATTGCGGAGGTTCGCCATGGAAGTGCTTCCGCTGGATGTCGACCGGCTGGACGAGGCGCGCGTGGTGATCCCGTTTTGGCAGATGGCCATCCATGAGCCGGAGTTCGCCGCGGTCAACGACGAGGCCATGGCCCAGTGGCGGCTGTGGATCGGTCGTTGGATCGCCCGCGGTGTCGAGATCGGGGAGATCCGGCCGGAGGTCAGGTCGGCGGCGGCCGGCGAGGCGCTGTTGACGTTTCTCATGGGAGCGCAGGTGGTGGCGGTCCTGGACGCCGCATTCAACAGCCCCCGGCAACTGGGTGAGCAGCTGGAGGCGCACCTGCGCACGTTGGCGGCACGGGCTGTCCCCGGCGCGGGTTAAAACCTCCGAGCAGAGAAAAAACGTGACTTTGGGGGCCATTCCGCGTACATTGGCAACAATGTGACGCCACTCACCCCGCGCCGGTTTGTCCGCGGTGCGGGGCGTGGCCGGATTGGGGAAAGGTCGCTAGCTCGTGTACCAAGTGCAGCATGTTGATTCGTTCAGCTCGTGGAAGACGCTCGTTTCGAGCGCCTTCGTGCCGCTGTGTTCCGAACCCATCCGGGCCCAGCCATTCGAGGGGACGGTCTCCGGGGCCCAGCTGGGCCAGGTTGGCGTGATGGAGGTCGCGGCCTCGGCCCATGTGGTCCGCAGGACGGAGGAGCTGGTTGCAGCGGGGGATGCCCCCCGCTTCAAGATCAACCTGCAGCTCGCCGGCCATGGACTGCTCCTGCAAGGCGGCAGGGAGACCGTGCTGCGCCCCGGTGAGCTGGCCATCTATGACACCCAGCGGCCTTATACGATGCTCTTTGACGGGGATTTCCGCACGCTGGTGCTGATGTTTCCACAGCACCAGCTGGGGCTTCCGGTCGGCGACGTCGCGGAACTGACGGCGGTCGCATTCGGTTCGGGGAATCCGCTGGGGCGCGCTGTCACGCCGTTCCTGGCCCAGTTGGCCCAGATGCTGCCGCAATTGGCCGGCCCCGTGGGGCGGCGCCTTGCCGCCAATGCGGTCGACATCGCCGGGAGCATGCTGGCCAGTGAAATCCACGAGCGCAACGCGCTGGGCGACGGGGCCCGGCTGCGCCAGGTCCTCGCGATCCAGGACTACATCGAGGACCATATTCCGGACCCTGAGCTGTCCCCGGGTTCGGTGGCCGCCGCACATTACATGTCGCTGCGGAGTCTGCACAAGTTATTCGGCGAAACGGGCCACACCGTGGCCGAACTGATACGCACCCGTCGCCTCGAGCGGTGCCGCCGCGACCTGGAGGATCCCATGCAGGTGCACATTCCGGTCGGTGCCATCGGTGCGAGGTGGGGGTTGCCCGACGGCGCCCATTTCAGCAGGGTCTTCCGTGCGGCCTACGGCTGTTCGCCCACCGCGTTCCGCTTGAGTACCTGAAAAACGACCGAGTCGATCAGGATCTCGATCAGCTTCCATGACCGTTCCTCGTCGGGATCCGAGAGGTGCTGCAGGCTGATGCCATCGACGTTTGCGATGAAGGAACGCGCAATGATGTCCATGTCCCGAGGCGTCTCCACGCCCGAGACCCGTGCGCCCTCGGTGAAGATCGCGGTCGTCGAGTCGATCCAGCCCTGGTACATCGAGCGGTTGATGGCCGCTGCGCGTTCCACCTCGTCGTCGGACTTGAGCCGGTTGCGGCGCAGGAGCAGTTCAAACGTCGTGACCTGCTCGTGGGGGGTGTTCAGCATGCGCCGCCAGATCCGCGTCGCGTGGGTGCGAACCGATTCCTCCAGGTCCAGGTTGCTGTCCATGGGCTCCAGTTCCCGGGCGTAGTCCCGGCTCAGGAAATTGTAGACCTCGTCGAGCAGCTCGTCCTTGCTGCGGAAGCAATAGTGCAGCGCGGCCAGGGGCGCGTCGGCCTCCGCGGCGATCCTGCGCGTCGTTGCCGCGGCGATCCCTTCACGTGCAATTACCCGAGCGGCCGCCTCTACAAACTGGTGACTGCGATCTTTGATGGAAACGTGGGCCATTTTGGTGGGCGCCTTTCTGAGCAACTTTCATTCCATCCTACGGACCCCCTCGACAGGGCGTGGAAAGAAACTTTTCCAAACTTCTGGTCAAACGACTAAGTCATACGACATACTCTAGTTGTCACGTTAGCTGAATCACATCCAGACGCAGGAATTCCAGGAAAGGGGACTGCTGTCACATGACCAAGACCAGTCGCGGCGCAGACATCGTCGTCGTCAACGGGCAGCTTCACGGTGCCGGCCCGGAGGCCGGGAACGCCACTGCCATTGCCATCACCGGCGGGCACATTTCGGCCCTCGGCGATGCGGGGATTGCGGACCTCGTCGGCCCTTCCACGCGTGTCATCGACGCGCAGGGCGGAGCCGTCCTGCCCGGCATCAACGACGGCCACCTGCACTTCGTGGAATCGGCGGTCTCCGAACACGGAACGCTTTCGGTGGGAAGCAAGGCCGCGGCGAGCTGGGACCAGGTCGCCGGCATCCTCCGGGACGCGGTTCCCGGCAGCGACGGATGGATCCGGGCCCACGGCTGGGACGAAGCCGTCCTGGGCGACGGGGGCCCCGACTGCATCTTCGGCCTGCGCCCGGATGCCCCGCTGGTCGCCTACGACCAAACCGGGCACCAGCTGCTGCTCAACGAAACCGCTGCACGCCTGGCCTCCCTGGACTCCTGGACCGCGGGCTACCCCGACGGCGTCGTCGGCACGTTTCCCGACGGCCGCGCCAACGGCCTGCTCGTGGACGCCGCGGTCGAACTCGCCGGCAGGATCGTTCCGGCCCTGGGAATCGCCGACGTGCGCCGATGCATCCTCGCCCACCAGCGCCTCCTGCACTCGATGGGCATCACGTCCCTGACCGAACCGGGCCTGGGCCCCGGCGGCGAGGGACTTTTCGGCGGGTCCAGCGCAACGAGCAGCCTCGAGCTGCTGGCGGACCTGGCCGCCGGGAACGAATTGAGCATGCGCATCAACGTACTGCTGCTGTTTTCCTCCACGGGAGGGGCCAACGAGGAGGACGTCCGCGCGGGGCTTGCCTCGGGGTTGCCCGGCACCCTGGCCCGCCGCGGCATCAGCGACGAGCTGCTGCGCATTGCCGGGGTCAAGGTCTTCGCCGACGGAATCCCGCGCTCGGGGACGGCCTGGATGTCCGAACCCTACGAAACGCCCTGCGGCCACAGCCACGGTTCCATGGTCATCGCCGGGAACACCGAGGCCGAGCGCGAGGCCGAGCTGCACCGCATCATCGCCCGCATCCACGATGCAGGCTTCCAGGCGGGGATCCACGCCACCGGGGACGCGACCACCGACGCCGCGCTGCGGGGCATCATCGCGGCCCAGCAGGGCAACCCGCGCGACGCGCGGCACTACATCATCCACGGGGCCTTCCGCGGACCCGAGACCATTGACGCCCTCAGGCGCCACGGGGTGGGGCTGAGCACGAACCCCAGCATCCGCTCCGAGGCCGGGGCCCTGATGAAAAGGATCCTGGGCGCGGCAAGGTTCGAGGGACAGCAGCCGCTGAGGTCCCTGCTTGCGGCCGGCGTCAGCACCAACATTGCCTCCGACGCCCCGGTCACCACGCCCGACTGGCGGGAATCGGTCATCGCCGCGGTCACCCGGGACACCACCGCCGGGCCCGGTGCGGCGACCGACCCCGAGCGCGTGGGATTCGCCCAGGCCCTGGAAATGATGACCATCCAACCGGCGCGCCAGGACCACGCCGAACACCGCAAGGGCAGGCTGGCCCCCGGGTACCTCGCCGACCTGTGCATCCTGGCAAACCCCATCGACCGGGATATCCGCGCACTGCGGACAAATCCCGCCACCCACACGATTTCCAACGGCACACTCGTCCACTCGGCCACGTGAATGAACCGTTCGTCCACCGAACCGGGAACAACCAACCAACGCGACCCACAATGCTGTGGCGCACCAAGAAACCAGGAGCAACAATGAAAAAATCCCTCCGTTCCATGGCACTGCTCGCCGTGGGCTCCCTGACCCTGGCCATGGCCGCCTGCGGCTCCGGCACCGATGCCGCCCCGGCCTCCGGGGACAGCACCACCTTGAAGGTCGGCACCATCGGGCTCACGTCCGATGCCGCCATCGAACTGGCCAAGTCCAAGGGCTACTTCAAGGACGAAGGCCTGGTCGTGGAGACCTCCGTCGTGGCCAACCCGCCCGCCGGCGTCGCCGCGGCACAGAGCGGGCAGCTGGACCTGACCTACACCCCCTCCATCCCGATGTTCAATGCCCTCTCCCAGGGCGTGCCGCTGAAGATCGTCGCGGCCGCCGACGGCTACGCCGACGAGGCCCTCGACCAGGGCGACCTGACGCTGATCGACGACACCGCCTTGATCATCGGAAAGGACTCGCCCATCACCTCGCCGGCGGAGCTTGAGGGCAAGACCGTTTCGGTGCCGGCCCGCAAGGCCCAGCTGGAGGTCACCATCACCCGCGCCGTGCAGGAAGCCGGCGGGGACCCGTCGAAGATCAACTGGATCGTCCTTGACTTCTCCTCGGCCGTGCAGTCCCTGGCCCAGGGCCGCATCGACGCAGCCGGACTGGTCGCCCCGTTCACGTCCAAGGCGGTTGCCGCCGGCGGCAAGGTCCTCTCCTCGCCTGGCGTGGAGTTCTTTGAGCGCGGAGCCATCGGCCTCTGGGTCGCCGGCGATTCCACCGCAACCAAGAAGAACGAGCAGCTGCAGGCCTTCGCCCGGGCCATCCACAAGGCCAATGCCTACGCCAACAACCACCACGACGAGGCCCTGGAAGTCGCCGCGGAATTGACCGACACCCCGCTGGAGGTCGTGAAGAACTCGGCCCTGACGTTCTGGCCCACCGAGGTGCGCCTCGCAGACATCCAGCGGGTCAACACGCGCTTGACCGAGCTGGGTTTCCTGGCCAAGGAGGTAAAGATCGATGACAGCCTCATCCTCAGCGACAAGTAGCCGGGTACCCAACGGCCTGCTGGTCCTCCCGAAGCGCGCTTCGCGCCGGACCCAGGCCCTGTACGGCGCAGCCGGCGCCCTCGCGGTGCTGGCCGCCTGGCAGCTCGTGTCCGTGGGAAAGGTCTTCGGGGACGCGGTCCCGTCGGTTCCGGAAACCGCGGCCGAGCTGGCATCCCTGCTGGTCAGCCAGGCATTTTGGTCCGAACTGTCGGTCACGATCCTCATTGCCCTGGCCGGGCTCGTGTTCAGCGCGGTGCTTGGGATCGGCCTGGGCGTCCTGATCGGCACCTCCGCGCTGGTGCGGAGCCTGACCTTGGCGGTCTTCGAGTTCCTCAAGCCGATCCCGCCGATCGTCGTCCTGCCCCTGGCCGTCATGGTCCTGGGACCCACCTGGCCGATGGCCTTCGTGCTGGTGGCCTTCGGCTGCTCGCTGGCGATCGTCATGCAAACGGCGTCCGGAGTCCAGGACACGGACCCGGTGGCCCTGGCCACCGCACGGTCCTACGGAATGGGTCCGCTGGAGATCAAGGCGCGGATCGTGCTGCCCAGCGCGAGTCCCTTCATCGGCACCGCCATGCGCGTGGCGGCACCCACCGCCCTGGTCATCGCCGTGGTGGCGGGGCTGCTGGGCGGGGCCCCTGGCCTGGGCCGCTCCATCTACCAGGCCCAGGCGGCCGGCAACTTCGCCACGCTCTATGCCCTGGTCTTCGTCCTGGGCCTGCTGGGACTGGCCTTCCACGGGGCCAGCTCGTGGGCCGAGGCCAAGGCCCTGCACTGGCACCCATCCCACCGGGAGGTAGCACTGTGAAAAACAACAAGGCCCCACTGGTTCTCCTGGGAGTGGCCAGCCCGCTGGCGCTGCTGGCCGCGTGGTGGACATTCTCGGAGAGTTCGACCAACAGCTTTTTCCCGCCGCTGTCCCTGATCCTGCAGCGTTTCGCGGACCTGTGGCTCTTTGAGCACTTCGCCTCCGATGTCCTGCTGAGCATGGGCAACCTCTTCAGCGGGTTCCTGATCGGCATCGCCGCGGGCGTCGTCATCGGGTTCGTGCTGGCAATGATCCCGCCGGTCCGCTGGATGTTCGAACCGACCATCCACTTCTTCCGCGGCATCCCGCCGGTGGCGATGATCCCGATCGTCATCACGCTGATCGGCTTCGGCACCGAAATGCGCGTGGCCAACATCGCGCTGGCCGCGTTCTTCCCCACCCTCATCGCCACCATGGACGGGATCCGCGGGATCGACGGCTCGCTCAAGGACGTCTGCTCCGTCTACCGGCTGACCCGTTCCGAGCGCATGCTGCGCGTGTACCTGCCGGCGGCCGGACCGCAGATCTTTTCCGGCCTGCAGGTGAGCCTGCAGGTCAGCTTCGTGGTCATGATCGCCTCCGAGATGCTCGGGTCCTCCCAGGGCATCGGAGCCATGACGCTGCTGGCCCAGCAGTCCTTCATGTCCGCCGACATGTGGGCAGGCATCCTGCTGCTCGGCGTGATCGGGTTCCTCGTGAACATCGGCTTCGAGCTCCTCAAGGGCCGGGTGCTGCGCTGGTACATCGGCTCGCGCCGCCTGGAGCGTGCGGCATGAGTGCCCCCGCCTTCCCCAAGCCCCAACACCTTTCGCCTCGCCACTCTTCGGAGGAACCCTTGAAAACAACAACCTCACTCCCGCGCCTCGAGGTCCAGTCCCTGGCCAAGAGCTACGGCTCGGGCCCGGCCGCCGCACACGTGATCGGGGACCTCACCTTCTCCGTTGACGCCGGGGAAGTCGTCTGCATCGTCGGCCCCTCGGGAGTCGGCAAGACCACGCTGCTCAAGTGCCTGGCCGGGCTGCACCCGAGCACCGGCGGAACCATCAGCATCGACGGTCGGGAAATCTCCGGACCGCCCAAGGAAATGGCCCTGGTCTTCCAGGACTACTCGCGTTCGCTCATGCCCTGGCTGAGCGTGCGCAAGAACCTGGTGCTGCCGCTGCGGCACCTGCACCTGGACCCGGCCGAACTGGCCGAGCGCTGCGACACGGCGCTGGCCGCAGTCGGCCTGGCCGGGGCGGAGAACAAGTACCCGTGGCAGCTCTCCGGAGGCATGCAGCAGCGCGTGGCCATTGCCCGCGCGCTGGCCTACCGCCCGGAGATCCTGGTCATGGACGAGCCCTTCGCCTCGGTCGATGCGCAGACGCGCTTCGAGCTCGAGGACCTGTGCCTGAAGATCCGCAAGGACTTCGGCATGACCATCCTGCTGGTCACCCACGACATCGACGAGGCCGTCTACCTCTCGGACCGCATCGTGGCCATCGGTTCCAAGCCCGCCCGGGTGCTGGAGGTCATCGACGTCGACCTGCCCGCCGAACGCGAGCAGATCGGAACCCGGGCCCTGCCCGCGTTTGCCGAACTGCGCACCCGCACGCTCTCGCTGATCCGCCGGGCCCAGTCATGACCGAGCCACGGCCGAACATCCTGTTCATCATTGCCGACCAGCTGCGGGCCGACCACCTGGGGTTCAACGGGAACACCGAGGTGCGCACCCCCAACCTTGACCGCCTGGCGGCAGGGTCCGCGGTCTTCGACCGCGCCTTCGTGGCCAACCCGACCTGCATGCCCAACCGCGCCAGCCTGTTGACAGGTCGCTGGCCCTCGGTCCACGGCACCCGGTGCAACGGGATCCCGCTGGATCCCGAAACCTCCACCTTCGTGCGCTCGCTGGCCCGGGCCGGGTACCGCACCGCGGCCGTGGGCAAGCTCCACCACCAGAACATGGGGTGGGACTTCGAGCCGGAGCAGTCGGTGCAGATCCACGACACCGATCCGCTGCTGCTGGACGCCGCGGTGGAGCGCGCTGTCACCCGCGAGCGCGGCGCCGGCTGGGACCAGTGGGAGAACCGCGAGCGCCACGAGGCCGGGTACGTGCAGATGCCGGAGGACTACTACGGCTACCAGGAAGTCGACCTGGTCATCGGACACGGGGACGCCCCGGGCGGACACTGGGTGCACTGGGCGCGCGAGCGCGGCGTGGACCCCCGGTCGCTGGGCGGCCATGCGGCAGGGCGCGACGCGCTGCCGGGCTGGGACCAGGTCTACACCACCTCCATCCCGCTGCAGGCCCACCCCAGCACCTACGTCGGGGAGCGGGCAGCCGAACGGATCAAGGAGGCAGCGGCGGGGGAGGACCCCTTCTTCCTCTTCGTCTCCTTCCCCGACCCGCACCACCCCTTTGCCCCGCCCGAGGAGTACTCCGCGCTCTACGAGCCGGGGTCCGTGGCGCTGCCCAACGGATTCGAACAGGACCACAGCGCTTCCCCCCAGCACATCCGCACCATGGTCCGGGACCGCGGGACCCCGCACCCGGATGCCACCATGACCTTCGCGGTCAACGAGGAGCAGTACCGCCGCGCGGCCGCGGCCCAGTACGGGCTGATCGAACTCATGGACCAGCAGGTCGGGAAGATCCTCGACGCGCTGGAGGACTCCGGCCAGGAGCAGGACACCATCATCGTGTTCACCTCCGACCACGGCGACATGTTCGGGGACCACGGGCTGATGCTCAAGCATTTCGTGCACTACGAATCGGTCACCCGGGTGCCGTTGGCCATCCGCATCCCCGGCCGCGGTGCCGACGCCGCCCGGCGCAGCACCGCCCTGGTGTCCACCGCCGACCTGGCCCCCACCCTGCTGGATCTGGCGCAGGTGCGCCGGTTCCACGGGATCCAGGGCCTGAGCCTGCGCCCGCTGCTGGACGGTTCTGCGGATGCGATCCGCGAGGCGGTGCTGATCGAGGAGGACCAGCCCTTTTCCATCGACGGGCTGCCGGCACCGGTGCGGATGCGCACGGTGGTGACCCGGGAGGGTCGGTTGACCAGGTACTTCGGGGCACCCGGCGTGGAGGTCTACGACCACCGCAGCGACACGGAGGAACTGCACAACGTGGCGGGGGAACCCGGCGCGGCGGAGCTGCAGCGGTCGCTGGAACTGGCGCTGCTCCAGGAAATGGCGATGGTCTGCGACAACGCACCCACGCCGACGGCCGCCGCCTAGCGGCGCCACGGCCCCACCCCACCGACCCCGGACAAGGAGCATCACGTGTCCTGTTGCCAGCCACCAGCGGCCCCGGCCCGCTTCCCGGCCCGCTCCCTGCCCCTGCCCGCGGCGCCGGTGCAGGCAGGGGCCGCGCCGCGGCACGGGATCAAACAGGTCCACGTGCCGGCCGGTGCCTTCTTGATGGGTGACCACTTCGCCGAGGGCTACCCGGGCGACGGCGAGACCCCGGTGCACCCGGTGCAGCTGGGGGGTTTCCGGATGGACGCCACGGCCGTCACCAACGCAGCGTTCGCGCTGTTCGTGGCGGAAACCGGGTACGTGACGGAGGCCGAGGTCCTGGGTTCCTCGGCGGTGTTCCACCTCCAGCTGGGTGAGCGGGCCGCCCGGCCCGCCGGCAGCCGGGCGGTGGCGTCGATGCCGTGGTGGGTCGATGTCCCCGGGGCCAGCTGGCGGGAGCCACTGGGTCCCGGTTCGGCGGCCGCCGACGGACACCCGGCGGTGCACGTGAGCTGGAACGACGCGCTGGCCTACTGCGAGTGGGCGGGGCGTGCACTGCCCAGCGAGGCCCAATGGGAATATGCCGCCCGCGGAGGACTGGAGGGCGCACGCTATCCGTGGGGGGATTCGCTCACCGAGGGTGGCGCGCACCGCTGCAACATCTTCCAGGGCGAGTTCCCGTCCCGCAACACCGGGGAGGACGGATACACGGGCACCGCCCCTGTCGAGTCCTTCGAACCGAACGGGCACGGCCTGTGGCAGATGGCGGGGAACACCTGGGAATGGTGCGCCGACTGGTTTCTTCCCCGCTACTACAGGCGAAGCCCGGAACTGGATCCGCAGGGTCCGCCCTTCGGCGAGGGGAGGGTGATGCGCGGGGGCTCGTTCCTGTGCCACGACTCGTATTGCAACCGCTACCGCGTGGCGGCGCGGAGCCGGAATTCGCCCGATTCCTCGAGCAGCCACTGCGGGTTCAGGACGGTGTCCCGCCCGCCCGAAGGCGAGGCGGCAGGATAACTCTGCACGATTCGCCAAGTGTTGCTCACGCAAAGCCAAGCCTTCGGTGCCCTCCACGGCGCAGGCTGGAGGTAAATTCGCTTCAAGGAGGAATCCCCATGGCAACATCAACCGATTCGACGGACACCCGGGCACCGGGGCTGGGCAAACGCACGCTCGGCGTGCCGGCGCTGGTGTTCATGATCATCGCGGCATCCGCGCCACTGACGGTGGTCGCCGGGGGAGTCACCAGCAACTACGCCGTCACCGGCGTGCTGGGCATCCCGCTGTCCTTCGTCGTGCTCGGCGTGGTCCTGCTGGTCTTCGCCGTGGGGTACACGGCCATGAGCCAGCACGTGCGCAACGCCGGCGCGTTCTACGCCTACGTGGCCCGCGGCCTGGGCAAGCCCACCGGCATCGGTGCCGCCTGGGTGGCGTTGGTCAGCTACAACGCCATGCAGATCGGCATCTACGGGATGTTCGGCTTCGCGCTTGCCGATTTCCTGGGCACGACGTGGGGGATCCCTGCCCCCTGGTGGGTGTGCGCCCTGATCGGCTGGGCAGTCGTGGCGATCCTGGGTGTGAACAAGGTCGACCTTTCCGCCAAGGTACTGGGCGTCGTGGTGGCCTGCGAATTCCTCGTCGTCATCGTCTACGACGTGCTGGCCTTCAAGGTCGCGCCCGAGGGAATCTCCACCGAGTCGCTGCAACCTGCCAGCCTGTTCACCGCGGGCGTCGGTGCGGCCCTGGCCTTCAGCATCGCCGCGTTCATGGGATTTGAATCCGGCGCCATCTACGGCGAGGAGGTCAAGGACCCCCGGAACACCCCACGGCGGGCAACGCTGATCGCGATCGGCATCATCGCCGTCTTCTATGCGCTCTCCGCGTGGGCCATGGCCGTGGGCGAGGGGCACGGCGCCGTCATCGAAAACTCCGCCGCGGGTCCGGGCCTGGTCTTCGGGTTCCTGGCAGCACACACCCCGGGGTGGTTCGTCACCCTCGGGAACCTGCTGTTCATCACCAGCCTGCTCGCCGCGTTGATCGCCTTCCACAACGTGGTGGCCCGCTACCTCTTCTCGCTGGGCCGCGAGGGCGTGCTGCCGGCGGCCATGGCCAGGACCAACCCACACAGCCACGCGCCGGTTCTCGGTTCGCTGACCCAGTCGGCGCTGGCGCTGCTGGTCCTGGTGGTCTTCGCCATCGCCGGGGCGGGAGCGGACGTCATGTTCCCGGTGTTCACGCTGTTCACCTGGCTCACCAACACCGGTGCGTTCGGGCTGGTCATGCTCATGGCGTTGACCAGTTTCGCGGTGATCGGCTACTTCCGCAGCGAACCGCACGGGCTGGGACGGTGGACCACCGTGGTGGCGCCGCTGGTCGCCGGTGTCGCCCTCGTGGTCCTCTTCGGGGCCATCGTGGCGAACTTCGACGTGCTGATCGGCCTTCAGGGCGCCAGCGTCCTGGGCTGGCTGTTGCCGGCACTCGTCGTGGCCCCGGGCATCCTCGGCCTGCTGTGGGCCTTCAGGCTGCGCTCCACCCAACCGGCGATCTACGCGGGCGTTGGACACGGCGGCGACCTCGCCGACGACGCGGAGAACGTGCAGCCCTGAACCAACCAACAACTCACCGGGCGGTCAACCAGACCGCTTCGACAATCACGACTTCCGGCAAACCCAGAGACAAGAAAAGGGAACGATCCATGAGCACCGAAACCAACACCGTCGCCACCTACGCCACCGCGGACGAGCTGCTTGCCGCGATCCAGCCGGCCACCGGGGGACGCGAAATCCTCGACCCTGCCACCGGCGAGCTGGTGGGCCGCGCACCCGAGCACGAGGTCGCAGACCTCGAGACCGCCATCGCCTCCGCCCACGCGGCACAGCCGGGGTGGGACGGACTGGGCCACGAGGCACGCCGCGCCCTGATGAACCGGGCGGCGGATGCCATCGAGGCAAACGCCGAGGCGCTGGCCCACCTGCTCTCGCGCGAGCAGGGCAAGCCGCTGAACGGCCCGAACGCCCGCTTCGAGGTCGGGGGCGCCGTGGCCTGGCTGCGCGCCGCGGCCGCCTTCGACCTCGAGGCCGAGGTGCTCGTGGACGACGGAACGACCTACGCGGAGATGCACTACCGCCCGTTCGGCGTCGTCGGTGCCATCGGCCCGTGGAACTGGCCGATGATGATCTCGGTCTGGCAGCTGGCCCCTGCCCTGCGCATGGGCAACACCGTGGTGATGAAGCCGAGCGAGTACACCCCGTTGAGCGTGCTGGCCCTGGGCCACGTGATCAACCAGGTGCTCCCGGCCGGCGTGCTGCACGTGGTCGCCGGCGGCCGCGACGTGGGGCAGCTGCTGAGCACCCATAAGGACATCGACAAGGTCATGTTCACCGGATCCACGGCCACCGGCAAGGCCATCATCCGCTCCTCCGCGGACACCGTGAAGCGACTGACCCTGGAACTGGGCGGCAACGACGCGGGCATCGTGCTGCCGGACGCGGACCCGAAAGCCATCGCCGAGTCCCTGTTCTGGGGGGCGTTCATCAACACCGGCCAGACCTGTGCCGCGCTCAAGCGCCTCTACGTGCATGCGGACATCTACGAGGAGGTCTGCGCGGCGCTGACCGAGGTCGCCAGGAACATGCCGATGGGCGTGGGCCTGGATGAGGCCAACGTGCTTGGCCCGCTGCAGAACAAGGCCCAGTACGACATCGTCGATTCGCTGGTGCGCCAGGCCACCGACTCCGGCGCCCGCGTGCTGATCGGGGCGAACCCGCAGGCGGACCAGCCGGGATACTTCTACCCGAGCACGCTGATCGCCGACATCGCCGCCGACAACGCGCTGGTTCTCCAGGAGCAGTTCGGCCCGGTGCTGCCGATTGTCAAGGTCGACTCGATCGAGCAGGCGGTCCAGCTGGCCAACTCCCTGGACGTCGGGCTGGGTGCCTCGGTGTGGTCCGCCGACCGCGACGCGGCGCGCGAGGTTGCCGCACGCCTGCAGGCCGGCACGGTGTGGATCAACAGCCACGGTGGCGTGGATCCGCGGATTCCGTTCGGCGGTGCCAAGTCCTCGGGCTACGGGGTCGAGTTCGGCGTCGACGGGCTCAAGGCCCTGGGCCAGCCGCAGGTCATCAACGGCTAGCGTCGGACCACTGCAGGGGTCGGGATGTGGTGCTCCAGCCAGGCGGGAGCACCACGCCCCGACCCCTTTTTGCGCGCACCTCCACGACCGAGGCAACGTTAGCCGGGGGCTAGTCGACCTTGGCGCGCTGCGCCCTGGCCTGCTCCGCGAGAATGTTCTCGGCAATGCCCTTGAGCTCCGGGGCGTAGCCCGTGAGGCTGCCGGCGCCCCTGGCCACCCACCATTTCCCGCATAGGTGGGTGGTCAGGTTTTCCTGCCCGGTGGGCCACCAATCGGCGGCCAGTAGGGGCGTCTGGTATTGGGAATCCACCCGCTCGGCGATCTCCTGCATGGGGGCGGGGTCCTCCGATTCCAGCCCCTCGGCCAGCTCCGCCACGGTTGGCTTGCCGGTGTGCGCGACGGCAACACAACCCCTGGGCAGCTCCCCGGCGTGGTCCATGCGCAGGATGCGTTCGTTCCCCGTGGTCCGCACGACCTCCTTGACGTTCGTGGCCGAGTCCGGGACCCAGGCCGGAAGCACGTTCTTTTCCTTGCCTTCGGCTCCTGTGGCGAAATCGTGGCTGGCGCTCTTGTCATAGGTGGATTCGATGCCCAGCGCACCGCAGCCGGTCAGGGCCAGGGCGGCCAGGACGGCGGCCGAGACCAGCATCGGGGCCTTGGGGCGCGGCGTCGTCGATGTCCGGGGGAGGGCTGTCTGTGTCATGCCTTCAGCATATTAAGCGGACCGCACGGCGCACATCGGAGGAAGGGCGCACGTTTCCGGTGTCCGGCTAGGCCCGCGGGTGGAGGGCGGCCGGCAATATCCGGGACGAAGGTACCGCTTTCGGAGCCGTCTCGGTGACCTCGCCGGGTGGTTTCGCTCCGCTGGGAATTGCCCTAGGCTCGTGCCCAGGGGGGAGCGATCCCCGAGGGGCCGTCGAAGCGCATCGGCGGCGAAGAAGGCCGGGGCGGAGCGGCATGAAGGACATGGGGCGCCAAACAACATGGAGATGGTTCGGGTCGTGGGGTCTTGTTGCACTGTTGTCCGGGTGCATGATGCTGACGGACGAGGTTCCGGGCCCCTCGGGCGGCATCGAGCCAACGGTGCGGTCCCCGAACACCGTGCGCCCGGCCACACCACCGGAAATATCGAAGCTGGTGCCCGAGGACGGCGAAACGGCGGTGTTCTACCTCTCCGGCTATCACGGGTCCGCGGGAGGCGGCTACACCCTGGAGAAGGGCGAGACCTTCGTTTCCTGGACCTGTGACGGGTTCGGTCCCTTCGGCATCGCGTTCAGCGACGGCACCGGATTCGACGCGCGTTGCGAGGATTTCCAGGTCAACCAGGTCAACCGGACTTCATTCACGAGCACCAGCCGCCACCGGGTGGAAATCGAGGTCGGGGCCGAGGAACGGCAACTCTGGCAGGTGCTCGTGACCCAGAAGGCCCGGTAGCAGCACCGGCCGGTTAACCGCCGTTGGCCGTGCCCCGCGGGATTGTTCCCGCGGGGCACGGCCAATATGGTCGGTGCGAAGCCGGTTAGGCGTCCACGAACCCGTCGGCCACCGACAGGGCCGTATCAAGCATGGCCAGACCTGCGCGCAGGTCCTCGTCGCTGATGTTCAGCGGCGGGACCACGTGGACGCGGTTGAAGTTCACGAACGGCAGCATGCCGGCCTTCTTCAACGCACCTGTCACCGCGGCCATGGCCGGCGAGGAGCCGCCGTAGGGTGCCATGGGCTCGCGGGTCTCGCGGTTGGTGACCAGCTCGACGGCCCAGAAGCAGCCGGTTCCGCGGACATCGCCCACGGATGGGTGCCTGGCCTTGAGCTCGTCCAGGGCCGGGCCGATGATGTCCTCGCCGAGGCGGGCGGCGTTCTCCACCATCCCCTCTTCCTTCATGGCGTTGATCGTGGCGATCGCCGCGGCGGAGGCCAGCGGGTGGCCGGAGTAGGTCAGGCCGCCCGGGTAGACACGGTCGCGGAAGGTCTCGAAGATGGCATCCGAGATGGCCACGCCGCCGAGCGGGACGTAACCGGAGTTCACGCCCTTGGCGAAGGTGAGCAGGTCCGGGGTCACGTTCCAGTGGTTCACGGCGAACCACTTGCCGGCGCGGCCGAAGCCGGCCATGACCTCGTCGGCGATGAAGACGATGCCGTACTTGCGGGTCAGCTCGCGCACGCCCTCCATGTAGCCCGCCGGCGGCACGTAGATGCCGCAGCTGCCCGGGATCGATTCCAGGACCAGGGCGCCGATGGTGCTCGGGCCCTCCAGGATGATGGTGTCTTCCAGGTGGCGCAGTGCGCGCTGCGTCTCTTCTGCGTCCGTGGTGGAGTTGAAGTAGGAGCGGTACGGGTAGGCCGGGAAGAAGTGAACGACCCCGTCGGTGGCATTGTCGGAGGCCACGCGGCGCGGGTCGCCGGTGACGTTCACCGCCAGGTGCGTGCCGCCGTGGTAACTGCGGTACGCGGCCAGGACCTTGTGCTTGCCGGTGTGCAGGCGGGCCATGCGGATCGCGTGCTCGTTGGCGTCTGCGCCGCCGTTGGTGAAGAAGATGCGGTTCAGGTCCCCGGGGGTCAGCTCGGCGATCAGGCGTGCGGCTTCCGAGCGTGCGTCGTTGACGTACTGCGGGGCGACGGTGCAGATCTGCGCCGCCTGCTCCTGGATCGCCGCAACGACCTTCGGGTGCTGGTGGCCGATGTTGGTGTTGACCAGCTGCGAGGAGAAGTCGAGCAGCTTGTTGCCCGCCCCGTCCCAGACCCAGGAACCCTCGGTCTTCAGGATGGTCATCGGGTCGAACTGGCCCTGCGCCTGCCAGGAGTGGAAGACGTGCGCGCGGTCCAGCTCGTGGGCGCGCGCGCCCACGGCGATCTGCTCGGCGGCGATGGTTTCGGTGTTCACATCGATGCTCATGGTGTGTTTGCCCTTTCTGGCGGTACGTCGAGCCTAGGCGTTCTGCGGGAAGCCGAGGTTCAGGCCGCCGTGGCTGGGGTCCAGCCAGCGCGAGGTGACGACCTTGCCGCGGGTGAAGAACTGGATGCCCTCCGCGCCGTAGGCGTGGGTGTCCCCGAAGAGCGAGTTCTTCCAGCCGCCGAAGGAGTAGTAGGCCATCGGTACCGGGATGGGCACATTGATTCCCACCATGCCGACCTGGATCTCGTTCTCGAAGCGGCGGGCCGCCCCGCCGTCGTTCGTGAAGATCGCGGTGCCGTTGCCGAACGGGTTGGCGTTGATGGTCTCGATGCCCTCGTCGAAGGAATCCACGCGGAGAACGGAGAGCACCGGGCCGAAGATCTCGTCGGTGTAGATCGACATGTCGGTGGTGACGTTGTCGAAGAGGGTCGGGTTCAGGAAGAAGCCCTCGCCCTCGGCGTCAGGGTTGACCTTGCGCCCGTCCAGCACCATGGTGGCGCCGGCGGCCTCGCCTGCGTCGATGTAGCCTGCGACCTTGTCGCGGTGTGCCGCGGTGACCAGCGGTCCCATGTCGCAGCCGCGGGTCCCGTCGCCCACCCGCAGCGTTGCGGTGCGCTCGGCGATCTTGGCGACCAGTTCATCGGCAATCGAGTCGATGGCGACGATGGCCGAAATGGCCATGCAGCGCTCGCCGGCCGCGCCGAAACCCGCGTTGACCGCGGCGTCGGCCGCAAGGTCAAGGTCCGCATCCGGGAGAACCAGCATGTGGTTCTTGGCCCCGCCCAGGGCCTGGACGCGCTTGCCGTGCGCGGTGCCCGTGGCGTAGACGTACTGGGCGATCGGGGTCGAGCCCACGAAGGAGACGGAGGAGACGCGCGGGTCGGTCAGCAGGGTGTCAACCGATTCCTTGTCGCCGTGGACCACGTTGAACACGCCGTCCGGAAGCCCGGCTTCCTTCCAGAGCTCGGCCATCCACTGGGCGGCGGTCGGGTCCTTCTCGCTGGGCTTGAGCACCACGGTGTTGCCGGCGGCGATGGCGATGGGGAAGAACCACATCGGGACCATGGCCGGGAAGTTGAAGGGGGAGATGATGGCCGAGACGCCCAGGGGCTGGCGGATCGAGTGGACGTCGATCTTGGTGGAGGCGTTCTCCGTGTAGCCGCCCTTGACCAGGTGCGGGATGCCGCAGGCGTACTCGACGACCTCCTGGCCGCGGGAGATCTCGCCCATGGCGTCGTCAAGCACCTTGCCGTGCTCGGCGGTGATGATCGCGGCCAGCTCGGCCTTGCGCTTGTTCAGCAGCTCGCGGTAGTTGAACAGGATCTGCGCGCGGCGGGTCAGCGAGGTGTCGCGCCAGGCGGGGAACGCAGCATGCGCGGCGGCAATGGCCTCGCCGGTGGTGGCAGCTGAAGCCAGGGCCACGCGCGAGGAGACCTTGCCGGTGGCCGGGTTGGTGATGTCGGCAAAGCGGGAATCGGCGGGGACTTCGAGGGTGGTTCCATCGATCCAGTGGGAGAGCGTCTGCATGGTGCGCGGGTTCCTTTCAAGGCGGTGACAATCCGGCGTTGAATCCATTGTGTCGTCCCGGACACACCTGCGACACCGGCAACCTGTCAACTCTTTGCGTAAAAGCAATACACTTTGTCCATGAGTGCCGTCGCCAGCCACCAGAAGCCGCCCGTTGCCGGGACCCTGAGCATCGCCCGCGTCCTTGAATTGCCTGCGGTTTCCGCCGGGGAACCCGAGGTCCTGGCGGGTTCGGACCTGCTGGGCAACCCCGTGCGCTGGGTGCATGTGGCCGAAACCCCCGAGCCGTCAGAACTGCTCTCCGGAGGGGAACTGGTGTTGACCACCGGGATGGCCTTCGGGGAGGCCGGGGCAGGGGTCGCCGGATTCCTGGCCCAGGTGCGGGCGGGCCGGGCCGCCGGCCTCATCGTCGAATTGGTTGCCGGGGCCGGCAGGGATCACGATGCCTCGATCGCCGCGCTGCGCCGGGTGGCGGGGGAGAATGACTTCCCTGTCATCCTGCTGCACCGGCGGGTGCGCTTTGTCGAGATCACCGAGGTGGTGCACCGGATGCTGGTTTCGGACCAGCTTGCCGCGCTGGAACGCTCCCGGATGATCCACGAGGTCTTCACCGCACTGAGCCTGCAGAACGCCACCGAGGAGGGGATCGTGGCGCGTGCCGCCGAACTCATCGGGGCGCCGGTGGTGCTGGAGGACGTGGCCCACCTGGTCCTGGGCTTTGCCGCCGGCGCGGACCCCGACCCGGGGCTGCTCGCGCACTGGCCGGAGAGGTCGCGCAGGGTCGGGTACCTGGAAAGCACGGGGCGCGGGGCGGGGGAGGAGAGCTGGCTGCAGACGCCCGTCGGCATCCAGGGCCAACGCTGGGGCCGGCTCGTGGTCCCCGGCGAACCGGGCTCCGACTCGGACGCGGCCATGGTGCTGGAACGTGCCGGGCAGACGCTGTCGATCGCGCGCCTGGCCGGGCGCGACCAAAAGGAATTGCTGCACCAGGCCCGGGCGGGGCTGCTGCATGAACTGCGCCAGCAACATGCCCTGGGGGAGGCCGAGGTGTTGATCCGCGCCGGTGCGCTGGGGCTGGCCGACTCCCCGCACTACGTCCCGGTGGTGTTCCGGCTGGATGTCCGCGCCGGGCAAACACCGACGGGGGTGCAGCTGCGCGAGCGCGCGTTGCTGGATGCGCTCAACGCCGTGGTGGATTCGGCCAGGGCCACGGCGCTGGCCGCCAGCCTGCAAAGCGGCCAGATCGGCATGGTGCTGGGCGTGGGTGCCAAGCAGCTGGAGGAACCGCTGCTGGAGCGGATCTGCCGGCAACTGGCGGGGGTGCAGGAAGCAGTCGACTGGTCCGTGGGCGTGGGGCGCGGACGAAGGGGCGTGAAGGACGCCGCCCACGGCCTGGAGGAGGCGGCCCAGGTGGCCGAGACCGTGGCAACCTTCGACACCCGTGCCCGGCCCTTCTATCGCTTTGCCGACGTGCGGCTGCGCGGGGTGCTCGCGCTGATGCACGACGATGCGCGCCTGAGGTCCTTTGCCGAGGCCGAGCTGGCCGGCATCCTGGACCCGCCGGACGAACCGGCGCTCGAGCTGCTTGGCCTCTACCTCAAGCACGGAGGCAACAAGTCCGCACTGGCCCGCACCGGCTTCCTGAGCCGGCCCGCGCTCTATGCCCGGCTCGAGAAGCTCGAGGACAAGCTCGGGGTCAGCCTGGACGACGCCGAGTCGCGGACCTCCCTGCACGTCGCATGGCTCTGGCTCGGGTCGGGCCGGCGCCCGTAGGGCGGCAGGGGCCAGGGGCTAGCCGCGTGTAGGTGCATAGCGGGGCCGGCGCATGGTTCCAAAGTGTGCTCCGTGCTCCGGCCTCGCTATGCCGCTATGTGGCTGAACTTTGGTGCCTGACTGGAATCACCGTGGTGTCCCCTGATGGAGCTTGGGAACGGTGAATCAGCACCACATAGATCAATGCGGCCAGTACGGGGGTGGCCAGCGACCCTATGTTAGAGGCCCAGGGGACGCCGGATTGGATAAGCGTGATCCCGGCAATGGCCGAAATGACCCACGCAGCGACGCCGGCGCGGTTGAGTGCAGGGAATGCAGAGTCGGGGAGCGACCCTTGCGGCACGGTGCCGCCGCGCCGCTCCTGGACGTGGATGTGTACCAGCGCGATCGCCACCCAGCCGGTGACGAGTGCTCCCTGCCATGCCAGGGCCAACAACAGGTATTTGACGACCGGCAGGAGCATCAACAGGTAGATAATAAGCCCACCGATCCCGACCCAAACCAGCGATGGCGCTCGCAGGTGCAGGGCACGTTCGCCGAATTCACGCAGGTTGGCAATGCCCAGCGCGTAGTTCGCGGTGTTGATTCGGGTCTGGGACACGAAGACCACCATAAGGCCGAGTGGGCCCATGAGCTGGACCAGGGCACCTGCAACACCGGTCTCGGTGGCCTCCGCGCCGGGGATTGCGAAGGTGAGATAAATGCCGATCAGTGAGTTGACGCCAAAGGCCAGGGTGTAAAAGAGCCACCCGAAGGTGTAACGCTTGTGGAACTTCACGTCCTTTGCGCGCCCCAACGCGGCGAAGTCCATGGTGTACATCATGAGGATCCACACGCCCATAAACGCAGCGCAGGTGGCCAACCAGCCGGGTCCGCCGGCAACGAACGACAGGGGACCTGTTGCGTGGGTGAGCCAGCCGCTGCCGTCGGGATGGGCTATTGAGGCCCAAATGACTGCGGTGATCAGCCCACCCCAGTAAATGGGGAGCAGCCAGCCATTGACCTTGTCCAGCCAGCGTTGGATGCCGCCGGCGATTAGGGGAATCGTGTAGAGCACGACCACTGCGTACCAAAGCTGGATGGGTCCGCCAAATTGCGTCTGGAAGGCGTAGCCGAGAATTGCGCCCTCGAAGACTGCGTAATAAATGGCGGTGGCGGCAAAGACCAAGGTGGCCAGCAGTGCTCCCTTGCTGCCGAGCAGGGAGCGGGAGAACTGGGCAACAGTCAAGGAATGTTCCAATGCATATCCGGCGAGGACCCTGTTGATAGCGCCGTAGATGACTATCGTGATGGCGAGGCCGATGAGGGTGTCGATGGTGCCATAGGCCTGGGCCAGGGAGGCACCGATGTAGATGAAGAACATTGCCGAGACCAGGCCGTACCAAGCCATCGAGAGCGAGCCTGCACTCATCTTCCTGTTATCTGTGGCTGTATTTTCGGCCGTCGATTGTGTTGACACGAGATTTCTCCTGAAAACGGGCACGGCAGGGCCCCGGGTCGATCCCGTGCGCGCCTGGTGCCAGATGTGTAAGACGAGGAATCGGGCGTAATTCGACAGAGATTATCGGTCGATGCCCGGTGAAAAATGTCAATGCGGTGTGTTCATGACGGGATTCCGTAGAAAATCGGCTTCCCGCTCCATATCCCCGGGCGCGATGCAGCCTGCTACATCGCAGGTGGGTCGGCGGCCGGAAATCAGTGGGCCCTTTATGGGCACTGCCATGCCAGGAGGGTGCGAAGCGGCCGGGAACTAGGCAGGTGCTCCGCACCCCTGGCACGTGGGCAGGCGGGCGGTCAGACCCAGTGGTCTGACGAGCGGCGCTTCATCAGCTGCCGGTACTCGGTCGTAGTGTTTTCAAACAGTTCGCCGGTGCCCCAGTCCAGAATGACACCGTGACGGCGAATAACATCGAGCATGTCGGTGGTGCCCTTGCGGTAGTTCTCCGCGACCGCATGCGGATCCTCGGCGAGCCATCCGTGTCGCGCGGCACGGATCTGCTCCCTCAACGTCGTCGTGGCGACCTCATCAATCTCGAATTCGTCGAGCTCCGCATCGATCTCACGAATCACCACGCCGTAGTCCTTGGCTGCGCGTTCAATCGAGACGTAGCCATCAATGACATCTTCCCTGACCTCCGCGGAAGGTCGCGTCAGCGGGTCCCCAAAGCCGCCACCGCCGGCGGAAGGACGGGTAAAGGTATCGCCCGACTGTACCGGAACGGAGGAGAAATTCGATCCGAGGTAGCGTTGTTCCGCCGTTCCCTTGTTCAGCCAGACTCCGTGCGGAATCGAGGGCAGTCCGCCCTCGATTCCCCAGGTGATGGAGCGGGCACGGTCGCAGCAATAGCTCATGACGGTGTCGAAGGCGTCGGTCAGCATCCCGCCTTTTTCAATCCCCAGACCGCCACGGTACCGACCAGGGCCGGCGGAATCCATGGCAATCTCGTGTCGGGTAGTCAGCACGGGGGAGAGCCGTTCCTGGCCCTCGACCGGTTGCACTGCCAGCCCCGGGCCGAACACCGGAGCCGTGGCGCTGGAGCCGTCCTTGGTGGCGCGTCCGCCCCAGCCCCCGGCCATCCAGTCGTACCACATAAAGTACTCGTTGTTCGGGGTCCGTGCGTCCTTGCCGCCAACCAGCAAGTATTCGAGGTTGAACGCGCACGCCATGGCGCGTTCCGGCATGATCTGGCTCCACAACTCGAAGATCCCGTTCATGATCTTCTCGTACGGACCGGAGCAGAACCCGGTGACAGCGAACGGCCACCCTGCGTTGACCACGGTACCCTCCGGGCCGATCTCCGCTTGGACCGCGGCATAGAAGCCGGAGTTCAATGGAACGTCTGGGAAGAACGTCTTTGTGCCGGCGTAAATTGCTGAATGGGTGGTCCCGTATCCGGAGTTGAGGAACGTTGCCACGGCTGGAGCCGATCCGGAGAGATCGTAGTGGATGCCTTGCCCATCAAGTTTGAGTTTGATCTTGATGGGCACTAGTCCCTCGGCTTTACCCGGATCCACGTCAATGTAGTCGGTGGTTTCCCACTCGCCTTGGGGGAGGGATTCCAGTTGTCGCAGAACCGTCCGCTCCACGTAGTCCTGGGTTTCCTGCATGGCCGCCAAGACAGTGTCCTTGGAGTACTTGCCGACCAGTCGATGCACCTCGCGCTCGCAGACGGCAGTGGCCTCGGACTGGGCATGCAGGTCGCCCATCGCCTGGCGCGGCGCGCGGGTGTTTGAAACCAGCAGTTGAGCGACGTCGTGCAGGAAGACGCCTTTGGACCAGATTCTCACCGGGGTGATGCGCAAGCCTTCACCGAAATGTTCCTTGGCGTTGACATCGAAGGATCCCGGGACATTGCCGCCGATGTCCGCCCAGTGGCCCTTGTTCTGGGCAAAAGCAATGACCTCGCCGTCAGCAAAGATGGGGCGAACGAACGAAACATCGTTGAAGTGGGTGCCGCCACGGTAAGGGTCGTTGATGGCAAAGACGTCGCCGGGGTGGATATCGGTGCCGAATTCCTCGATCACTGCTTTGCACTGGAAATGCAGCGTGCCAACGTGCACTGCAATGTCACCGGAGCCCTGCATCACCGTGTTTCCGGACGCGTCGCACAGGGCCGAGGAGAAATCACGTGAATAAATGACGAACGAATAGCAGGTGCGCAGGATTTGTTCGCTCATTAGGTCGACCGAGGTGGCGAACGCGTTCTTCAGCACCTCAAAGGTGACAGGATCCAGCGATGGATGCGTCGGAGGGGTTGCCAGGGTGACTGGGGCAACGAGTGTATCGGTCATGACTAGGACTCCTTGCTTGAGGGAAGATCGTGAAGGTGGATGCGGATATTGCCCCATCCATCGATTTCGGCTGTCGTGCGTGGCGGAACCACTGTGGTGGAATCGAGTTGGTCTACGATCGCCGGACCACTGAACGTGGCACCTGGCGGGAGTAGGGCACGATCGTAGACGGGAGTTGCCAGCCATCCGGTGTCGCCAAAGTAAACCTCGCGTGTCGAAACGGGGGAACCCGGATCAGCGTTGAGCTCGGTGGCAGGAATGAATGCGGGTTTTGGGGTCTTGCCAACGGCGCTGAGTAGTAGCTGGTAAATCTCGACCGGCTGGTCGTCTTGGCGGAAGGCGAACTCGCGTTCATGTTCCTGGTGGAAAGTTTCTACGGCTGTTTCAAGGGCACCTCGCCCTGAACCGATGGACACTGATAGTGAGCGCCACTGGCCGGCGTAGCGCATGGAGATCTCCCGCTGCAGCACGGCGTTCTCATCGCTCACTCCCTCGTGCCGCAGACGTGAGGAAGCTTCCTTTTCCAATGTCTTGAATCGGGTTTCGACCTCCGCAGGGTCGGTCTCGGAGGCCAGCCCCGTAAACATGGCCGAGAGGTCGTGTCGGATGTCAACCAGCAGACAACCCAGCGCGGAGGTAACTCCGGGATTGGCCGGGACCACGACGGTAGGGATATTCAGTTCGCGGGCCACCTCGGCACCATGCAGTGCACCAGCCCCGCCAAAGGCAATGAGTGCGAAATCGCGTGGGTCGTAGCCGCGCCGGATCGAGATCAGGCGCACTGCATCGGCCATGTTGGCGTTGGCGACCTGCAGGATGGCATGGGCCGCCTCGGCTTCACCCATACCCAGCGGCGCGGCAATGACGCGGCTGATGGCCTCGCGGGAAAGTTCACGGTCCAGGGTCTTGGCGCCGCCAGCCAGCGAAGTGCCTAAGCGGTTCAGCACAACATTTGCATCGCAGTTGGTGGGTTGGTCGCCGCCGGAGTTGTAACAGGCCGGGCCCGGTGCTGCCCCCGCCGACTGCGGTCCGTTGCGCAGCGACCCGGCAATATCAATGTGGGCAAGGGAACCGCCACCGGCCCCAATGGTTAGGACCTCGATGGAGGGGAAGACAATCGGATGCCCGTATTCGACCTGCCATTCTTTGGTGATCCGCAACTCACCGCCAGATACCAGACAGATATCGGTGGAAGTGCCACCCATGTCGAGTCCAACGGCGTTCTCGAATCCGCATTGCTGGGCCACGTGCTTTGCGGCGATGGCTCCCGCAGCAATGCCGGAGGCAGCCAGCCTCACCGGGTATTTCTTGACCATTCTCGGGGTCATTGACCCGCCGCCTGAATGAAGGAGCAACAGGTCCCCGGTGTAGCCGCCGTCATTGAGTTCTGTGGCCAAGCGGTCCACATATCCGGTCACCAGCGGGGCCAGAACGGCGTTGGAGACCGCCGTATTGAAACGGTCGTGTTCGAAAATCTCGGGCAGTATCTCCGCGGAGGCTGAGACGGTGGCCTCGGGAAGTTCTTCCTGGAGGATTTCGCGCATCCGGATTTCATTGGCGGGGTTCGCATATGAATTGATGAAGCAGACGGCGATAGTGCTGGTACCGCGCTTGCGTAGCAAGGCCGCAAGCTGGCGTGCTTCTGCCTCATCCAGCGGCGTCACAACCTTCCCAGAGAAGTCGATGCGTTCCGTGACTTCGAAGCGGTCGCGGCGGCGAATGTATGGGCCGGAAACATCGTTGTAGGCATCCCAAAGATCGTCCTTGGTACCGTCACGGATTTCGATGACGTCTCGGAATCCCCGGGTTGTGATCATGGCGGCGGAAGGGAAATTGCGGGTAATGAGGGCGTTTGTTGCCACGGTTGTTCCGTGCGAAAACAACGAGACATCGGCCAGATTGATTTTGGCGCGTTCCACGCCGCCCATCACGGCCAACATGGGGTCCTGTGGAGTGGAGGGAACCTTGGTGACCCGCATTTCCTGGGTCTCCTCATCGAAAATGCAGACGTCGGTGAATGTGCCTCCGACGTCCACCGCGACTCGTAAATTGGCCATAGTGCGCTCCTTGTTGATTCGAGGTTTTTAGCTTCACCCAACCATGCAGTGTGACGTGGATCTCTGTCATTAGCGGAATGCAAAGGTCGCTGGCCTATGATTGTAATTTCTACAAATCCACATGTGGCGCGGTGTAATCGTGGGCTCCATGACCTCGAAAGCGCGGGCGAAAAGGACGAAGGTGAACTGCGTGCTGTGCTTGAGTGACGTTCTGAAAGAGAAATCCCTAGGTCTGGATCTTGTGGTTCCGGGGTCGCTCGATCCGGAGATCACCGGAGCGCATAGCTCGGAAATACACGATCCGGCCCGGTGGTTCGAACCGGGGAATGTCATGCTGACCACGGGCATGAGATTTCTCAATGAGGCGCGGCCGGAAGCCGTGGCCAGGGCGCTGGTGGACGCCCTGCGTCGCGCCAAGGTCGCTGCCCTGTTTTTCGGTGTCGGTGTGTATTTCCAGTCGATTCCCGATGCGTTGCGCCAAAGCTGTGTTGAGGTTGGGTTGCCACTAGTGGCGGTTGCCCCGGAAATCCCTTTTCGGCACATCGAGAACTATGTCAATCGAAGTGCGCCCGCGCCGGACGGTTACGGGCTGAAGCGCATGCTTTGGCTGACCAACGACCTGCTGGACAGCATCTCGTCGGACGACCCGATCAAGTCACTGATTACACGTTTGGGTACCGCTTGTCGCGGGACCGCTGTACTTTACGAGGACTCCGGCATCATTGTTGAATCAACGGGTGAAGGGCCCACGAACCTCATCTTCTCGGCCATAAACAGCGGCTCCTCGCGTTATGACAGGATTGCCATTGGCCGCTGGGAGGTTATGTACCGTTCAATGGTGTTGCGCGGCCGAGGGTACCACTTGGCGATTGCCACGCGGCAGGGAACCCTGCTCGATGACTTGGGAGATGTCCTGCTTGAAACTACCCAGCGCATGCTCGGAGCCATCAAGGGCATCAACCACTTGGATACCTCGCGTCAGCGGCATGAAAATGCACAGTTGCTCACCAATTTGCAGGACGGCATCGATGTTTCACGCGAATTGCGATATTGGGAGTTGTTGAAACCTTTTGGGTTCAAGGGCTTCGAGTCCGTCCGCTCGGTGGTGGCCACCACGCTGGGCGACAAGGTTTTGACGCCGTCCAAGGTCGACGCCTTGATCGATTCGGCGGAGCGCATGGGCGTGCCCCTGCTCTTTGCCGAGAACGGACGGACCCCCGACGTGCCGCCCGGGTTCCACGCATTGCTTCCCGCGTCCAAGGTAAGTGAGCAATGGCTGTCCGTCGGCGCCCAAGGGCTGGCGATCGGGCTGAGCGAGCCCTCCGGATCGCTGGCCCAGGTTCCCGAGCAATTCCAGGACGCCGAACTTGCCGCGGGCGTAGCACGGCGGCGTTCCGCCAACGATGTCGGAGCGTGTGGAAGCCTGGTTCGGATGGATGAGCTTGATCCTGCGAGCTGGTTCCTGGCGCGTCTCAAAAGCCCGGCCGACCGCAAAAGATTGACCCGGTTCGTCCAGCCGTTGAGGCATGAGAAAGACCTGGTGGACACGATCCAGGGATACCTGGCCATGGACCAAGATGTCGCCCGAGTGGCGGCTTGGCTCTATGTTCATCCCAACACTGTGCGATACCGAGTCAAAAAGGTTGGCGAGATTCTGGGTGGGAGCCCTAGCGACCCGGGGCTCCTCGCCAACCTGTATCTTGCGTACCAGGACGAGATCCTGCGAATTCGCGGTTCCGCGCATCAGGGATAGCTTCATCCCTGTGCAGACCCCTCGGGCTAGCCGCGCGCGGGCAGGCTGTGCGGGTCGATGTCGCCCGGGTCATGGCAGCGGCCCAGCGCCCGGATGATCGTGTCGAGCTCGCCGGCTGGCAGGGCCTTGAGGATTTCGCGGTGCTCGCTCGCGATGGCTGCCTGGTGTTCCGGGCCCAGCTGGTAGGCACGGGTGATGCGCCGCTGGATCGGATGGGCCCAGATGCCGCCCAGGGTCTCGCGCAGGTACTCGTTGGGACAGGGCTCGATGAGCTTGAGGTGGAATTCCTTGCCGAGCCTGAATTGCTCCTCGGCGTCGGTGGGGTCCACCGTCTCGAATTCGTCGATCAGCGCCCGGAGCCGCACCAGCTGGGCCGGGGTGTGCCTGCCCAGGGCCTGGGCCAGGGCGAGCTGTTCCAGGTGGTAGCGAACCTCGAAGACGTTGCGCACGTCCTGGGTGGTGAGGTCGTTGACCACATAGCCGCTTCCGGGCACCAGCGTGGCAAGGCCCTCCATGGCGACCTGGGCCAACGCATCGCGCACCGGGGTGCGGGAGACGCCGTATTGCGCGGCGACCTGTTCCTGCACCAGCGCGGTTCCCGGCTTCAGCGTGCCGTTGACGATCTCGGACGCGATTTGTTCGTGGACCCGCACCGCCAGCGGCCGTGCGTCGTGGACTCCCGTAGCCATGCGTCTCCCTGAGTATCTTCCTTCGCGGTTCCCAGCAGTCTAGCGTGCGGTTTTCGCCGTTCGACGCGGGACTGGTGGCGCGGGTCACAAAAAACCCTTGACCCTTCCGTATCCACTGTATACGGTGAATACAATCCACAGCGTTCCACCTCCCGACAAAGGAAAAAACATGTATGTCTTGAACACCTGGTACGTGGCGGCCTGGAGCAGCGAGGTCAGCCGGAAACCGGTCAAGCGCGTGATCTGCGAGCAACCCCTGGTGCTCTTCCGCACCCAGAACGGCACTCCCGTGGCACTGGCCGACCGCTGCGCACACCGGGCCTTCCCGCTCTCGGCTGGCCGAACCATCGGGGATTCCATCGAATGCGGCTACCACGGCTTCACCTACGGGGAAGACGGCATGTGCACCAAGGTTCCCGCGCAGAGCACCATCCCCGAACGCGCCAAGGTGCGCAAGTACCCGCTGGTGGAAAAGGACGGCTGGATCTGGGCCTGGATGGGGGACGCGGACCTGGCCGACCCCGCGGACGTGCCCGACACCCACTGGATGAACGACCCGGGATGGGCCACCGTGACGCACTCGGTGCCGTTCGCCTGCCGGGCAGAGCTGATCCACGACAACCTGCTGGATCTGACGCACGAGTCGTTCCTTCACAAGACCACCGTGGGCGACGACTACATCTACGAACACGGCATCACGGTGGAGGTCGAGGGATCGGTGGTCAGCGTCGATCGGCTGATGCCCTCGGTCGAGGCGCCGCCGCTGTACGCCGACACCATGAACGCCCGCGGGTTGTTCGACCGCTTCCACTGCACCGAGTTCTTCGTCCCCAACCTGCACGTGTTGCACTCCGGGATCACCGGGGAGGGCAAGCCGCGCGCCGAGGGCTACCTGATCAAGGTGCTCAACGGCATCACCCCCATCGACGAGCACAACTCCTGGTACTACTACGCGTTCAGCCGCAACTTCGCGCTCGACGACGCGCAGGCCACCGAGGACCTGCGCGTGGGGCTGGAGACCGTGCTGCGTGAAGACGCCGATGCCCTGGAGGCGCAGGAACTTGGCATGCAATCCCGCCCGCCCGGCGAATTCGACGTGCTCATCGCCCAGGACGGCGGCGTGGCCAAGGCCCGGCGCATCCTGGCCACGCTGATCAAGCGCGAGCAGGCCGCCGCCGCGGACCGGCCCGTCGCCGGCGCAAGGGCCTAGCCGCCATGTGGATGCTGGTACGCAAGGATTCGCTCGACGACTACTGGGAAGCCGGTTCCGGGCAACGCACCCTGGCTGCCTGCCCGGACACCGACGAACGCGGGGACCCCTGGCGCTGGACCGCCCGGCTGGCCGAGGATGCGTCCGGGCCCGAGGTGCTCATCGAGGCGGACCCCGACTACATCGGGGTGCAGACCACCGTCTACGCCGACGGGCACACCGGCGTCGTGCAGCGCGCCGCCGGGCACCAGATGGTGGTGACCTCGCTGCACGGCCAGGTGCTGGTCGCCGCGGTCGACGGGCCCTGGGAACGCTGGCTGAACCCCGGGGACGTGTTCATCGTGGAGGGCGAGGACGACGAATCGCTGCGCCTCTCGCTCACCGCCCCCGGGGCCCGGGTCTCGGTGACGATGCTGGCCCCGCGCCGCGCCGCCGCCCTGCGGTGGGTCCCGTGAGCGCCGGGACCGCGGCCGTGCGCGCCCACGCGCCGGCCGCCGCCTTCACCGGGATCGACTTCTCCGCGACCGGCAGGCAGCTGGGCTACGGGCACGTGGTGCATTCGGACAACGTGCACGACGGGGCGGTCATCCCGGTGCCCCTGGCCGTGATTTCCTCGGGCCCCGGGCCTGTCGCCCTGCTGGTCGCAGGCACCCACGGGGACGAATACGAGGGGCAGGTCCTGGCCCACGAGCTGATCCGCGACCTGGATCCCGCCCGGCTGTCCGGCACCGTGATCATCGTCCCGGCGGCCAACTCCCCGGCCGTGCGCTCCGCCGCCCGCGTTTCGCCGATCGACGCAGGGAACCTGAACCGCAGCTACCCGGGCCGCGCCGACGGCGGGCCCACCGAGCAGGTCGCCGCGCTCATCGCCGGTGCCCTGCTGCCGCGCGCCGACTTCGTGATCGACATGCACTCGGGCGGGTCGAATTCGACCTACCTGCCCTGTGCCTTCATCTACCGCGGCCCCGACGAGCGGCTGTGGCGCGAAAAGCTGCGCACGGCCCGGCTGCTGGGGCTGCCCTACGTCATGGTGGTCGCCCCGATGCTCGAGCCGGGCTCGCTGTCCAGCGCCGGGGACCTGGCCGGGATCCCGACCATCTCCACCGAGCTTTCCGGGGCCGGGACCGTGGACAGGCATGCGCTGGGGGCCATGCGCCGCGGCATGCCGGGACTGCTGGCCGGCCTGGGGATCCTGCGGGGCGACGGCGACGGCGACGGCGACGCCGTCGAACCGGCCGATCCGCAGTGGCTGGAGCTGGTGCCCGAGTCCCCGGTGACTTCCACCGCGGCCGGGCTCTTCGAACCGCTCGTCGACCTGGGGCAGGCGGTGCGCGCCGGGCAGCCGGTGGCACGCGTGCACTTCATCGACGAACTGGACCGCGCGCCGCGCCCCTTCCATGCCCGCGTCGACGGGGTGGTCGCGATCATGCGCCGACCCACGCTGGTGGCCCCGGGCACCCACCTGCTCCACATTGCACCGCTGCTTGATTCCCCCGCATCGTAACCACTCCCGTTCTCCCACCTAGCCCGGTGCCACTCGCGGCCCGGACACCACCGAAGAAGGACAGATTATGATCTCGCACCGCACCTCCCGTTTCCTGGTCGGCGGCATGCTCCTTGCCCTTGCCGCCACCGGTTGCACCACTGTCTCCCAGGCCGAGACGACGCAGGGCCCCGAAGCCCCGGCATCCGGATCCGCGGCCACCACCGCATTGGTCGTCAACGAGGACGCCCGCGCCCTGCTCCCGGCGGACATCCGGGAGTCGGGGGTGCTGCGCATTGCCTCGGACCCCACCTACCCGCCGTTCGAGTTCTACGACACCGACAACAAGACCCTGATCGGGTGGGACGCCGACATGGGCGATGCCATCGGCGCGGTGCTGGGCCTGAAGGTCGAGCACGTCCCGGCAACCTTCGACACCATCCTGCCCGGCCTGGCCTCGGGCAAGTACGACCTGGGCATGTCCACCTTCAGCGTCACCGCCGAGCGCCGCAAGGCCGTGGATTTCGTGCCATACCTGCAGGGCGGCACCGGGCTGGCCGTGGCGCCGGGCAACCCCGAGAAGCTGAGCGTGGACGCGGCAACCCTGTGCGGCAAGGCGGTCGCCGCGCAGAAGGGATCGATCCAGTCCCTGGACATCCTGCCGGCGTTCTCCAAGAAATGCACCGAGGCCGGCAGCCCGGCCATTGACATGCAGTTCTTCCCCACGCAGAACGACGCGAACCTCGCGCTGACCTCCGGCCGGGTCCAGGGGGTCATGGCCGACTCGGTGTCGCTGGCCTACCAGGGCAAGCTGGCCGGCGGGAAGTTTGAGGTCGCGCAGGGCCCGGACTACGAGCCGGAACTGACCGGCACGGCGCTGGGCAAAAAGAGCGGGCTGCTTCCTGCCATCCAGGCCGCCACGACCGCGGTGCTTGAATCCCCGACCTACCAGGAGATCAACACCAAGTGGGGGCTGCCGGCCAGCACCGAGATCACCTCCGCAGACGTCGTGCTGAAGTAGCGATGGGGACCACGCGATGACACTCATGACCGAACCCAAGAAGACCTCCCCGGCCACCGACGAGTACAGCATCGTCAAGGCGCGGCACCCGGGGCGCTGGATTTCCGCCGCCGTGATCGTGTTCCTGGGATTGCTGCTTGCCCGCTCCGTGGTCACCAACCCGAATTTCGGGTGGGAGACCGTGGGGATGTACATCCGCGACGTCTCCATCGTGCGCGGCATCGGCATCACCCTTGAACTGACCGCTATCTGCATGCTTATCGGCATCGTGCTGGGCGTGGTGCTGGCCGTCATGCGGATCTCGGCGAACCCGGTGGTGCGCACCGCGGCCTTCGCCTACGTGAACTTCTTCCGCGGCACCCCGGTGCTGGTCCAGTTGCTCTTTTGGTACAACCTGGCCGCGCTCTATCCCTCGATCACCTTTGGCATCCCCGGGGTGGACCTGGACGCCAACCGGATCATCACGCCGCTGACCGCGGCGATCCTGGGGCTGGGGCTGAACCAGGCGGCGTACATGTCCGAGATCGTGCGTGCCGGCATCCTGTCGGTGGAGCACGGCCAGTCCGAGGCGGCCGGGGCGCTGGGCATCAACCGGCTGCAGACCATGCGGCGGATCATCCTGCCGCAGGCCATGCGCGTGATCATCCCGCCCACCGGCAACGAGACCATCGGGATGCTCAAGACCACGGCCCTGGTCTCGGTCATCTCGGTGCCCGAGCTGCTGTACTCCGCGCAGATCATCTACGCGCGCAATTTCGAGACCATCCCGCTGCTGATGGTCGCCAGCATCTGGTACATCGTGGTCACCTCGATCCTGAGCATCGGGCAGTACTACCTGGAACGCCACTATGCCAAGGGCGGGCAGCGCAGCCTGCCGGCGACCCCGTGGCAACAACTCAAACGCTTCGTGCGGGTCCACGACCCGCTGACCGGCAAGGGAGCCAAGAAATGAGTGCGACCATCCTGGAAACCGGCGCCACCGCCACGGCACCCGGACCAATGATCAAGGCCGATGCGATCCGCAAGAACTACGGCCGGCTGGAGGTGCTCAAGGGCATCGACCTGCGGGTGGAGCGCGGGGAGGTGGTGTGCCTGATCGGGCCCTCCGGGTCGGGGAAGTCGACGCTGCTGCGCTGCATCAACCACCTGGAAACGATCGAGGGCGGGCGGATGTGGGTAGACGGGTCGGTCATGGGCTACGACCTGAGGGGCACCAAGCTGCACGAACAGCCGCACGCGAAGATCTGCCGCAGCCGGGTGGAGATCGGGATGGTGTTCCAGCACTTCAACCTGTTCCCGCACATGAGCGTGCTGGAGAACCTGATCGAGGCCCCGCGCCTGGTGCTGAAGGAGAAGCGCTCGACCGCTACGGCGCGGGCCCTTGCCCTGCTCGAATCGGTGGGACTGGCAGACAAGGCCAAGGCCTACCCGCGGCAGCTTTCCGGCGGCCAACAGCAGCGCGTGGCGATTGCCCGGGCGCTGTGCATGCGGCCGAAGGTCATGCTCTTCGACGAACCGACCTCCGCCCTGGACCCCGAGCTGGTCGGCGAGGTGCTCAAGGTCATGAAGGACCTGGCGGCCACCGGCATGACCATGGTCGTGGTGACCCACGAGATGAACTTCGCCCGGGACGTCGCGGACCGGGTGGTGTTCATGGACGACGGCCACGTCGTGGAGCAGGGCCCGGCCCAGGACGTCATCGGCAATCCGCAGCACGAACGCACCCGCGCCTTCCTGGCCTCGGTCCTCTGACCCATCAACCCATCCATTCACCACGCATCTTCGAAAGGGCACACACCGATGTCGACCCTGGAATTCTTTGAAACCGAAGTCCACCGCATCAGCAGCGAGTCCGACGGCGTCCTGTCCCTCGAGCTGCGGCACCCGCTGGGGCGGGAACTGCCCGAGTGGAGTGCCGGGGCGCACCTGGACGTGCTGCTGCCCAACGGGTTGATCCGGCAATATTCCCTCTGCTCGGACCCCGGCAAGCGGGAATCGTGGCGCCTGGCGGTGCTGCGCGAACCGGCCGGGCGCGGCGGATCGGCCTACGTGCACGACGAATTGCGCCCCGGAACCAAAATCCAGGTGCGCGGGCCCAAGAACAACTTCGCGCTGGCACCGGCACCGCAATACGTGTTCCTGGCCGGCGGCATCGGCATCACCCCGATCATGCCCATGGTGCGGGCCGCAGCCGCGGCGGGCGTGCCCTGGAAGCTGGTGTACCTGGGCCGCAGCCGGCGGAACATGGCCTTCCTCGAGGAGCTGGCGGTCCACGGGGACAAGGTGCACATCCACGCGGACGACGAGAGCGGCTTCTACCCGCTGGCCGAATTGCTGGCGGACAGGTCCGCGGACTTCCACCTGTACACCTGCGGGCCAGGTCCGCTGCTGAAGGTGATCGAATCCCTGGCCCGGTCCTGGCAGGACCCGTCCCGCCTGCACGTCGAGCGATTTGCCGCGGACCCCGAGGCGGCGGGCGCGGCCGCGGCGGCGCACCAGGGCGACCACGAATTCACGGTCCAGGGCACCGACGGAACCGAGGTCAGCGTGCCGGTGGGGGTCAGCATCCTGCAGGCCCTGGAGGAAGCAGGCATGAGCCCGCTGAACTCCTGCCGCGAGGGGATCTGCGGCACCTGCGAGACGCCTGTCGTTTCAGGGGAGGTCGACCACCGCGATTCCCTGCTCTCGGACGAGGAACGCGATGCCGGGGACACCATGATGATTTGCGTCTCGCGGTGCAAGGGCAAGCGACTGGTGCTCGATCTGGGCTAGGCGCCGTACGGGCGCCGCCGGTCCGGCAACGTCTGGGTGGTCCACGGGGCAATCCACTCGCCTGTACCCTCCGAAGGATCCAGCACGCCTGCCTCCAACCATTTGAAGTCCCCGGCCAGCACCTTCCTTGCCAGCTTCCTGTCGGTCTTGTCGCTATTGGCCCACAGATCCCGGAACAGGGTTTCGCAGCGGTGCCGGGACTGTTCGCAGAACGCCAGGGCCAGCAGCTCGGCCGAGGCCGCGTTCGCCGGGTCCCGCGTGCGCATCAGCTCGACCCGCGAGATGCAGGCCGCCATGGCAAAGAGCTCGGCCCCCAGGTCGACGACCCTGCCCAGGAACGCCTGGTGCTGTTCCATGCCGGCCTGCCACTTGGCCATGCCGGCGAAGGTGTGCCGGGCCAGACGGCGCGAGGCCCGCTCGATGTAGCGCAGGTGCCTGGCCAGCCGCCCGTGCTGCGCGTAGGAGTTGGGAAGCAGCCCCGAGCCCACGGCCAGGCTCGGCAGCCACTTGGCATAGAAACCGGAAGCACCCATGGCCGCCTTGGCCTTGGCCTGCAGGTCCGAGTCCCTGTCGGCCAGGGCGCCGGCCGCCTTGAGGTGCGCGTCCACCGCTTCGCGGGCGATGAGCAGGTGCATGATTTCGGTGGAGCCCTCGAAGATGCGGTTGATGCGCAGGTCCCGCAGTGCCTGCTCCACGGGGACGGCGCGTTCCCCGCGGGCCCGCTGTGAGGCGGCGGTCTCGTAGCCGCGTCCGCCGCGGATCTGCAGCAGCTCGTCTGCGATCTTGTAGGAGACCTCCGAGGAGAAGAGCTTGGCCAGCGCTGCCTCGATGCGCACGTCCTTCATCCCGGCGTCGGCCAGCGCGGCCGAGAGTTCGAACACCGATTCCAGGGCGAAGGTGCTTGCGGTGATGTAGGCGATCTTCTTGCCGACCGCCTCGTGCTCCCCGACTGGCCTGCCCCACTGGATGCGGGCGTTTGACCATTCGCGCGCGATTTTCAGCGACCACTTGCCGGCCCCGGCGCACATCGCCGGAATGGAAAGGCGTCCGGTGTTCAGGGTGCTCAGGGCGATCTTCAGCCCGGCGCCCTCCTTGCCCAGACGGTTCGCCGCCGGGACCCTGACGTCATGGAACCGGGTGACACCGTTTTCGATGCCGCGCAGCCCCATGAAGGCGTTGCGGTTTTCCACGACGATGCCGGGGGAATCTGCTTCCACGATGAAGGCGCTGATGCCGCCGCGGGACCTGCTTCCGTCGGGCAGTTGGCCGGCGGGGACGGCCGCCATGACCACCAGCAGCTCGGCCACGACCCCGTTGGTGGTCCAGAGCTTGGCGCCGTTGATGAGGTAGCTTTGTCCGTCGTCGGCGAGGGTGGCGGTGGTGCCCAGCCGCGCGGGGTCCGAGCCCACGTCGTTTTCGGTCAGCAGGAAGGCGGAAATGGCCCCTGCCGCGCACCGGGGAAGGAAGGCCCGTTTTTGTTCCTCGGTGCCGAACATCTTCACCGGCTCGGGTACCCCGATGGATTGGTGGGCCGAGAGCAGGGCGCCAAGGCTTGGACTCAGGGTGCCCAGGAGCATCAGCGCCCGGCCGTAGTCGGCCAGGTCAAGCCCGAGTCCTCCGTATTGCACCGGGATCTTCATGCCAAAGGCGCCCACCTCGCGCAGGGCCTTGATGTAGTCGTCCGGGATCCGGGACTCGCGTTCAATGACGCCCGGGTCGAAGTCCTTGATGGCCGTGCGTAGGGCGGCCATGAAGGCAGTGCCGCGAGCTGCCGCCTCGGGGTCGGGTTGCGGGTGCGGGTGGATCAGGCTCCAGTCGAAGTCACCCATGTACAGGCCCTTGGCGAAGCTGGGCCGCTCCCATTGTTGCTCGCGCGCGGCCTCGGCCACCTCGCGTGCGGCCTTCTCGTCGACGCGTTCACCGGATTGCTTTTCATCAATGCTCATGGCGACTCCCCAGTCAAAAACCGATGGGCCTGCCATGCGGACTCCCAGGCCCTGACGTATTGGTGCCAGCCTAGCCGCGGGCATCGGTTGCCGATAGGGGGCGTGCGCCGGGGTGCGTGGCGTGGCTAGTCCTGGCGGGGATCGAGCCTCACGCAGCAATGGTGTTGGTTCGTGGGCGGGTCAAGGCAGACGCGGTACGGCGCCTCGGCCCCGTCGACCACCGCCGTGAGCAGCTCGAGGTTCATGGAACACACGGTGTCCCTGTGGTTGGCGGAGAGCTGGTGGAACGGGCAGTCGAGTAGCTCGACCGAGCCGTCCATGCGGACCTCAGGCCGGTATCCGTGATCCTCCAGCACCTGCGTCAGCGAACCGATGCGGGTGCCGATGGCCTTGCCTGCCTCGCGTGCCACCTCGGCCAGGACCGGCGCGACCGGCCGGCCTTCGGCCCCGGCCCTTTCGATGGCCCTGGCCATCAGGTCCGCGGCCAGGGCGTATTCGCGGTGCGGCACGCTTGCCGCCACGTCCAGGTGCGCGGCCGCGTAGAGCTTCGCCGGTCGCCCGGAACCCGGGCCGCCTTTTCCCTTGAGCCGGCGAAATTGCACGGCGAGCAGGCCCTGGTCGGCCAACTTGTCCAGCTGGAAGGCCACGGTATTGCGGGGCAACCCGAGCGCGGAAGCGCACTCGTCACGTCCCACTGCCGCCTCGCTGGTGCGCACGAATTCATACACTGCCTTGCGCACCGGATCGGCCAATGCTGCCACGGCGGCCAGCCCTTGATCCCCTGGTGGAAGCTTCATGACTCCAGTGTAAATCTAAAGTTAGCAACTGTTGACTTAGAGCCCGCGACGTTTCTAAAATTAGGCATCATCACTTTAGAAAGAGGGGCCGAGGCCATGGCCACGCACACCGTGGGTGCTGCAACCGAACGCAGCGCCAAGCTCAATCACCAAGCGTTCGTGCTCTTGCGAACCATTTTCACCGTTGCGCCGATTGTTTTCGGGCTCGACAAGTTCACCAACCTGCTCACCGACTGGACGCAGTATCTGGCGCCCCTGGCCACGGACATCATCCCGGTCAGCCCGGAGGTGTTCATGTACGTGGTCGGCGTCGTGGAGATCGCCGCCGGCGTCCTGGTCGCACTGCGCCCCAAGATCGGGTCGCTGGTCGTCGTGCTCTGGCTCCTGGGCATCATCGTGAACCTGCTGGTGCTGCCGGGATTCTTCGATGTCGCGCTGCGCGATTTCGGTTTGCTCATCGGCGCACTGGCCCTGAACCGGCTCGCCACGGCACGGGGAGCCTAGCGTCATTTCGCTGGGCCCGGTCGCTTCGGCAGGACCACGTGGCCGGTGCCGTGCATGGATTCCCACCATTCGCGGCGCCGGCCATCTGCGCGTTCAGTGCGCCGGCGTCGCGCGGGGTGCCGGTTGTCCGGCCCTGTCCGGGATGGCAGGATGGGCCGAGAACGCCCGCGCTACATCTCCGGCCCAAGTACTAAGGACACAACATGACCGTGACGCGACCTGCCGCAGTGGCCAACCTCCAGATCGACAACGAACGCGTGCGCGTCACCGAATGGCGTTTCGCCCCCGGAACCGAAACCGGGTGGCACGTCCATCCCACTGACTATGTCGTGGTCCCGATGACCACCGGGGAGCTCGGCCTGGAAACGAGGGACGGGGTGGCGGTCAACTCCCTGCAGGAAGGTGTTTCCTACACCCGCGTTGCCGGCAGCGAGCACAACGTCTTCAACGACGGGGCATCGGAGTTCGTGTTCGTGGAGATCGAGCTCAAATAGCAGGGTTACCGCCGCGATCCGGCGGGGAGTGCACCGGGGCGGGAGGCGATTCCATCATCGCCTCCCGCCCCGGTGCACTCCCGAAGGTGCCTAGACGTGGTTTTCCGCCTCGGTCAGCACCGATCGCAGGATCGACTCCATTTGGTCGAACTCCGGAGGGCCCACCGTCAACGGGGGAGCCAACTGGATGACGGGGTCGCCGCGGTCATCGGCGCGGCAGTACAGCCCCGCGTCAAAGAGCGCGGTGGACAGGAAGCCGCGCAGCAGGCGCTCGGATTCCTCGTCGTTGAACGTCTCCTTGGTCTTCTTGTCCTTGACCAACTCGATGCCGTAGAAGTAGCCCGCGCCTCGCACGTCCCCGACGATCGGCAGGTCCTTGAGCTTCTCCAGCGTGGACTTGAAGATCGGGGCGTTGTCCTTCACCCGCTGGTTCAGCCCCTCGCGCTCGAAGATGTCCAGGTTCGCCATGGCCACCGCGGTGGACACCGGGTGCCCGCCGAAGGTGTAGCCGTGGTAGAAGGTAGTGTCCCCGTGCTTGAACGGCTCGAAGAGCTTTTCCGAGGCGATCATGGCGCCCAGCGGAGAGTAGCCGCTGGTGATGCCCTTGGCGCAGGTGATGATGTCGGGCACGTAGCCGAAGTCCTCGCAGGCGAACATCGAGCCGATGCGTCCGAAGGCGCAGATGACCTCGTCGGAGACCAGCAGCACGTCGTACTCGTCGCAGATCTCGCGGACCCGCTGGAAGTAGCCCGGGGGTGGCGGGAAGCAGCCTCCGGAGTTCTGCACCGGCTCTAGGAAGACCGCGGCAACCGATTCTGCGCCCTCGAACTCGATGGCCTCACGGATGCGTTCGGCGGCCCAGAGGCCGAAGTCCTTCTCGTTGTCCGCGAATTGCTCGGGGGCTCGGTAGAAGTTGGTGTTCGGGACGCGGAAGGTGCCGGGCACCAGCGGTTCGAACGGCGTCTTCATGCCCGGCAGCGAGGTGATGGCCAGGGCGCCCTGCGGGGTGCCGTGGTAGGCCAGTGCCCGGGAAATCACCTTGTGCTTGCCGGGCTTGCCCTGCAGCTTGAAGTACTGCTTGGCCAGCTTGAACGCCGATTCGACGGCCTCGCCGCCGCCGGTGGTGAAGAAGACCCGGTTCAGGTCGCCCGGCGCGTAGTTGGCCAGGCGCTCGGCCAGGTCGATGGCCGGTTCGTGGGCGTAGGACCACAGCGGCATGAAGGCGAGTTTTTCCGCCTGCCTTGCGGCGGCCTCGGCGAGCTCGGCCCGGCCGTGGCCGGCATTGACGACGAAGAGGCCGGCCAGCCCGTCAATGTAGGACTTGCCCGCATCGTCATAGAGCATGTGGCCCTGGCCGCGGGTGATGATCGGGACGCGGGCGCCTTCCTGCAAGGGGGAGTGGCGCGCCATGTGCATCCACAGGTGGTCCCGGGCGGCGGCCTGTCGGTCGGTGCCCAAGGGCGTGGTGCTGGTTGCAGCGCTGGCGGTGGTGCTGGATATGGTCATCGGGTACCCCAGTTGTATTCCTGTTTGCGTAGCGAGAGGTACATGAACGTTTCGGTTTCACGCACCCCCTCCACGGATCGAATTTCAGTGATGATGCGCAGCAGGTCCTCATCATTGGCGCAAATGACCTCGGCAATGATGTCCGAGGGGCCGGCCACCACAACGCAGTAGTCGACCTCGGGCAGGGCTGCGATCCGGTCGGCGGTGGCGATGATGTCGCCGGTGGATCGAATGCCCAGCAGGGCCTGGCGCTTGAAGCCAAGTTGCAGGGGGTCGGTGACGGCAACCACCTGCATGACCTTGCTGTCGACGAGTTTCTGGACCCTCTGCCGCACGGCTGCCTCGCTGAGCCCGACGGCCTTGCCGATGGCTGCGTAGGAACGACGTCCATCTTGTTGCAGTTGCTCGATGATTGCCTTGGACGTTTCATCCATGATGAAGCCATGGGGCGCTCCATTGGGTGCGGATTGGGTCACTTCCTATCGACCTCCTGATCGATCAAACGGGTGTCCATGCTCCGCGCTGTGGCACCAGCCACACCGCTTGGGAATGAGCATAGCCCGAAGGAATCAGTTGCGGAAGAGCCTTCTGACGGTTGATTTCCATCGTGTGTGAAATGTATGTCGACGAAAACTATTGTCAGAAAGAGCGATTCCTGACATGATCCATGTCAAGAGTCGACCGTGACGGGCGTCACGATCGCCCAGTGGGCGTCAAGGGAAGACGCTGTGCCAGCTGAAGGGGAAACCAAGAATGTCCAACCAGAACCAGCGTGAATTGCCCAGGGATCCAGCGGTACGGGCACTGATCCAGCAGGCACAGCGCATGCAGTTGTCGCGCCGCAGGCTATTGGCCGGTGCAGGGGGCCTTGGTCTCGCCGCCTTCTTGGCCGCATGCGGGACCGGGGGCACGGGCGGCAACGCCGGCAACAGTACCGCGGCCGCCGTGGCAGACATGTCCGAAAGCGACAAGAACATCTTCTGGGCCAACTGGACGCTGTACCTGGATTACGATGACGAGGCCAAGAACTACCCGACCCTCGACGAATTCACCAAGCGCACCGGAATCAAGACGCACTACGCCGAGGACATAGACGGCAACGACTCCTATTACGGCAAGGTCCAGGCTCAGCTCGCCGCGGGCCAGGACATCGGCCAGGACATCATCACCCTGACCGACTGGATGGCCGGTCGCGTCATCCGCCAGGGGTACACCCAGGAGTTGGATCACGCCAACATCCCGAACATCAAGAACCTCCTGACTGGCCTGCAGGATGTTGACTTCGACCCGGGACGCAAGAACTCGTTGACCTGGCAAAGCGGCTACGCGGGCATTGCCTACAACAAGGCCAAGTACCCCAAGGGGCTGCGCACGGTCTCCGACCTGTGGAATCCGGACCTCAAGGGCCGGATCACCGTACTTGATGAAATGCGCGACACCATGGGCCTGCTGATGCTCGACAACGGCGTGGACATCTCAGGCGGCTGGGGCGACACCGAATTCGCCGCCGCCACCGACGTGCTCTCCAAGCAGATCGCGAACGGCCAGATCCGCCAGGTGAAGGGCAACTCCTACAAGGAAGACTTCATTTCCGGGGACGCCATCGCCGGAATCGTCTGGAGCGGTGACATCACCCAGATGAACTTCGAGAACGACGACCAGTGGGAGTTCGTGCTCCCCGACGCGGGCGGAACGCTGTGGAGTGACAACCTCATGGTCGCTGTCGCATCTCCCCGCAAGTCCAATGCCGAGAAGCTCATGGACTACTACTACGAACCGGAGGTCGCCGCCCAGGTGGCCGCCTACGTGAACTTTATTTCCCCGGTCCAGGGTGCAAAGGAAGCGATGGAAAAGATCGACCCGGAGCTGATGAACAACCCGCTGATCTTCCCGTCCGAATCCGACCTGGCCAAGGCCCACGTCTTCAGGTCACTCAGCGCCGAGGAAGAAACCAACTTCAACAGCCAGTTCCAGACCTCGATCGGCGCGTAGTGCCCGGCCTGCAGATCCACAGAAAGTCCCAGCAATTGATTGGCGTCCGAAAATGACAACAACTTCCACCATCAAGGACGAGGCCCGGCCCAAGGCGTCCTCCGGGGCCGACCTTCATCTGGCCAACGTCACCAAGCGATTTTCGGATTTCACCGCGGTCGACGACCTGACCCTCATGGTGCCCAGCGGCACGTTCTTTGCCCTGCTCGGCCCCTCGGGCTGCGGCAAGACCACCACGCTGCGGATGATTGCAGGCCTCGAACAGCCCACCAGCGGAACGATCAGCATCGGAGGCAAGGACGTCACCAAGCTGCCTTCCTTCCAACGCCAGGTCAACACCGTCTTCCAGTCCTACGCGCTGTTTCCGCACATGACGGTGCTCGACAACGTTGCCTTCGGACTCAAGCGCAAGCGGGTCGGGGACTCGGTCGCCCGGGCCAAGGCGGCGCTGGAGATGGTCGAGCTCCAGCACCTGGCCGCGCGCAAGCCGATGCAGCTCTCCGGAGGGCAGCAGCAGCGTGTGGCGCTGGCCCGTGCGCTGGTCAACCGTCCCGCCGTGCTGCTGCTTGACGAACCGCTCGGCGCCCTGGACATGAAGCTTCGCCGGCAGATGCAGGTGGAGCTGAAGTCAATCCAGACCGAGGTCGGCCTGACCTTCATCCACGTGACCCACGACCAGGAGGAGGCCATGACCATGGCCGACACCGTCGCGGTGATGAACAAGGGCAAGATCGAGCAAATGGGTGCCCCGCGCGATTTGTACGAACTGCCCAGGACCGCCTTCGTTGCAAACTTCCTCGGCAAGTCCAACCTGATGCCCGGAAGCGTCACCGAGGACCTCGGCGACGCCGTCGCCGTGGACGTGGCAGGCCACCGCCTGGTCATGCCCAAGGACCGGGCCGTGTCCCACAGCGGTGCAGCCGTGGTGGGAGTGCGCCCGGAAAAGATGCGGGTGTTGAACCTGTCCGACGAATACTCGCCCAGTGCCAACATGCTCACCGGCACCGTCCTTGACGCCTCGTTCACCGGGGTCAGCACCGAATACCTGGTGGAGGTCCCGGGCATCGGCACCCTCGCCACGTTCTCGCAGAACATGGGCCAGGCCCCGGCGCGGCGCGGGGACACCGTGCGCATGACCTGGGAACCGGACTTCTCCTTCGGCCTTGACGGGTCCGCAAAGACCACTGAGGGGCAGGACGCGGTATGACTTCCACCGTGGAGCGTTCCCGCAGACGGAAGAACAGGGGACCCCAGGACCTTCGCAGCGAGGAAGAACTCGTCGCCGAAAGGCGCAAGGGCAGGGTCGGCCTCTACCTGATCATTCCCGGCATGGCCGTCCTGGCCCTGTTCTTTGCGGCTCCGGTACTGGTCCTTCTGGGCATGTCGCTCTATGCCAGGCCACCGGGCGCGGAGATCGGCGAGTTTGTCCCGGCCCTCGAATTCGGCAACTACGCCACGGTCGTCGGCGCCTACTGGGAGGTGTTCCTGCGCTCGTTCCTCTTCGCGCTCATCGCCACCGTCGCTGCCCTGCTCATCGGCTACCCGATGGCCTACCTTGTGGCAGTCCGCCTGCGCGGGCGACAGCTCATGCAGGGGATCCTGCTGGTGCTGCTGATCGCGCCCTTCTTTTCCAGCTTCATCCTGCGCACCCAGGCCTGGAAACAGATCCTCTCCGACGAGGGCCCGGTGGTCACGGTGCTGCGGGCCATTGCGATCCTGCCGGCGGATGGCCACCTCACCGCAACCGCCTTCGCCGTGGTGTGCGGACTGACGTACAATTTCCTGCCGTTCATGATGCTGCCGATATACGCGAACCTCGACCGACTGGACACCAACCTGTTGGAGGCCTCGGGGGACCTATATGCCAGCCCGCTGACCACCTTCTTCAAGGTGACGCTGCCGCTGTCCATGCCGGGTGTTTTTGCCGGCACCCTACTGACTTTCATTCCGGCGGCCGGAGACTATGTCAACGCCGCACTGTTGGGCAACAACCGGGACACGGCAATGATCGGGCAGATCATTGACTCGCGATTCTTCAAGGTGGTCGACTACCCCGGGGCCTCGGCGCTGAGCTTCATCCTCATGGTCCTGATCCTTGCGCTGGTCATGATCTACATCAAGCGATTTGGCACCAAGGAATTGTTCTAGGAAGGCAAGGCATGAGACAAAAATTTGGGCGCTGGTTCATTCCTGTCGCCGGGGGCCTCGCCTTCATCTATCTGCTGGTACCGATTGCCTACATCTTCGTTTTCTCGTTCAACGATGCCGGGCGCACCAACCTCGAATGGCGAGGATTCACCCTTGATAACTGGAAGAATCCCTGCGGCGCCCCCAATGTGTGCGAATCGTTGGTGAACTCGCTGCAGATCGGCGTGGTTGCCACCATCTTCGCCACGGTGCTCGGAACCTGTGTGGCCCTGGGCCTGGTGCGCTACAAATTCAAGTTCCGCAATACCGCGGACCTGCTGATCATCCTGCCGCTGGCCACACCCGAGGTGGTGCTGGGAGCCTCGCTGTTGGCCCAGTTCCTGAACCTGGGTTGGGAGCTTGGATTCAGCACCATCGTGATTTCCCACATCATCTTCTGCATGTCGTTCGTCGTGGTCACCGTCAGGGCCCGGGTCTCTTCGCTGGACCCGCGCCTCGAAGAGGCGGCCTCCGACCTCTATGCCAGCCCGATCACCACCTTCTGGAAGGTGACGTTCCCGCTGTTGCTTCCGGGCATCGTCGCCGCGGCGCTGCTGTCGTTCGCGATGAGCTTCGACGACTTCATCATCACCAACTTCAACTCCGGAAACTTCTCGACCTTCCCGAAATTCATCTATGTCTCGGCCACCCGGGGCATTCCGGCCCAGGCCAACGTCATCGGATCGGCGATGTTCATCCTTGCACTCGTGGTGGTGGTGACCTCCCAGGTCATTGCCTACCGCCGGCGAAAGGCACTGGCCGCGCGCTAGCCTGGCCGCGCCGGACACGCGATTTCTGCCACTAACCACCGGTGACAAGGGGACAGAAGGGGGAAAGCGGGCAGGGCCTGTGGAAAGATAGTGGCCATGACTGAACCGAAGTGGTTGACGCCCGTGGAAAGAGAAGCCTGGCTGGCTCTCGTCTCGGTGACGACGTTGCTGCCGGCCGCTCTCGACAGCGAACTGCAGGTCCAGGCGAAGATCACCCTCTTTGACTACACGGTGCTGGCCATGTTGTCGGAGGCCCCCGACCACATCCTGGCCATGAGCGAGCTGGCATCGCGCACCAGCTCCTCGCTTTCGAGGCTCTCACACGTGGTTAAGAAGCTCGAGGGCCGCGGATGGGTAGAACGCAGCAGGTCCGCCGAGGATGCCCGTGTCACCATTGCCAAGCTGACCCGCGAAGGCTGGGACACCGTGGTGACCCTGGCCCCCGAACACGTCGACTCGGTGCAAAAGATGATTTTTCAGGGACTTGACGACCACGATGTTGCGGAATTGGCGCGTATCGGCCGGAAGCTTGTGGGCCAGCTGAATCCCGAACACTGGATCCTGCGGTAGGAAGCAACCGGGCCACTCTCCCCGGTGACGGCGCAGCCGTACCCGGGAGTGAGGTAGATCGCATGCGTGGAAGCCAAAAAGGCATGTTGTCGATTTGGCTGCCGATGTGTTAATCGCCTAGAATGATTAGGCGTTAAGTCGTGCATGCCCAATCGGGTTTGTGCGGTTACCCGTAAAACCGAATATCGCGGACAGCTGAGTAGGGAAAAATACTCGCCGACCGCGAGGTTCACCGTCTTTCACGCTAATCAGGGCGCTTCGGTTGGTTCTCACCCAGCCTGGTTACCTTCAAAGTGTGCAGTAATAACGGTGTCACAACTGGTGGCGGGACTCTTATACGCAGATTCAGAGGCAGCAGTTTTCCGCTGTATCTGTAAAACGAGTACCGCCAATATTTACTACAACTGAGGAGTGATCATGGCAGCAGTATGCCAGGTGACTGGTGCAGTTCCGAATTTCGGACACAGCATCTCCCACTCGCACCGCCGCAACAAGCGTCGGTTCGACCCGAATATCCAGAAGAAGCGCTACTGGGTTCCGTCCCTGCGCCGTAACGTCACGCTGACCCTGTCGGCAAAGGGCATCAAGCTCATTGACGTTCGCGGCATCGACGCCGTTGTTACCGGACTCATTGCAAAGGGTGTGAAGATCTAGTGGCTAAGGATAAGGACGTACGTCCCATCATCAAGCTCAAGTCGACCGCCGGCACCGGTTTCACTTACGTAACCCGTAAGAACCGTCGTAACAACCCAGACCGCATGGTTCTGAAGAAGTACGACCCGGTAGTCCGCAAGCACGTCGAATTCCGAGAGGAGCGCTAAAGATGGCCAAGAAGTCCATGATTGCTAAGAACGAGCAGCGCAAGGTCATCGTTGAGCGTTACGCCGAAAAGCGTGCAACCTTGAAGAAGACCCTCGTTGACCCGAACGCAACCGACGAGGCACGCGAAGAGGCCCGCCTGGGCCTGCAGAAGCTGCCCCGCAACGCATCGCCGATCCGCGTTCGCAACCGCGACGCCATCGACGGCCGCCCCCGCGGCACCCTCCAGAAGTTCGGTATCTCCCGTGTTCGCTTCCGCGACATGGCACACCGTGGCGAGCTTCCGGGCATCACCAAGTCTTCCTGGTAAATTCCAGAAGCAGTCAAAGGCCCCAACCGATTCGGTTGGGGCCTTTGGCCATTTAAAGGTTCAACGCGTTGCCCGAGGACGCCTGGTGGCACGGAGCCGGGGGAGGCTACGGCCTATTGCGTTTACCCAGCCAGCGTCCGAGCCACCTGGCACGTCGCGGCGCAACCGCGACTTCCTGCTCCTGAACCTCGGCTGATCGTCGCGATTTCCATGCGGCGATCTCGACCTCGACGTCCCGCAGGGGCGTAATTACCGGAGGTCCCCCGAGCAGCTGGCGACGTGCATCGATGACGCGGGCATTGAAATCCTCAAGCAGGGCCCGCACGGCGGCGGCGCCGGACAACCGGTCAAGGGTCCCCTCAAGCTCATCGTCTTCCTTGCGCAGCATCAAGGCAGGGGGGCCGAGGCCGGTGATTTTCTCCCGCTCGATAAGCCCCTTGACCCACCAGTCCGGATCCGTGGTGGCGCCAAGGCCGGGTATGGGTTTGCCGGCGTAGGCAAGGTTGTCGAATTCTCCCCGCGCGAACGCAGCATCCAAGGCACTGTTGGCGGCCTCCCAGACCTCGTCCTCGGCGAGGAAGCGGGGGATCGCGGCAGGCGCCTCCTCCGTGTCGCCAAGGGTCTTCCCGGTGCGCTGGGCATATTCGTCCGTGAGGGGGAGTTCCTCGGCAATGTCCCGGTCCAGGCGGTAGCGCGCCGAGCGCAGCGATGCCTCACTGTTTTCATCAAGATTGCGTCGGGCCATGGGTGTCGCCCACCTTTCAATGAGGATCCCCACCAACACTAACGAGGGCCCGGCAGCGGGGCAACGACTGGCAGTTGCAGGCACCCCATGCCGTTGTGGCTCATTCCCTGCATTCCAACGGCTCGCTAAGCCCAGGATTCGATGGGCTGCCGCCCATGAAGGCGCTTTTCGGTATCGCCACCCTGATGCCCCTGGTTACTGCAGCCGCCGCAGCTCTGTCGCACCGCATCGGAAATTTCGTCTGCCGCCACCGGGTCGCGACCCGCCCGCACCAACGCCGGCGGTGCACCGGCGGGGTATCTACCCCTGGGTTAAGGGATGCTCCAGGCGGGACCAACCAAACCGGAATGCCAAACGCCAGGCTTGGCAGGCGGTAGCTTTGGAGATCATGAGCCAGAACAAAACCACCCACGCGGTCCCGAACCGTGCCATGCCACAGACCGCAACCGCGGCTCACCGCCACGTCGGCGATGCCGCCGGACTGCGGATACTGGTCACCGGGGCGAATGCCGGCATCGGTTTTTGGAGCAGCCTCCAGCTGGCCGGACGCGGCGCAGAGGTCATCATGGCGTGCCGGAACACCCGCAAGGCCGAAACGGCTGCCCAGGCCATCCGCGCCAGGGTCCCGGCCGCAAATCTCCGTGTCGTCGAACTTGATGTTGCCAGTCTTCAGTCGGTCTCCGAAACCGCCAAGGAACTCAACGGTCTCACGCACCTGGACGTCCTGATCGCCAACGCAGGCATGGTCCATACCCCTCGGACGAGGCAACGCAGCATGGACGGGCTGGAGCTGGTGGCCGCGACCAACTACTTCGGTCACTTTGCGCTGGTTGCCGGGCTGTTGCCCGTGCTGGAACGGGCGGCGGCTTCCCGCGTGGTGGCCCTCGGCTCGCTGTCGACCCTGTTGGTCCGCCCGCGCCTCGACGATCCCCAATTGCTGAGGAACTATTCATCGTGGCTTGCGTACGCGCAATCCAAGATCATGCTCCAGTCCTTCGCCTTTGAGCTGAACCGTCGGCTTCAGCGGTCTTCGAGCAGCATCCGTGCCCTGGGCGCGCATCCCGGCTACTCGATTTCCGGGCGCACCCCTGCGGTTGTCGGCGTCAATGAACCGAGAGCGTTCAAGCGGGCCACGGACACGCTCCAGGCGCCTTTCGCCCAAGGCAAGGACAGGGGCGCCTGGCCCATTGTCCGTGCCGCGCTGGACCCCGAAGCGTTCACCTCTGAGGGACCGGTGTTTTACGGTCCGAACGGTTGGGTCAAGGGCGGTCCGACAACGACCAGGCCCGCTTCGATCACCACCGATCCGCACGCTGCGAAGACCATCTGGAACGCAGCTGAATCCGCCACCGGAATTTCCTTGCTTGGCTGAGGCCGAATGTCGCCCCGAGCGGTTTCAAGGGAGCGTACCCAACCCGATTTTTGTCGCGATCGGAACCGAAATCGGCAACTCGCGCGCGACTTCGGGGGAAGGGACGATTGCCGGCCCGGGCGTGCTGTTCGTCTCTCTTTGGGCTGAAAAACTGCCGCTGAACGCGAAAAACCTGCCAAAGTTCAAAAAATTCCCGGGAATTCGGCCCAATTCGGGCGTTTCGCGCAGGAACATTTGGTAAGTTCTCACACAGAAGTCCCCGCGAACGCGAGGCGACCCGCGCCGATACCGGGCGGGAAGATGAAGTCCAGGAGGACATACTTTGGCTATGAACCGTAGTGAACTTGTTGCAGCTGTCGCCGAGAAGACCGGCAACTCCCAGGTAGCCGTCAACGGTGTTTTGGATGCAGTGTTCGACGTATTCGTTTCCCAGATTTCCAAGGGCGAAAAGGTCTCGATCCCGGGCTGGCTCGCAGTCGAGCGCACCGACCGTGCAGCACGCACCGGCCGCAACCCGCAGACCGGCGAAGCCATCCAGATTCCGGCCGGCCACTCGGTCAAGCTGACCGCTGGCTCGAAGCTGAAGGCTGCCGTCACCGGCAAGTAATCTGCGCCCCGCGCAACAGCTTTCAAGCCGCCCCCTGCATCGGTCCATGGACCGGAAGCAGGGGGCGGCTTGGCGTTAACGGGGCCCTCGGCGAAATCTGGGTTCTACGATCAGTAGAACCCCGTAGAATGTTTGCTGGAACTTGTAGGCAAGACCTCGGAATCCCTTGGTGGTGGAATCACGGCATGAAGAATCACGGCCAGCGCATCGTGCGTGGCTGGATTGGCGCGCTCGTTTGCACCAGCCTTGCCGCTGCCTCCCACACACTGATCGACGGCGACTTGCCGCCGCTGCCGATTCTCGGCCTCCTGCTGTGCATCGGTGCCGCGATCTGCACTGCGCTTGCAGGCAGCCGGATCTCGCTGCCGCGCACCGCGCTAGCGGTGATGCTGAGCCAGGGTGCGTACCACGGCGCCTTTGCCCTGTTCGGACACCAGCATCGGGCCTCAGGTCTGCTCAATGAAGACCCAAGTCTTGCCGGTCACGCCGCCCACACCCTGACACTGAGCGTGGACACCTCCGTGGCAGCGGCCGCCGATCCCTCCGCATCCTGGCTGATGCCGCTCGCGCACGTGCTTGCGGCGGCGGTGACCGTGGTGGCCCTGCGCCGGGGCGAAGTCGCTGTTCGTGCATTCGCCGACGTCGTCTCCCTCTACGTGCCGCGACTGATCCTGTTCATCCGCAGCCTGCCATCCGTACGCGGCAAGCAGCCGCTGCTCGGTGTCCCCTTCAGGTCCTTGGTGCTGCGCGACGTGCTGCGTCCCGCGCTGCATCGCCGCGGTCCTCCGCGTGGTCCCGCTTTCGCATTCTCGTAAAAGCCCCAGACCACGATCGCGGCGCAGCAGTGCCGCGAAGGACAGGACCACAAGACCCATGACCCAAGTAATCCCAACCCCGCGCACCGCCACCCGGATCGGCGTGCTCCTTGCCGCCGTGCTGCTGTGCCTGATGACCGTCTTCGGCGTCTCCGGAGCGCAGGCGCACGATGAGCTGATTTCCTCCACCCCGGCCAGCGGCGACGTCCTCAAGACCTCACCGAAGTCGCTCGTGCTCACCTTCAGCGGGGACATCAAGGAGATCGGCACCATCCTCGAGCTGAAGGCCGCCGACGGGAAGAAGATCGGCACCACCTTCAAGATTGACCGCCGTGACGTCATCGTCACCCCCGAGGCCCCGCTGCCCAACGGAAGCTACACGCTGGTTGCCCGCGTGGTGTCCTCCGACGGCCACCCGATCGCCAAGGACATCGACTTCCAGGTCAACGGCCCCGCGGCCGTCGCGGACTCCGCGCCCGCAACCGCCCAGGCCCCTGACGCCGGCGCACCGGCGGCAGGACCGGCACCCGCGGCCGAAACCGCAGCGACCGCCGATGACGCCGCGGACGGCCAGCCCCTGGCCGGCATGCCCGCCGGCCTTGTCTGGACGATCCTCGCCCTTGCCGGAATCGGCATGGTCGTGCTGGTGCTGCTCAAGGTCCGCCGCCAAAACAAGTAGCCTGCTGCCCGGCAACGACCTGTCGCAACTCTTCCGGGCCCAGGGTGGCGTGGGCCACCCTGGGCCCGGAGGAGTGGCCGATCGGTGGGAGAATGAAGCGGCAGGAAGCTGAAAGGACATTGTGAACAAGTCACGGAACATGCAGGCAACGGCCGCCAGGGCGCAGGCGGCGGACCCCACGGGACGGCTGTGGCCGCTGCTGACCCTTCCCGCACTGGCTGTCGGCGTGCTGGTGCTGATCGCGGCCAGCTACTTTGCCGGCACCGCGCAGGCCAGCGAGCTGGGTGACCCCGGACCGTTGATCCGCTGGGCCCTTCCCGTGGCCAAAGCGCTTCACCATTCCTCGATGGCCATCACGGTTGCCGCGCTGGTTTTTGCCGCCACCATCCTGCCGCGCTCCACCAAGCCCAAGCGCCCGGCACCGGGCGAACACGACACCGACGGCGGCCAGGTCCATCCCGCCTTTGCCCGCACCATGAACCTTGCCGCCGCCGCAGGCATGCTCTGGACGGTGTCCGCGGCGGGGGTGCTGGTCTTCAATTTCTGGGACCTCGTCGGCAAGCCCATGAGCACCGATCCCAGCTATACCAGCGCGATGCTCGACTACGTCCTGAACATTTCCGTGGGCCGGGCCTGGGCCTGGATGATCGTGATTGCCGCGATCACCTCCTCGCTGGCCTTTGGCGTGCGGTCCCCGGCACTGGTGGGTGCCACCGCCGTCTTTTCCCTCGCGGGAGTCCTGCCGATGTCCCTGATCGGACATGCCGCCGGCGGCGACGACCACTGGGGAGCGGTCAACTCGATCATGCTGCACCTGGTGGGCGTGTGCCTCTGGTTCGGCGGCATTGTCGTGCTTGCCGCGCTGGCCCCGCTGCTGGCCGCCAAGGCTCCGGGCCGCTACGCGGGCACCCGGCCCATCCTGGCCGGCACCGTGCTGCAGCGTTTCTCGGCGCTGGCCACCATTTCCATCGTCCTGGTCGCCGGTTCCGGCGTCGTCAACGCCTCGATCCGCATCACCGGCTGGGACCAGTGGATGACCCCCTACGGCTGGATCGTGATCGCCAAGGCCGTGGCCACCCTGGCCCTGGGTGCCCTGGGCCTGGCCCACCGCCGACGGGTGATCCCGGCGCTTCGGGACGGAAAGCTCCAGGCCACGCGCGCCGCCTGGCTCGTGGTGGGCGCCGAGGCCATCGTTATGGCCGCCGTCATGGCACTGGCCACGGTCCTGGCCCGCACCGCGCCTCCCACTCCTGACACCGCGCCGGAACTGCCGACCCCGGCACGGTTGCTCACCGGGTACGAGCTTCCCCCGGCGCTGACCAGTGCCAGTTGGCTTGAGGTCTGGCGCTTCGACTGGCTGTGGATCGCCATCGCGCTCTTCCTGGCCCTCGCCTACCTGTGGGCCGTGGTGAAGGTGCGCCGCCGCGGAGACAAGTGGTCGGTCCTGCTCACGATTTCCTGGATGGTCGGGTTGGCCTGCCTGTTCTACTTCACCTCCGGCGCCCTGGCCGTCTACGGCAAGATCCTTTTCTCCGTGCACATGGTCGACCACATGGCGCTGACCATGGTCGCGCCCCTGTTCCTGGTGATCGGCTCGCCCGTCACCCTGGCCCTGAAGGCCCTGCCCTCGCGCGGCGACGGGACCCGCGGGCCGCGCGAGTGGATCCTGGTGCTGGTGCACTCGAAGTTCTCCGCGTTGGTCACCAACCCGATCTTCGCCGCCGCCAACTTCGCCGGATCGATCATCATCTTCTACGGCACCGAGGCCTTCGGCTTCGCCCTGCGCAACCACGTGGGCCACGAATTGATGAACGTGCACTTCCTCATCACCGGCTACCTCTTCGCCCTGTCGATGATCGGCACCGACCCGGTGCCGCGCCGCGCGCCGTACCCGCTGCGCCTGGTGATCCTGCTGGCGACCATGAGCTTCCACGCCTTCTACGGGGTCTCCATCATGAGCTCCACCTCGCTGATGCAGGCCGACTGGTTCGGCAACATGGGACGCACCTGGGGCGAGGATGCGCTGGAGGACCAGCGGCTGGGCGCCGGGGCCATGTGGGGGATCGGCGAGATCCCGACGCTGCTGCTGGCCCTGGGCGTGATGGTCTCCTGGAACCGGGACGACTCCAGGGAGAGCAAGCGCAAGGACCGGCAGGCCGAACGCGACAACGACGCCGAGTTGAATGCGTACAACGACATGTTTGCCCAGTTGAAAAAACGAGACGAGGAGATTGCGCGCCGTGGCCGCTAGGACCAAGACGGGTGCCCTGCGCACCCTTGCACTGAGCCTGTCGATGGGCCTGCTGCTGGCCGGATGCGCGGGATCCCCGCAGGCGGTCGAGCTGCCCGAGGGGCACGCACCGCTCAGCACCGGGTCTTCCGCCGCCGCGCCCTCCAGCGCGGCTACCGAGCTGGACGTCTCGGAGCTCTCGGTGGCCTCGGGCATCTCCATGGCCGCACGGCTGGGCTTCGACCAGGCACGGGTGATCACCGGCACCGAACTCGCAGCGCTGAAGAAGGCGCCGGAGGGTACCCAGGGCGGGGTCACCGTGCTGCCCACCCAATGCGCCGAGGTCATCGAGTCGCTGAACTGGTCCCCGCTGCAGATGGGCGGCGAGGGCGCGCGGACCGATTTCCTGACCGAGAAGATTCCCGCCACCGGGTCGGTCGAGGTCGCCAAGGTCACCGACAAGGCCGCGCTGGAGGCGCACTACGCCACCGTGCTGGCCATGCTCACCGACTGCAAGAAGGTGACCATGCACCAGGAAACCGAGACGGTGCCCTTCGCCACCGCCAAGCCGGATCTCAAGGCCGGCGAGGCGGACTCGGCCATCGCGTGGACCCGCGGCAGGCCCGGCCAGGGAATGCGCCAGCAGGCCCTGGTGTTGATCAAGGCCAAGGGGGACCACGTGGCAATGGTGTCCTTCATCGCCGGTGACGGCCTTGAGGCCCCCGAGTTCAGCCAGATGGCAGCCCAGATCCTCAACGCCGCACTCGCCCAGGCCGGCTAACCGGCCCCGTGCCTTGCCCGGGCAAGGGGCCCGGGGCCCGCCGGCGGGTTCGTCGCATCAGGTCATGATGTCCCGCCCCGGGGACCAAACCGGGATAATTGAATCCAGCACCGCGTCAGCCGACAAGCTCAAGGAGTATCCCCATGACAGCGCCCACAAACACCGGAACCGAATCCGTGCGTACCTCGTACAAGGTCCGCGCCTCAGAACTGGTCGGCCGCAACTGGCTGAACACCGGCGGGAAACAGCTGACGCTGCAGGACTTCCGTGGCAAGATCACGATCCTGGACTTCTGGACCTTCTGCTGCATCAACTGCCTGCACGTGCTGGACGAACTGCGGCCGCTGGAGGCCAAGTACTCCGAGGTCCTGGTGACGGTCGGCGTCCACTCCCCGAAGTTCGAGTACGAGGCGGACCCGGTGGCCCTGGCCGCGGCCGTGGAACGCTACGAGATCCAGCACCCGGTGCTCGATGACCCCGAGCTTGTCACCTGGCAGGCCTACGGCGCCCGCGCCTGGCCGACCCTGGTGGTCGTGGACCCCGAGGGCTACATCGTCGCCCACCTCTCCGGCGAGGGCCACGCCAGCGGACTGGAGTCGCTGGTGGAGGAACTCATCGCCGAGCACGACGCCAAGGGCACGCTGCACCGCGGCACCGGCCCCTACGTGGCACCCCCGGCACGCGAGGGCGACCTGCGCTTCCCGGGCAAGGCGGTGGCCCTGGAAAACGGAAACTTCCTCATCGGGGACTCGGGCCACCACCGCATCGTGGAACTGGGCAACGACCTGTCCACCGTGGTGCGCACCTTCGGCTCCGGAGTTAAGGGCTTTGCCGACGGCGACGCGGCCACCGCACAGTTCAACGAGCCCCAGGGCCTGGCCCTGCTCCCGGCCGAGCTTGCCGCCACCCTGGGCTACCACGCGGTCATCGCCGACACCGTGAACCACCGCCTGCGCGGGCTGAACCTCGACACCGGCGCGGTCACCACGCTGGCAGGCAACGGCATCCAGCGCCTGCTCGACGCCGACCAGGCCCGCACCGCGGCCGGCGACGGCAACGAAGGGGCCTGGATCAGCGACCTGGGCAACGACCCGCTGAACACCTCCCTGTCCTCCCCGTGGGACGTGTTGTGGAGCCCCAAGACCAACGCGGTCATCATCGCGATGGCCGGAACCCACCAGATCTTCTCCTTCAACCCCGAGACCCTGGCCCTTTCCGTCTTCGCCGGCACGGGCCTGGAGGGCCTCGCCGACGGGGCGCCCGGGGAGAGCTGGTTTGCCCAGTCCTCCGGCCTGGCCCTGGACAAGCAGGAAAACATCTGGGTTGCCGATTCGGAGACCTCCGCGCTGCGCCGCCTGGTGCTGGCCGCGGACGGCTCCGTCGAAGCGGTCGAAACAGCGATCGGCGCCGGGCTCTTTGACTTCGGCTTCCGCGACGGCGCGGCCGAGGCGGCACGCCTGCAGCACCCGCTGGGCGTTGCGGCGCTGCCCGACGGCTCCATTGCCATCGCCGACACCTACAACGGAGCGGTGCGCCGCTACGACCCGGCCACCGCCACCGTCAGCACCCTGGCCCGCGGCCTGAACGAGCCGGCCGACGTGCAGCTCGATGCCTCGGTGGACGGCGAGCCGGTCCTGCTGGTCGTGGAAACCAACAACCACCAGCTGGTGCGCCTGCCGCTGCCGGCCGAGGCACTGGTCGTTGACGAGGGCGCCAGCCAGACCCAGCGCCCCAAGACCAAGGTCACGGCGGGGGAGCACGCGCTGACCGTGCGTTTCTCCGCACCCAAGGGCCAGAAGCTCGATGACCGCTGGGGGGATCCCACCCAGCTGAAGATCTCTTCCTCCCCGGAGGAGCTGCTGCTCTCCGGCGGCGGCACCTCGACGGGCCTGACCCGCACCCTGGAACTGAACCCGGAGATCCCCGAGGGCGTCCTGCACATCACGGCCCGCGCCGCCGCCTGCGACGGGGAGCCGGGTGGCGAGATCCCGATGCACGCCGCCTGCCACCTCTACCAGCAGGACTGGGGCATCCCGGTGGTCCTGGACGCCGAGGGTGAAAGCGAGCTGGTCCTGGACCTGCGCGGGCTGGACAACTAGCGGGTTCCTTCCCCTGCCCCTCCGCGAGGCCCGTCCCCATCCGGGGGCGGGCCTCGCGCCGTCCGCGGGTGCACCGCGGCATGGTGAGCATTCTCACCCACTGCCGGGATGCGAACGGTGAGCCGCGTCATGGCGGGGAAAATTCGACCCGCGTATCGTTAGCAATGCTAAAGAAACCAACGAGGTCGAAACCAAAGACGCCGGGTCGCCCGGCGCATTGAAGGAGGGTCCGTGGCTCGCCCGGATCAAGTGAACGTAACCAACAACGCCCCGAAACCCGCACCAACAACCCCCGCCGACCCCAGCGACACCGGGGACCTGGCCGCCGAACTGCGCGTGGCCGTGATGAAGACATCCCGCCGCCTGCGCCTGGAATCAAGCTCCGAGTCGCTCACCCCCGCACAGTATTCAGTGCTCGCGGGCCTGAGAAACGAGCAACACACCATCGGCGAGCTGGCCGCCCGCGAACAGGTCGCGGCCCCGTCCATGACGCGCATCGTGAAGTCCCTGCTGGAGGCGGGGCTGGTCACCCGCACCGCCAGCGAGCACGACGGACGCCAGGTGCTGATCGCACCCACCGCCGCCGGGAGGGACGCCTACCGGGGCGCACGCAGCCAACGCACCGCCTGGCTGGCCACGCGCCTGGAAACACTCGGAGCCAAGGACCGGGCAACGCTCGCGCGCGCCGCGGCCCTGCTGCAGGAAATGAGCGCCAAGTGAGCCGGATGTTCAGCGCCCTGAAAAACCCGAACTACCGGCTCTGGACCGCCGGCGCACTGGTCTCCAACATCGGCACCTGGATGCAGCGCGTGGCCCAGGACTGGCTGGTGCTCACCATGCTGACCAACCACGACGGAACGGCCGTCGGCATCACCACCGGCCTGCAATTCCTCCCGATTCTGCTCCTGGGCCCCTTTGCCGGCGTGCTCGCGGACCGCATGGACAAGCGCAAGCTGCTGCTGGTCACGCAGTCGGCGATGGGCTTCTTTGCCGTGCTGTTGGGCGTACTGGTGGTCACCGGCGCCGCGGAGCTTTGGCATGTCTACCTGCTTGCACTGGGGCTGGGCGTGGCCAGCGCCTTCGACGCGCCGGCACGCCAGGCCTTTGTCTCCGAACTGGTGCCGGCCGGCGACCTGCCCAATGCCGTGGCGCTGAACAGCGCCTCGTTCAACCTGGCCCGGCTGGCCGGCCCCGGCGTCGCCGGGATGCTGATTGCCCTCTTCGGCACCGGACCGGCATTCCTCATCAACGCCGCCAGCTTCGGCGCGGTGATCTTCTCCCTGGCCAAGATGCGCACGGAGCGGTTCCAGCCCACCGTGCTGGTGGCCCGCCGGAAGGGCCAGATCCGCGAGGGCGTGGCCTATGTGCGCCAGCGCCCCGACCTGCTGCTGATCTTTGGGCTGGCCTTCGTCGTGGCCACCTTCGGCCTGAACTTCCAGCTCACCAACGCCATGATGGCCACCGACGTGTTCAACGTCGGTGCGGGGGAGTTCGGATTGCTGGGAACCATCATGGCCGTCGGCACCCTGGCCGGGGCCCTGCTGGCCGCCCGGCGGGGCAGGCCGCGGATGCGCTACCTGCTGGGCGGTGCCATCGGCTTTGGCGCCACGGCACTGATTGCCAGTTTCATGCCGAGCTTCCTCTGGTACGCGCTGATGATGGTGCCGGTGGGGCTGGCCTCGCTGACGTTCCTCAACAGCGCCAACACCATGATCCAGCTGTCGGTCGATCCTGCCTACCGCGGGCGCGTGCTGGGGCTCTACGTGATGGTGGTCCAGGGCGGAACGCCCCTGGGCGCCCCCTTGGTGGGCTGGCTCGGCACCGAGTTCGGTGCCCGCTGGTCGGTCGGCAGCGGCGCGGTGCTCTCCCTGGTCGCCGGGCTCATCGCCGTTGTCCTGGTGGTGCGCAGGTCGCGGAACGCCCCGCGACTGAAGTCCGGCTCCCCGGCCAGGCACCGGGCCGCATCCCGCCCGCTGGTCCCCGCGCTGGGCCGCTAGGCCCCGCGGCTGGGCCGAAGCGCGCGTTACTCGCTGGAGACGGGGGTGACGCGGACCTTGGTGGTGTTGGCCTTGAGCGCCGCGGTGAAACCGAAGGTGTCGTCGATGGTCTGTTCGGTGTACCTGCCGGTCCGCAGGTCCTGCTCGGTGAGTTCCAGGCGGGCCTTGACGGTCAAGGGACGCAGGGACCAGCCCCCGTCGAAGGAAACGACCTCGGCGGCCGGGTAGTCCACGATGCTCCAGTGGATCGAGTCCGACTGCACCCGTGCGGAGGTGGAGTAGCTCATCGGGCAGCCGGCGGGCATGAGCACCTGCTGGCTGGCGCAGCCATCGAGGTACGCGGTGATCTGCTTGTTGACCTCGTCGAGCAATTTCTTGGTCGGCCGGGTCTGCAACTTCACCTCCGTGCCCTTCCTGGCGAAATCGGTCACGGCCAGGCCCCGCGAGTCGGCACTGAAGTTGGGGGTCGCGAAACCGGTGTCGATGACCGCGGGAACGAAGACCGGAACGGTGGCCTGGCCCTTGACCAGCGGGGCGCGCCGCGCGTTCACCAAGACCTCGTTGGTGGTGTTGGCCGAAATGGCCACCGTGGGAAGGGTCGTGGGAACGAACTCCCAGTTGTCGAAGAACAGCCAGCTGCGCCCGGTGTGCCGCAACTGGTAGGTGGTTTGCTGCTCAACGCCGTGGATCGAGTAGCTGGCCACGACCTTGACGGTGTCCTCGGCCCCGAGGATCTCCTCGGGCTTGCCGACGGTGAAGTCCTTGATGTCGGCACTGGCGGCCTTCAGCCCCTCGCCGTCAAGCAGCAGGGCGTTGCCCGCGGGCACCTTGGCATTGAGCATGCCCAGTGCCTGGGCGCCCTCGCCGTTGACGAGGTGGGACTGGAGTTCCTTGACCATTTGGGCCGGCCCGAAGGCCTTCTGGTTCACCAGGACGATGACGGAAACTGCAACTACGGCCAGCACCACAAGGGCCGCCGCCCAGATGGCAGCGACCCTTGTGGGTGATAAACGTTCGCTCATTGAGTCCAAGGCTACCGGGAAAATCGGGACGTTTGCGCTAATTGTCCTAGCGGCGGCGGCGCCGCCTGGTGCCGAACATGCCGCGGAGCATTTCCCTTCCGAACATGTTTGCAGCCTGTAAGGCCATGTCAAGCAGGGGATTGTCGGGCTTCTGCGCCGGTGCCGGCGCCTTGGTCCTGCCACCGGGGGAACCCGTTGTGGCCACCGGCGGTTCGGCCTTGGTGTAGTCGGCCGCCCCCGGTTCCGGAGCGGAATTCGGGATTGACGACGGCCGGCCAAGAATGGATTCCTCGATGTGCCGTGCGGCGGCGTCGATGTCGGCCTGCGTCTGGCCGGGACCCGGGACCCGGGCGGCAACCGACCCTCCGGTGGGCACCGGCGCCTCGGAGCCCGAGGTGGTGGCCCCGTTGAGCTTTTCGTAGGCGGATTCGCGGTCCACGCTCGTGCCGTAGACCTGCATCAGGGCGGAAGAACCGATGATCCCGGATACCACGTCGGGGGCGGAGGGGCCCATGGTGGATTCAGGGCTCCACATGCGCGTCCAGGCCACCGGGGTGGGGGCGCCCTTCTCGTTCATGACAGTGACCACCGCTTCGCCGGTGCCCGCCTGCGTCAGCGCCTCGTCCAGGTCGTAGTCGCTGGTGGGGAACGTGGAGATCGTCGACTTCAGTGCCTTGGCGTCATCGGGGGTGAAGGCCCGCAGGGCATGCTGGATGCGGTTGGCCAGCTGTCCCAGCACGTCGCCGGGAACGTCCTTGGGCGTCTGGGTCACGAAGAACACGCCGACGCCCTTGGAGCGGATCAACCGGACGGTGGCCGTGATCGAGGTCAGGAAGGCCTTGGAGGCCCCGTTGAAGAGCAGGTGCGCCTCGTCGAGGAAGAACACCAGCTTGGGCTTCTCCGGGTCCCCGGCCTCGGGCAGTTCGGCAAAGAGGTCCGCCAGCAGCCAGATCATGAAGGTGGAAAAGAGCAGCGGCTTTTCCATGAGGGTCGGCAGTTCAAGGATGCTGATGACCCCGCGGCCGTCAGGTGCCTGGCGCAGGAGCTCGGCGGTGTCGAATTCCGGCTCGCCGAAAAACGACTCCATGCCCTGGGCCTGGAGGGTGACAAGCTCGCGCAGGATGACGCCGGCGGTCGCCTTGGACACGCCTCCCAGCCCCTCGAGTTCGTCCTGGCCTTCATCGCTGGTCAGGTGCTGGATGACCGCGCGCAGGTCCTTGAGGTCGTGGAGGTCCAGGTCCTTGGTGTCGGTGTAGTGGAAGATCAGCTGCAGGCAGGATTCCTGCGTTTCGTTCAACTCCATGATCCGCGAGAGCAGCAGGGGACCGAAGGAGGAGAGGGTGGCGCGGATCGGGGTTCCCTGCCCGTTGCCGCCCAGGGCGTAATACTCCACGGGGAAGGACTTGGCTTCCCATTTCATGCCGACAGAGGCGGTGCGCGCAGTGAGTTTTTCCGTCGGGGTCCCGGGCGTGGAAAGACCGGTGAGATCGCCCTTGATGTCTGCCAGGAAGACCGGAACCCCGTGGGCCGAAAGCTGTTCGGCCATCAACTGCAGGGTAATGGTCTTGCCGGTGCCGGTGGCGCCTGCCACCAGGCCGTGCCGGTTCATCATTCGCAACGGCAGGCGGACCTGTGCCTCGGGGAAGAGCTGGCCATCGACCAGCGTTGCCCCCAGATTCACCGCCAACCCGTCAAAGGCATAACCTGCGCTGATGGATTCCACGTGCTGGGCTGTTGTCATCTTGGCCATGACCATAGCCTACGGTCTGGATCGTGACAGTGGTGGTGGGCGCGCCAATTCTTTTTGGCAGCCAGGATGCGCAGGGCCCCGGGAGGAATGCTCCCGGGGCCGGCCGTCGTGGTTGCGGTGCGCTGCTCCGTGCCC